>NZ_JBEOUO010000004.1:230445-444493 GCF_040302485.1 Streptomyces sp. NPDC126499 | reverse complement strand
GGACCGGCTGACCGACGGACCGGCTGACCGACTGTCCGGTTGACCGGCTGACCGACCCGGCCCCCCACCGGCCCCATCAGACGGCAGAGGCCTCTGCCGTCACGCCCGGAGGATTCATGACCCCGCCCCCCGCCTCTCACGATCCGTACGGCGCCTCGATAGACGACCCGTACGGACACGAGGGCGACCAGCCGCTGGTCCGTCCGTACGCGATGACCGGCGGCCGGACCCGGCCGCGCTACCAGCTCGCCATCGAGGCGCTGGTCAGCACCACGGCCGACCCCGCGCACCTGGCCACCCTGCTCCCCGAGCACCAGCGGATCTGCCACCTGTGCCGTGAGGTGAAGTCGGTGGCGGAGGTGTCGGCGCTCCTGTCGATGCCGCTCGGCGTCGCCCGCATCCTCGTGGCCGACCTGGCCGAGGCGGGCATGGTGGCCATCCACCAGCCGGGCAACGGAGAGGCCGGCGGCACGCCGGACGTGACACTGCTCGAAAGGGTGCTCAGTGGACTTCGCAAGCTCTAGCGGCGGATCCGTTCCGCAGGGTCGTTCGACCACCAGCGCGAAGATCGTGGTGGCCGGCGGCTTCGGCGTGGGCAAGACCACGTTCGTCGGCGCGGTCTCCGAGATCAATCCGCTGCGGACCGAGGCCGTGATGACGGCGGCTTCGGCGGGCATCGACGACCTGACGCACACCGGAGGCAAGACCACCACCACGGTGGCCATGGACTTCGGCCGCATCACCCTGGACCAGGACCTGATCCTGTACCTCTTCGGTACGCCCGGTCAGGACCGCTTCTGGTTCATGTGGGACGACCTGGTCCGCGGCGCCATCGGCGCCGTCGTCCTGGTCGACACCCGGCGTCTGGCGGACTGCTTCCCCGCCGTCGACTACTTCGAGAACTCCGGCCTTCCTTTCGTGATCGCTCTGAACGGCTTCGACGGCCACCAGCCGTACGCGCCCGACGAGGTCCGTGAGGCCCTCCAGATCGGTCCCGACACTCCCATCATCACGACCGACGCCCGCCACCGCGCGGACGCCAAGAGCGCGCTCATCACCCTCGTCGAGCACGCCCTCATGGCGCGTCTGAAGTAGTACACATCAAGTAGAAGCCGGGATACGGCAGTTGTCGTAGAGGTTTTGGGGGCGGTCTGTGTCCTTCGACACGACCGTCCCGGGGTTCATAACATTTCGACAGAGAATTGGGGCGCCTCGGACACCCGACGCATCCGATCGGTGCCGCTGCGCTCACATGAGCCCCGCTTTTTGGCGGGGCTCGCTCTTTATGCCCGTTTTATCTCGGGTGCGAGCCAGAAAAACCGGCTGCTCCGCACTGTTTGGAGGGGACCCCCTTCACGTGCTGCAATTCATGAACTCCCGAGTAGTACGGCCCTGAACGAAACACCGGCACAACGTAGGTGCCGACGCCGAGAGGTTGTTGGTCGAGTGAGGCGAAGCAAGGAAAGCTCCGCGGAACAGCAGGCGCGGGGCAACTTCACGCCGCCGTCCCGCCCGGGGTTCGCACCCGTGGACGAGCCCGTGACGCCCCCGGCCCCGAGCCGCAAGGGCAGCTCCAGCAAGCTGTCCCCGCGCAACTGGCGCGTGCCCACCAGGCTGAACGCCATCCTCCTCATACCCGTGCTCGTCGGCCTGGTCATGGGCGGCTTCCAGGTGAAGACCGCCATCGACACCTGGCAGGAGGCGAAGGACGCCGAGAAGACGGCGCTCATCGTGCGCGCCGCCTCGGAGTACAGCCAGGCGCTGCTCAACGAGCGTGACCTCACCGCCATCCCGCTGCTCAAGGCCAAGGACGCCGCCGACCGCGAGAGCGACGAGGTCACCCAGGCGTACGCGGCCACCGACGCCGCCAAGCTGAAGTTCGACGAGGCGGCCACCAACCTGCCGAGCGGGCAGGGCCTGGAGCGCCGCCTCGGCCTCTTCCGCAACGCCGAGCCCAAGCTCGCCGAGCTGCGCAAGGTCGCCTACACCCGCGCGCTCGACCCGGTGGAGACCCAGCGCAAGTACACCGAGGTCCAGCACTACCTGATGGAGTTCTCCAACGAGCTCGGTCTGGGCACCGGCAACATCACCAGCTACGGCCGTACGGTCTACGCGATCCAGCTCGCGAAGGCCGCCGAGTCCCTGCAGCGGTCGATCGGCACCCAGCTCCTGGTCCGTCCCTCCAAGAAGGACGACGTCTTCGCGCAGCAGTCGGTTGCGTTCAACTCGTACAACTACCTGGAGCAGATCGCCCTCGGCGAGTACCAGTCGGGTGGCACCGAGGCCGACGTGGAGCGGCTGAAGAAGGTCATGGCCGGCAAGGCCGCCGAGGGCTCCAAGAAGATGGCCGCGGCCGGCGTCGAGCTGCCCAAGGGCGGCGACGGCTCCGTGTACACCGGCGTGGCCCAGCTGATCGGTTCCGCGAAGGACGCCGACGCGCTCGCGGACCTCAAGCAGCAGGGCATCACCGCCGAGACCTGGATGGCCGTCGCCACCGCCAAGTTCGACGGCTACACCGAGGTCGAGAAGGAGCTCGTCGACAAGGCCGTGACCGAGGCCGCCGGCATCGCGAGCGACGCCCAGACCGACGCCTGGGTCAACGGCGGCATCGTCGTGATCGCCCTGCTCGCCGCCTTCATCCTGGCCGGGATGATGGCCCGCCAGATGAGCCGCTCGATGAGCGAGCTGCGCACCGCCGCCTTCTCCATCGCCGAGCAGCGCCTGCCGATGCTGGTCGACCAGCTCTCCCGCACCGAGCCGGGCCGGGTCGACACCCGTGTGCAGCCCATCCCGATCGACTCCCAGGACGAGATCGGCGAGGTCGCCCGCGCCTTCGACCAGGTGCACCGCGAGGCCGTCCGGCTCGCCGCCGAGCAGGCCATGCTCCGCGGCAACGTCAACGCGATCTTCACCAACCTCTCGCGCCGCAACCAGTCGCTGATCGAGGGCCAGCTGACCCTGATCACCGACCTGGAGAACAACGAGGCCGACCCGGACCAGCTGGAGAACCTCTTCAAGCTGGACCACCTGGCCACCCGTATGCGCCGCAACGGCGAGAACCTCCTCGTCCTCGCCGGCGAGGAGCCCGGACGCCGCTGGGACCAGCCGGTCCCGCTGGTCGACGTCATGCGCGCCGCCTCCTCCGAGGTGGAGCAGTACGAGCGCATCGAGCTGGCCGGCGTCCCCGACGCCGAGATCCACGGCCAGGCCGTGACCGACCTCGTGCACCTGCTCGCCGAGCTCCTGGAGAACGCCACCACGTTCTCCTCCCCGCAGACCAAGGTCCGGGTCACCGCGACCCGCCTGCCCGACGGCCGCGTCATGGTCGAGATCCACGACAAGGGCATCGGCCTGACCGCCGAGGACTTCGCGGACATCAACCACAAGCTGGCCAACCCGCCGACCGTGGACGCCGCCGTCTCGCAGCGCATGGGCCTGTTCGTGGTCGGCCGCCTCGCCGACCGGCACGGCATCCGGGTCCAGCTGCGCCCCTCGGGCGAGCAGGCCGGCACCACCTCGCTGGTCATGCTGCCGGACGCGATCACGCACGGCGGTGGCGGCGAGCAGCCGGTGCAGGACGACTTCACCGTCTCGCAGATCATCCCGCAGCAGGCGCAGCACGCCTTCGAGCCGCAGGCACAGCCGATGCGGACCGCGGCCGAGCTGGGCTTCGACGACTCGCGCTACGAGCAGCCGGCCGACGAGCGTCAGCTCGACCCGGTGAACCGCTCCCTGATGCGCGAGGAGCGCCGGGCGGCCCTGGGGGCCCAGATGCAGCAGGGCGACGACCGCCCGCTGTACCGGGACGAGACGGACGCCTCCGGGCAGCAGACGTACGTACCGCAGGAGCACCAGCAGGAGTACGGCGCGGAGCGGTCCGGCGACTACCCGCAGGAGTACGCCCAGGACTACGGGCAGGACTACCCGCAGGGCCAGGACGCCTACGGCTTCCCGCAGCAGGGGTACGAGCAGTACGAGCAGCCCGCCGACGGCTACCGCGAGCAGGCATATGCGGAAGCCTCGTACGACGGCGGCACGAGTGGCCACAACGGATACCAGAGCGGCTACGAACCCCAGCCCCACCAGGGAGACTGGCAGCAGCAGGCCGGCTACGGCGACGGCTACGCGCAGCAGTTCGGGACGGAATCGGAATCTGTCCAGGCCGCTCCCGAACAGGACCGTGACCGCGTAGGCTTCGACCGTCCGGGTGCCACGCCGAGCCCCTCCCCGGACGCCGGCCACGCGCTGACCGACGCCGGTCTGCCGCGCCGCGGCAGCGTCGCCCCGCAGGCGCCGCAGACCCCGCAGGCGCCGCGGTCCGCGCCGTCGGCCCAGACCGCGGGTCCGGCCGGCGACGAAGCCGACGGCACCGGGGACTGGCGCTCCGCCAACGACGAGCGCTGGTCCCGGGCCGAGAAGCTCCGCGACCCGAAGGCGGGCGGGGTCACCCCCTCCGGCCTTCCGCGACGGGTCCCCAAGGCCAACCTGGTCGAGGGAGCCGCGGAGCAGACCCCGCAGGGCGGCCCACAGGTCTCCCGCGCACCCGAGGACGTGCGGGGCAGGTTGAGCAACCTGCGCCGCGGAGTCCAGCAGGGACGCAGCGGGGGTACGGACACGAACGGATCGGGCCTCGGCCCGGGCAACACCTACAACCAGGAGCGTTAGTGTGAGCGCGATGAGCCAGGCGGCGCAGAATCTGAACTGGTTGATCACCAACTTCGTGGACAACACCCCCGGGGTGTCCCACACGGTGGTGGTCTCCGCCGACGGCCTCCTGCTGGCGATGTCCGAGGGGTTCCCCCGGGACCGCGCCGACCAGCTTGCGGCGGTCGCGTCCGGGCTGACCTCGCTGACCGCGGGCGCGTCCCGGATCTTCGAGGGCGGTGCCGTCAACCAGACCGTCGTGGAGATGGAGCGCGGCTTCCTCTTCATCATGTCGATCTCGGACGGTTCCTCGCTGGCCGTGCTCGCCCACCCCGAGTCCGACATCGGTCTCGTGGGCTACGAGATGGCACTGCTCGTCGACCGCGCGGGAAGCGTCCTGACCCCCGACCTGCGGGCGGAACTCCAGGGAAGTCTTCTCAACTAACAGACAGACAGTGCGTTTCTCGCCACCGCACCGTAGGGTGCGGTGGCGCGGTTCCAAGGGACATGGGGCCGCGAGGCAGTCGGAGGAGGAGACGTGGGTACACCCCCGGGCACAAGCCCCTACAACGGTTTCGACGCGCATCAGGCGCCGCTGGGCGACCCCGCGCAGAACCGCTTCAACTTTCCCTCCGCGCCGAGCAGACAGGGCACCCAGCAGCCCTATCAGCAGCAGCCCCAGCCTCAGCACCCGGCCGCCGGCAGCCCGAGCGCGCCCGCCGCGCCGGGCCGCAGGGCGGGCGGTCAGGGCGCCTCTGGCGGGCACAACCCGCTCGTGCGCCCGTACGCGATGACCGGCGGCCGGACCCGGCCGCGTTACCAGCTCGCCATCGAGGCGCTGGTCAGTACGACGGCCGATCCGTCCCGGCTGCAGGGGCAGTTGCCCGAGCACCAGCGGATCTGCCGGCTGTGCTTCGAGATCAAGTCGGTCGCCGAGATCTCGGCACTTCTCTCCATCCCCCTCGGCGTTGCCCGGATTCTCGTCGCCGACCTGGCCGAGGCCGGACTTGTCGCCATCCACCAGCCCGGCGGCGACGAGGCCGCCGGCGGTCAGCCAGACGTGACACTGCTCGAAAGGGTGCTCAGTGGACTTCGCAAGCTCTAGCGGCGGCGCGACCCGTTCAACCACCAGCGCGAAGATCGTGGTGGCGGGTGGCTTCGGCGTGGGCAAGACCACATTCGTCGGCGCCGTCTCCGAGATCAACCCGCTGCGAACCGAGGCCGTGATGACGTCCGCGTCCGCGGGCATCGACGACCTCACCCACACGGGCGACAAGACGACGACGACTGTCGCCATGGACTTCGGCCGCATCACCCTGGACCAGGACCTGATCCTGTACCTCTTCGGTACGCCCGGTCAGGACCGCTTCTGGTTCATGTGGGACGACCTGGTCCGCGGCGCCATCGGCGCCGTCGTCCTGGTCGACACCCGGCGCCTCGCCGACTGCTTCCCGGCCGTCGACTACTTCGAGAACTCGGGTCTGCCCTTCGTCATCGCCCTGAACGGCTTCGACGGCCACCAGCCGTACACCCCCGACGAGGTCCGCGAGGCCCTCCAGATCGGTCCCGACACCCCGATCATCACGACCGACGCCCGCCACCGCGCGGACGCCAAGAGCGCGCTCATCACCCTCGTCGAGCACGCCCTCATGGCCCGCCTGCGGTAGTTGTCCCCGGCGTTCGCCGAAGGCCGCGTCCCCTTGTGGGGAACGCGGCCTTCGGCGTGTGTGCCCCGCCGGGCACGGCTAAGGGCCGGGCCCCGGTCTCGACCGGGGCCCGGCCCTTAGCCGTGCGTGCGGCGGCGTCAGCGCCAGCTGTGCGGCGCGCGGAAGCCGTTCTCGCGCTCCAGGCGGCGCCAGCCGGCCGTCGAGCGGCGGCGGTGGGCGGGCTGCTCGGCGGGGGTGGCGGCGGCGCGGGCGAGCAGGACCGCGGTGATGGCGGCCAGCTCCTCGGGCTCGGCGTGGCCCTTCTCGACGCGGAGAAGGCTGGCTGTGGCAGACGTGGTCACTGAGGTGGGCTCCTCTTACTGAGGCGGGTTGCCGTGCTTGCGGGACGGCAGGTCGGCGTGCTTGGTGCGGAGCATCGCGAGGGACTTGATCAGTACCTCGCGGGTCTCGGCGGGGTCGATGACGTCGTCGACGAGACCGCGCTCGGCGGCGTAGTACGGGTGCATCAGCTCGGCCTTGTACTCCTTGACCATGCGGGCCCGCATGGCCTCGGGGTCCTCGGCCTCCGCGATCTGCTTGCGGAAGATGACGTTGGCGGCGCCTTCGGCACCCATCACCGCGATTTCGTTGGTGGGCCAGGCGTACGTCAGGTCGGCTCCGATGGACTGGGAGTCCATGACGATGTACGCGCCGCCGTACGCCTTGCGCAGGATCAGCGAGATCCGGGGCACGGTCGCGTTGCAGTAGGCGTACAGCAGCTTCGCGCCGTGGCGGATGATTCCACCGTGCTCCTGGTCGACGCCGGGCAGGAAGCCGGGTACGTCCAGAAGGGTGATGATCGGGATGTTGAAGGCATCGCACATCTGGACGAAGCGGGCGGCCTTCTCGGACGCCTCGATGTCCAGGACACCGGCGAGGGTCTGCGGCTGGTTGGCCACGATGCCGACGACCTGGCCGTCGAGCCGGGCCAGGGCGCAGATGATGTTGCGGGCCCAGCGCTCGTGGATCTCCAGGTAGTCGCCGTCGTCGACGAGCTCCTCGATGACCTTGTGCATGTCGTACGGGCGGTTGCCGTCGGCGGGCACGAGGTCGAGCAGGACGTCCGAGCGGCGGTCGGCCGGGTCTTCGGAGGCGACGGCCGGCGGGTTCTCGCGGTTGTTCTGCGGGAGCATCGACAGCAGGTAGCGCACCTCGGCGATGCAGGTCTCCTCGTCGTCGTACGCGAAGTGCGCGACGCCGCTGGTCTCGGCGTGCACGTCGGCGCCGCCGAGGCCGTTCTGGGTGATCTCCTCGCCGGTGACCGCCTTGACGACGTCCGGTCCGGTGATGAACATCTGCGAGGTCTCGCGGACCATGAAGACGAAGTCGGTGAGGGCGGGGCTGTAGGCCGCGCCGCCGGCGCACGGGCCGAGCATGACCGAGATCTGCGGGATGACGCCCGAGGCCCGGGTGTTGCGCTGGAAGATGCCGCCGTAGCCGGCGAGGGCGGAGACGCCCTCCTGGATGCGGGCACCCGCGCCGTCGTTGAGGGAGACCAGCGGGGCGCCGGCCGCGATGGCCATGTCCATGATCTTGTGGATCTTGGTGGCGTGGGCCTCGCCGAGGGCGCCGCCGAAGATCCGGAAGTCGTGCGCGTAGACGAAGACCGTGCGGCCCTCGACCGTGCCCCAGCCGGTGATGACGCCGTCGGTGTACGGCTTCCTGGCCTCCAGGCCGAAGCCGCTGGCGCGGTGCCGGCGCAGCTGCTCGACCTCCTGGAAGGAACCAGGGTCGAGAAGCAGCTCGATGCGCTCGCGAGCGGTCAGCTTGCCCTTGGCGTGCTGGGCCTCGGTCGCCCGGTCACTCGGGCCGCGCCGAGCCTGCTCGCGCAGCTCGTGCAGCTCGGCCACACGGCCACGGGCGTCGGTGGGCTCGCTCGGGATCTGGTCCACAACGGTCATGTACCGACCCTACGAACTCGGTGGGGAAAACCCCGCCGTCGACTCCGTACAGTCTCGCGTGTCGAATCCTGGTGGGGACGGACAGAACCGTCACCCCACCAGGCCGACTCAACAGCCAGACACCCCAGCCGATTGTAGGGTTTCCACATAAACCCTAGAGGAGCAGGGTGCAACGGTGGGTGGCGCACGCCGTACCGGGCGTGATCCGCAGCCGCAGCGCGGGTCCGGTGCCGAGCACCTCCACCGTGGCGTCCCGGGAGAGCACGGCCCGTACCGGCCGGTCCCAGACCAGCTCGAAGGGCTGCCCGGAGCGGGGCGGCTCGCTGATGCCGAGAGTCGCCGTGGAGCGCCCCCGTCGCAGCAGCACGCTCGCGGGCGCGGAGACGGTGAGGCGGTCCACCGTACCGGCCTGCCAGAAGTTGGCGGCGGTCAGTCCGAGGGACGGGACGGCGACGGCCTGCCGGTCGGCGCCGTTGGCGAGGATCCGCAGCCAGCCGGGGTCGGCGGCGCGGGCGGCGAGGCCGGCCGGCGAGGCGCCCGGCATCAGCAGGTACGCGTAGGAGGCGTCCGTCGGGTCGGTGCCGTGGTCGAACCAGAGGGTCTGGTAGCGGCGGGTGCGGCGCTCGGTGGAGCTGGTGGTGTTGATGTCGCTCCAGGCGCCGGTGCGGTCCTCGCGCAGGGTGCGCAGCCGCTCCGTAGCGCCCGGACCGGGGAAGACCCAGCCGCCGTGCCCGGCGAGGTGCGCCCAGCCGTCGCCCCGGGTGAAGGCCGCGTTCCCGGCCTCTCCCAGGCAGCGGTTGTCGACGACCGTCTCGACGGGGACGCCGTCCCGGGCGGTGATGCCCGCGCCCAGGCAGATCACCGCATCGGCGGCGCAGAACCAGGACTTGCGGGCCTGGAGGGTGGAGCCGAGGCCCTTGAGGTGCTGGCCGACGGCGGCGAACTCGCCGTCGGTGGCACCGCCGACCCACTTCACGGCCGGCTTGGGCGCGCCCCACTCGCCGCCGGCCCGGTCGGCGAGGCGCTTGGTGGAGACGGTGGTGCCGGGCAGCCGGTAGGGGTCGACGGTGGGCCAGAACCAGTCGGTGTACTGGCCGCCCTGGCCTTCCGTCCACCAGGAGAGCATTCCGGCGCCGGTGTGCCAGCCGCGCGGGTTCTCGCCGTTGCCGCACTCGTAGTACGCGATCCGCTCGGAGGCCATGGCGATGTTGGCGGCCCAGCCGGGGCGGCGGTGCACGGCCCGGTCCATGGCGGCGAAGAGCCGGTGCCCGGTGGGTTCGGGGGCGGCGGGGACGGGCGCGGCGGCGACGGCGTGGAGGCGGGCGAGGTCGGCGACGCCGAAGTGGCGGGCGGTCAGGATCGGGGAGACGGTGTCGCGTTCGATCCAGCCCTTCACGCGCGCGTGCCAGCGGTCGCGTTCGGCGGGGCTCGCGCCGCCGGCGAGCAGGGCGATGGCGGCGATGATCCCCTGGCCGTGGAAGTGGTCGGAGCGCATGATCCGCCGCTCGTCGTTCCTCAGCAGACCGCGGCTGATGGCACGGCCGTTGACGCTGTCCATCATCAGGCCGTCGTAGACGAGGGGTGCGTAGGCCTTCTCGACGCTGTCGAGGACGATCTGCCGGTTCGGGTCGGTGACGTCCCAGGAGCTTTTGGCCAGCAGGCTGAAGAGCCGGCCGAGGCCGTCGAGCATGACCTGGCCGTAGGTGCCCGAGTAGGCGACCCAGGTGTGCTGGACGAAGGAGCCGTCGGCGTAGAGGCCGTCGCCCTTGGTGACGTACGGGAAGACGGGTGACAGTGCGTCGCGGGCAAGGGCGATCTTGGCGGGGTCCGCGCCGAGCACACCGCGCAGGGCGACCGAGCGGCACAGGTCGACGCGGTTGGCTCCGGTGGAGGTGCCGGTGTAGGAGCCGAGCACGCTGTCGGGGACGAAGTGGTCGACGGCCGCGCAGGCGCCGGCGATCCGCTCGGCGCCGAGCTGCGGGTGGAGGGCGGCGACGATGTCCATGAGCAGGCGCGGGGAGCCGATCTGCCACTCCCACCAGTTGCCGTAGCGGGTGGTGCCGGGGTGGTAGACCCGCTCGGAGAGGTGGTCGAGGCCGCGCAGGACATCGGCGAGGAGGCCGGGGTCGCCGGTGAGCCCCGTGCCGCCTTGGACGTACGCCTGGGTCATCGTCCACAGCCGGCTGTAGCTCTGGGTGATGCCGGCGGGCGGGTCGAAGGCGTATCCGGGCCACAGGGAGGTGGCGGTGGGCGCCATGGTGTCACGGAAGGCGCGGGCGAGGGTGCCGGTCTCGGCGAGCCGGGAGGCGTAGGGCTCGGCCCCGGCGTCGTAGCCGGAGCCGAGCTGGATGGCGAGCCAGCGCCGCCGCAGGGTCTCGAACTCGTCCGCCTCGGACGCCCGCACCGGTGCGGCGTGGGCGAGGGGGTCGAGGGCGAGGGCGGCCGCGGTGGCGGAGGCGGTCACGAGGAAGGTGCGGCGGGACCAGGCGGGGACGGGCACGGGAGCCTCCCGGGAAGGGTGGTGGAGACCGGTTGGCGCCTGGTGTAGCAGCGGCTTCCGAACGCAATCAATGAGCACGGCGGGAGTGGATGGAAGCGCTTTCCGTCCGCTCCCGCCCGCGCCCGCGGGTCAGGTCCCGCAGTGGAAGCGGGCGTTGCCCCAGTCCGCGTGGTCGTTGCCGTTGCCGTCGCCGGCGTCGCCGACGACCAGGTCGACGTACGAGGCGCCGGTGACGTCGGCGGTCAGCGGCCAGGCGCTGTCGGCGGCCTTGAGGACCGGGGACTTCGCCTTCTCCGTGCCGTCGGCGAGCACGCTGAACTGGACGCTGCCCCGGGTGGTCTGCGCGTCGTCCACGCCGACCTCGGCGGTGAAGGAGGTGCAGCGTCCGCCGAGGTAGTAGCGCACCTTCGCGGTCGCGTGGGTGC
Source organism: Streptomyces sp. NPDC126499 (assembly GCF_040302485.1). Taxonomy (NCBI): domain Bacteria; kingdom Bacillati; phylum Actinomycetota; class Actinomycetes; order Kitasatosporales; family Streptomycetaceae; genus Streptomyces; species Streptomyces sp. NPDC126499. The sequence goes on along the minus strand of NZ_JBEOUO010000004.1, from coordinate 433,317 downwards.
CGAGTCCCTTGGCGTAGGTGACTCCGCCGATCCGGAGCGGGCCGCCGTCGCCGCTGCCGGTCCCGCCGTTGGACAGGTCCTTCTCGGCGGGGCCCCAGCCGTTGGCGGCGGAGGTCCAGTCGAGGTCGCTCGCCCAGGCGTCGGCGGTGGGCGGCGGGGGCAGGGTGCGGACGGTGGTGGCCGCGGTCAGCCGGCGCGGCTGGCCGCCGATGCCGTACGTGACGGCGGCGGCCAGGTCGTAGGGGCGGTAGGCGGCGTCGACGGGCGGGGTGACCCGCCAGGTGGCGGTGGCCGTCTGGCCCGGGGCGACGGAGGCGAGGGTGACCGGTCCGGCCGGTTCGGCGGTCCAGCCCTCGGGGAGGGTGAGGGTCGCCTCGGCGCCGGAGACGGCGGCGGCCTCGTCGTTGCCGAAGGTGGCGGTGACGGTGTTCGCCCGGCCCGGTTCCAGGGTCTCGGGCGCCGTCACAAGGAGCGTGCCGCAGGCGGCCCGCTCGGTGGCCGGGCCGAGGTCGGTGACGGTGAAGCGGTCGAGGACGAAGTCGGCGCCGTCGGGGGCGTCGGCGCGCTTGCGCAGTCCGGTCCAGGTGTCGCCGCAACCGGCGGTCACCGTCTGGGAGAAGTGGGCGGTGGTCTGCTGCTGCCCGAGCGGGGTGCGGCGGGTCTCGACGGGGGTGCCCTGGCCGGTCGTACGGTCGTAGCCGGTGACCCATTCGTAGGCGCCCGCGTGGCTGGACTGGTAGTCGAACTCGACGCGGTAGCTGCGGCCGTCCTTCATGGGGACGGTCCAGGGGGCCGTCCGGTAGACCAGGCCGCTGTTCTCGTCGTGGGACTTGAGGGACTCGGCGCCTTCGAGGACGTCGTCGACCAGCTTCCCGTTCCAGCCGGCCTGGGTGTAGGGGGCGTGGAGCTGGGCGATGTGGGTGCGCGGGTCGGTGGTGCCGCCGGCGTCGCCCTTGAGGAAGGGCCCCCAGCCCTGGTCGACGGCCTCGAAGTCCTCGTACGCCGTCGCCCCGGCCTTCGTCGCCGGGTCGTTCGCGACGATGCGGACGTCGTCCAGGCGGACGGCGGCGGCAGAGCCGCTCGCCGCCTCGACGCGCAGGGTGGTGGTGCCGGTGGCGGGGGCGGTGAAGGTGGTCTTGGCGCGCTGGAAGCGGGTGCCGTTCCAGTCGGAGGCGGCGACCCGGTCGGTCAGGGTGGAGCGGGCGACGGTGACGGAGCTGCCGCCGGCGGACAGGGTGGTGGGGCGGGTCTTCCCCGCCTCGACCTCGACGAGGACGGAGGCGGTGTAGCGCTTGCCCGGGGTCAGGCCGGTGATCTGCTGGCGGACGGAGGCGGCGGCGGAGCCGGTGAGCTTCGCGCTGTTGCGGCCGTGCGCGTCGGTGTCGCGGGCCACGGTGCCGGTCTTCGTCCAGGAGCCGAGCCGGGCGTCGTTGAAGCCGGGGTCGCGGACCGGGGTGCCCTCGCCCCAGCGGGGCTCGGGGGCGGCCGGGGCGGTGCCGGGGTGGAGGACGTAGGGCTGTCCGGCGGTGGCGTCGAGGGTGATCCGGCCGCCGACGGGGGTGACCGTGCCGGTCCTCACCCGGCCGTTGTCGGTGAGCTTGTAGACGGTGTACGAGCCGGTGCCGGCGGGCACGGCCCAACTGGTCCGGCCGCCCGTCCTGTTGTAGTGGTAGAGCTTGCTTCCGCCGGCCCAGGGCAGCAGGTAGGCGTCGCCGTCGAGGACCTTGCGGCCGTGCTCGTAGAAGGTGCGGCGGCCGTTCTCGACGGTGCCGCGGACGCCGCCGGTGAAGGTGATGTCGTCACCGTTCCAACGCGTGATCCGCTGCTGCTGGAGGTACTTGGCGGGCAGGTTGCGCTGCCAGATGTTGGCGGTGAAGGCGGTGTGGTCGGTCTCGCCGGTCCAGCCCTCGAAGTCGACGAGGGCGGTCTGGCCGAGGACGGGGTGGTCGTTCCAGACGTCCTTCTCGCCGTTGCGGATGAAGCGGATGATCTGGGAGTTGAGGCCCTTGTTGGTGACGCCGCCGTAGTCGAGGTCGTTGGCCCAGTGGGACCAGAGGGAGGCCCGCTCGAACTTCTCCGACCACTCGGTGGCGACGTTCCAGCCCTGCGCCTGCATGGCCTGCACCGTCTTGTCGGCGATCCAGCCGTGCGTGTAGTAGACGTCGATGTAGAGCGTCGAGAGGCCCGGGTCGGTCTCGTCGCGCAGCTGCCGGAAGCGGCGGGCGAGGTCGCCGCTGTTCACGTCCCGGCGCTGGTCGATGTAGTAGCTCTGGTTGAGCCAGTTCCAGCCGGGCCTGCTCTTGTCGACGAGGGTCTCGCTGAAGTTCTTCGCCTCGGGGTAGGCCTCGGTGGCGTTGACGTGGACGCCGAAGTCCGCACCCCACTTCTTCCCCTGCTTCAGAAGGGTGTTGAGGTCGGCGAGGCCGCCGGCGCGCTTGTTGTAGTTGCCGCCGTAGTCGGGGTGGGCGGAGTCGTGGCCCTCGGAGCCGTATCCCTTGAGCAGGGCGAACTGGCCGAGTCCGTCGGTGGCCAGCGAGATCCGTTTGACGTCGTCGAGGGTGCGCAGGAAGGGGTGGGTGGCGTTGGAGGCGAAGTTGAACGGGATGTGGGCGACGACCCGGTTCGGGGTCTGGTCGCTGCCCGGGGCCTTGATGCCGATGGTGCGGAAGGCGATGGCGCCGTCCTGCCAGTCGGTGCGGCCGTCGCCGTTGGCGTCGGGGGTGACGACGACCTTGGCCCAGGGCAGGTGGTCGCCGCTCTCGGGCTGGGGGGCGCCGGCGCCGCGGTAGGTCCACTGGCCGGACCAGACGCCGACGCGGGTCTCGGTGCCGGCGGGGGTGGCCGTCTTGCGGGCCTGGTGCCAGAAGCGGGCGCCGTCGCGGGCGGAGGCTCCGGAGGGCTTGTCGTAGCTGGAGTTGGACTCGACGGCGGCGGCGAGCTGCCCGGTGCTGACGAGCGCGTAGCTCGCGCCGACGGGTGTGCTGTCGGCCGGGGTGGCGTCGGTGACCCGGGCGAAGACGTCGGCGGTCCGGGTGGAGTCGGGGTCGAGCCGGGTGAAGGCGGTGGCGGCACCGGGGTCGGTGGAGCCGACGGAGACCAGGTCGTGGCCGGGGATGTCCAGGGTGCCGACCCGGAAGGCCTCGGTGTCGCGGACGGCGGTGACCCGGAAGGTGGTGGCCCGGCCGCTGACGCTCAGCCGGGCGTCGATCTCGACGCCGGGCAGGTCGGGGAAGACGAGGGTGTACGCGGCGGAGTCGGCGGTCACCACGGGTGCGGCCTTGGCCCGGACGGTGTGGGCGGTGCCGTTGAGGACGACCTGGGTGACGGGGGCGGTCGAGCCGAGGAGCCGGGCGCCGGTGGCGCGGTCGGTGTAGGCGAGGACGCGCGGGAAGTCCTCGGCGACGGAGACGGAGAGCTGCTCGGAGCCGATGACGGCGGAGGCGGCGGTCCCGGCGGTGGCGGACGGCGTGGCCGGGGCCTCGGCGGGGGGTGCGGCGCGGTCCGGGCCGGCCCCGAGGGCGGGGCCGGCCAGGGCGAGCACGGCGGAGGCGGCGGCGGCCAGCGCACAGGCCGTGCGCAGCCGCCGCGCCGCGGCGGGAGGGTATGGGTGCGACATGCGCACTAGTTGGCCCGTGTGACGGACCACCGTCAACGAGATCGCGCGTCGACGGCCCCTCCAGTCCAACAACCCCCTGCGGTTAGTCCAAGTGCCTCAAGGCCCTCAGCAGCCACCGCAGTTGTAGTAGGTGACGTCCCAGTGGTTGCCCTCGTCGGCGTAGATGTTGCCGGAGGCGGACTTCCACTGCGGGGCGCCGTCACCCCGTACGCCGATGTAGGTGAAGGTGTTCTTGATGTAGTTCCCGACGCAGGTGTACTTGCTGTAGTCGAGCTTGTAGCCGTTCCAGTGGGAGTACGTGCCGCTCGCGTGGCCGGTCTCGGTGCCGCCCGTGATGTTGAGGGCGCAGCCGCTGGCCCGCTTGAGGGTCTGGGCGCCCTGGGCGGTGGCGAGGTTGAGCTGCTCGAAGGACGTGCAGGTGGAGTTGTAGCGGTCCGAGCAGCCGCCGGACGAGGACCAGGTGATGCCGACCTCGCGGAACATCGAGGTGGCGGTGGAGTGGCTGATCTTGGTGACGGCGTGGGCGTCGGTGGCGGTGGCGAGGACGCCGAAGCCCGGGGCGAAGAGGGCGCCGAGGACGAGGGCGAGGGCGGTGAGGACGGAGCGGAGCTTCACGGTTCGGTTCCTCCTGGGAGTGAACGTACGTGGGGATCGCTACGTGGGCCGCTGCGGGGAATCGCTGAGCGGATTCTCTGCGTGGGGATCGCGCAGGGAGATGGTGGCGCAGGTCTACGCGCGTCCGCTAGAGGGCCTCGGGGTGCTTCTGGGGCCGTACGGGTGAACGGTCCACCCGAGATGTTGAAAGTTGAACGGAATAGGTCTATGGTCGATCTCGTTGAAGGTTCAACAAACCTCGCAGCGCACACCCCGCGCACCGTCCCCCAAGGAGCACTCATGGGTCTCTTCAGCCGCAAGAACAACGAGTCCGCCGCCTCCGCCTCCGCCGTCGCCACCCTCCCGGTGGACCCGGCCCTGGCCGCCCTCACCGGCACGTACACCATCGACCCGGCCCACAGCAGCATCGGCTTCACCGTCCGTCACGCGATGGTCACCAACGTGCGCGGCAGCTTCGCCGAGCACGAGGGCACGCTGGAGCTGAACGGCTCCGACCCGGCCGCCTCCAGCGCCTCGATCGACGTGAAGATCGCCTCCATCGACACGGGCATCGCCGACCGCGACGGCCACCTGCGCAGCGGCGACTTCTTCGACGCCGAGCGCTTCCCGCTGATGACCTTCCGCTCCACCAAGGCCGAGCAGCTGGGCGGCGACCTCTACCGCGTCACCGGCGACCTCACCATCAAGGACGTCACCAAGCCGCTCTCCATCGACCTGGAGTTCAACGGCGTGGCCACGGACGTCTACGGCAACGAGCGCGTCGGCTTCGAGGGCTCGGCCGAGATCCTGCGCTCCGAGTGGGGCCTGACCTGGAACGCGGCCCTGGAGACCGGCGGCGTCATGGTCAGCGACAAGGTCAAGCTGAACTTCGACATCTCCGCCATCAGGAACGCCGCCTGAGCGAGCCCCGGCCCTGCCGGGAAACGAGCGCGCCCGCCTCTCCGCCGTCACGGAGGGCGGGCGCTCGGCGTTCCGGCCCCCGCGGCCCCCGCGTGCCGGGCGGCTGGGCGATCGGCGATCGGCGATCGGCCGGCGATCGGCGTTCCGGCCCCCGCGGGTCGGGCGGCTGGGCGGTCGGTCGGCGGTCGGCGGTCGGCCGGCCGCGGGTCAGACCTCCCGGCGGTCCGCGGCCGCCGTCACCGCTCGTATCAGGCGGTCGTTCTCCGGCGCGCCGGGGCCGCCGGCGAAGGCGAAGCGGCGCCGGGCGTAGCCGTACGCCAGGCCTCGGGACGGGTCCGCGAAGGACTGGGTGCCCGGGGCGCCGCTGTGGCCGATCGCGGTCGGGCCGAGCTCGGGGTGGCGGGTGGCGAGCGGGACGAAGCCGAGGCCGAAGGCGTTCCGCTCGCCGGTGACCAGGTCCGTGCCCGAGGAGTGGACGCGGGAGACCTCGGCGAGGGTGTCCGGCTCGAGCAGCGGGGCCCGCCCGTCGAGCCCGCCCGCGACCGCCGCGTACATCCGGGCCAGGCCCCGCGCGCTGCCGACGCCGCCCCCGGACAGCGGGGCCGCGGCGCGCACGGCCCGGGAGTTCCCGTACGCGACGGCGTCGAAGGGCGGCTCGGTGTGCAGGCAGAAGGCGAGGGCGAGCAGGCTGTCCGGGGCGACCGGGTTCGCCTTCTCGAAGGCCCGCTGGGCCGGGGTGGGCAGCATCGGCAGGGCCGGCCGGAAGCGGGGCTCCAGCTCCTCGGGCAGGCCCAGGTGGTACTCGATCCCGTACGGCGCGCGGATCCGCTCCTCGTAGTGCTCCTGGACCGTCCGGCCGGTGGCCCGCAGCACCACCTCGCCGGCCAGGGCACCGAAGGCAAGGGCGTGGTAGCCGTGGCCGGTGTCCGGCTTCCAGTACGGGCGGTGGGCGGCGAGCCGGGCGGCGACCAGGCGGTCGTCGGCGAGCTCGTCGAGCGTGAAGCCGCCCTCGACGCCGATGACCCCGGCCCGGTGGGCGAGCAGGGCGCGCAGGGTCACCGTCTCCTTGCCCTCGGCGGCGAACTCGGGCCAGTAGGACGCCACTTCGCGGTCGAGGTCGAGCGCGCCGTCCTGCACGAGCAGGGCGACGACCAGGGCGGTGGCCCCCTTCGCGGAGGAGTAGAGGGCGAGCAGCGAGTCGCCGTCCACCCCGTCGCCGCCCCACAGGTCGACGACCTGCCGGCCCCGGTGGTAGACCGCGAGCTGGGCGCCGCCGTCCCGCGCCTCCTCGGCGACGACGCCGGCGAACTCCTCCCGTACGGACTCGAATCCGGGCGCCACCGTGCCGTGGACCTCACCCATCGCGCTCCCCCGTCTGCTTCGCGGACCGCTCTCGCCGACTGCTCTCGTGGACTGCCTCGCGGACCGCTCTCTCGGCCTGCCTTCGCGGACCGCCTCGGAGAGCGGAACGATCAGGGGCGCGCCGGGATTCCCGGTCGCCGGCCCCCAACGCCGTGGACCGACGCCGTTGTCAGTGGCGGCCGTTAACGTCGGCGGCATGGAATTCCGTATCGACAGAGCCGTGCTGACCGAGGCCGTGGCCTGGGCCGCCCGCGTGCTGCCCGTCCGCTCCCCCGTCCCCGTCCTCGGCGGCCTGCTCCTGGAGGCGGCGGACGGCCGTCTGCGCGTCTCCGGGCTGGACTACGAGGCCTCCGCCCGGATCGAGGTCGAGGCCGAGGTCCTGGCCGAGGGCCGGGCGCTGGTGCTCGGGCGGCGGCTGCTCGACATCTGCAAGGTGCTCCCGCAGGCGCCCGTGGCCTGCGCGGTCGACGGCGCGCGGCTCTCGGTGACCGCCGGTGACGCCCGCTTCGGACTCTCGCTGCTGCCGCTGGACGACTATCCGGCCCCGCCCGCCCTGCCCGCGTGGCGCGGCGCGGTGGACGCGGACGCCTTCGCGGCGGCCGTCGGGCACGTGGCGGTGGCGGCCGGCCGGGACGACTCGCTGCCGGTGCTCACCGGGATACGGCTCGGTCTGGACGGGACGACGATGACGCTGGCGGCCACCGACCGCTACCGGTACGCGGTGCGCACCCTGGAGTGGAAGCCCGAGCCCGGCACGGAGGAGGTCGCCGACGTGGTGGTGCCGGCCCGCCGGCTCACCGAGATCGCGCGCTCGCTCGCCGGTGCGGGGACGGTCCGGCTGGCCCTCGACGGCGGCTCCTTCGGCTTCGAGAGCGGCGGCATGCGGACGACGACCCGTCTCCTCGACGGGCGGCTGCCCCGGCACGACAAGCTCTTCGCGCTCGGGGAGCACGCGGTGGCGCTCACCGATCGGGCGCCGCTGGTCGAGGCGGTGCGGCGGGTCGCGGTCGTGGCGGAGGGCGACAGTCCCGTGCAGCTCGCCTTCGACGGCACGACGGTGCACCTCCAGGCCGGGTACGAGGACGACGTGGCCTCGCAGCGGCTGCCGGCCGAGCTTGCCGGGGCCGAGGCCATGACGGTGGCCTTCAACCCGGGCTATCTCCTCGACGCGCTCGGCTCCTTCGACGCCCCGCGGCTGCGGCTTCGGCTGCTGGGCCCCGGGCAGCGGGCGCTGATCACGGACGCGGAGGGCGAGGCGCACCGCCATCTGCTGATGTCGGTGAAGCCGCTGGTCTGACCCGAGGGGACCGGACGCCGGGGAAGGGGCTCAGAAACCGCCGCCGCCGTCGAAGCCTCCGCCCCCGTCGAAGCCTCCGCCGCCACCGAAGTCGCCCGAGCCGAAGTCGCCGGAGCTGAAGTCGGCACCGGAGAAGTCGCCGCCCTGGAAGTCCTGGAAGTCACCGCCGCCGTACTCGCCGGCGTAGGCCGGGGTGGCGAGCATCGAGCCGAGCATGGTGCCCATGAGCAGGCCGGGCAGCAGGCCGCCGCCGAAGTAGCCGCCGGCCCAGGGGCCGTAGGCGGGCCCCGCCTCCCAGTAGGGGCGGCGGCCGGTCTCGGTGTCCACGGTGCGGGCCATCGGGTCGAGGCCCTGGTCCAGGCGGGCCGCGTCGGCGGCGCAGACCGGGATCTGGCGGGCGGCGCCGCCCGCGGGGGTCCAGGTGCGGTCCTCGGCGGAGGGGCCGTGGCGCGGGTCGAAGAAGCAGGGCGGTCGCCGCTCGGGCAGCGGCCGGCCCTCGCGGCGGGCGGCCAGGACGGCGAGCGACCAGCGGCCGTCCTCCAGGGCCTGGGTGACGGCGCGGACGTCGTGCGGATGCGTGGCGGACCCCATCAGGGACTTCGCCTTGTCGTAGGAGTCGAGGGCCCGCTCGTAGTCGCCGCGCATGGCGTCGTCGGCGCCCGGCTCGGCCGGGTGGAAGTCCAGCCGCTCCAGCTCCTCGCCGAAGGCGGTGATGTCCTCGTCGACGACGACCCGCAGCCGTTCGAGGGCCTCGCGCTCCTCGGCCTCCCTGCGGCGCTTCTTCTGGCGGACGACCGCGTAGGCGCCGGCGCCGCCGGCCGTGAGGAGCGCGCCCAGGGTGACCAGACCGCCCACCGGGACGCCGGTGTCCGTTCCGACGGAGCCCCAGCTCGCGGGCGCCGAGCCGCGCAGGGTGGGCAGGGCCTGGTCGACGAAGTTGTTCAGCTCGGTGCGGGCGTCCACGCCGGGCTGCCGTACGGAGGTGACGAGGTTCTCCACGGCGTCGCGGGACATCACCGTCCGGTCGGCGCGGGCGTCGAAGCCGTCGCCGAGGCGGATCGCGTACAGGCCGGTGATGCCGGTCTGGGTGCGCAGGTTCTGGAAGAGGTCCTCGGGCGGGAACTGCGCGTTCGCGGGCAGCACGGCCACGAAGAGCGGCTTGTCCGCGTCCTTGATCTTCTCGGCGAGGGCGTCGGCGTCGGCCTGGGACAGCTGGCCGGCCGCACCGGGGTCGACGTACACCGGGCCCTGCTTGAGGGCGGCGGCGGCGTCGGGTATGCCCGTGGCCCTGGCTCCCGCGGTGGGCGCCAGGACCGTGAGCAGCAGGAGTATCAGCCCGGCGAGGGCCGACAGTGCCGTGGTCGCGGATATCGCCCTGGTCCTCATGCTTCGACGCTACCCGAACAACCTCGAACAGGACATAGCGGACATAGGGTGATAGGCGAGGAAATCCAATTATTCTGCCGGTTCGATGCCCGCCCGCAGCAGTCCGTAGGTGAAGGCGTCCTCCAGGGCCTGCCAGGAGGCGGCGATGACGTTCTCGCCGACGCCCACCGTCGACCACTCCCCGTTGCCGTCGCTGGTCGTGATCAGCACCCGGGTGGTGGACTCGGTGCCGTGGCGGCCCTCCAGGATGCGGACCTTGTAGTCGACCAGCTCGAACTTGGCGAGCTGCGGGTAGATCCGCTCCAGGGCCACCCGCATCGCCCGGTCCAGGGCGTTGACGGGGCCGTTGCCCTCGGCGGTGGCCACGATCCGCTCGCCCTTGGCCCACAGCTTCACGGTGGCCTCGTTGGCGTGGGTGCCGTCCGGGCGGTCCTCGACGATCGCCCGCCAGGACTCCGTACGGAAGTAGCGGCGCGGCCTGCCCTCCGCCTCCTCGCGCAGCAGCAGCTCGAAGGAGGCGTCGGCCGCCTCGTAGGTGTAGCCCTGGAGCTCGCGCTCCTTGACCCGCTCGACCACCCGGGCGACCAGTGCCCGGTCGCCGCCCAGGTCGACGCCGAGCTCCTTGCCCTTGAGCTCGATGGAGGCACGGCCGGCCATGTCGGAGACGAGCATCCGCATGGTGTTGCCGACCAGCTCGGGGTCGATGTGCTGGTAGAGGTCCGGGTCCACCTTGATGGCGGAGGCGTGCAGACCCGCCTTGTGCGCGAAGGCGGAGACGCCCACGTACGGCTGGTGGGTGGAGGGGGTGAGGTTGACGACCTCGGCGATGGCGTGCGAGATCCGGGTCATCTCGGCGAGCGCGCCCTCGGGCAGCACCTTCTTGCCGTACTTCAGCTCCAGGGCCGCGACCACGGGGAAGAGGTTGGCGTTGCCCACCCGCTCGCCGTAGCCGTTGGCGGTGCACTGGACATGGGTGGCGCCGGCGTCCACGGCGGCGAGGGTGTTGGCGACGGCGCAACCGGTGTCGTCCTGGGCGTGGATGCCGAGGCGGGCGCCGGTGTCGGCGAGGACGGTGGCGACGACGGCCTGGATCTGGGCGGGCAGCATGCCGCCGTTGGTGTCGCACAGGACGACGACGTCGGCGCCGGCCTCGTGGGCGGCGCCGACCACGGCCTTGGCGTAGGCGGGGTTGGTCTTGTAGCCGTCGAAGAAGTGCTCGCAGTCGACGAAGACCCGGCGGCCCTGGGAGCGCAGGTAGGAGACGGTGTCGCGGACCATCTCCAGGTTCTCGTCGAGGGTGGTGCGCAGGGCGAGCTCGACGTGCCGGTCGTGCGACTTGGCGACCAGGGTGATCACCGGCGCGCCGGAGTCGAGCAGGGCCTTGACCTGCGGGTCCTCGGCGGCGTTGCCGCCGGCCCGGCGGGTGGCGCCGAAGGCGACGAGCTGGGCGTTCTTGAAGGTGATCTCCTGCCGGGCGCGGGCGAAGAACTCCGTGTCGCGCGGGTTGGCGCCGGGCCAGCCGCCCTCGATGAAGCCCACGCCGAACTCGTCGAGGTGTCGCGCGATGGTCAGCTTGTCCGCGACGGTGAGGTTGATGCCTTCACGCTGCGCCCCGTCGCGCAGCGTCGTGTCGAAGACATGGAAGCTGTCGTCGACGTGGCCGGCGTCCAGGCGCGAGCTCTCGCCGTTCTCCGTGGTCATGACTGTGATGGCTCCTGTCGGATGTGGCTCCGGAAGGTCTGGATCCACTTGCCCCCATTCTCACGCGCTGTCCGCTTCCGGCGGTGGTGGGGCCGGAAAACGAAAAAACCCCTCGCGGGTGCGAGAGGTCTGCGCGCGGGTCTGGGGCACGGTGGCCGCTGCCGCGGGGGTGGAGTCCCGCGGTTCAGCGGTCACTGCGGACCGGCGCGCTGCTGCCGATAATCATGGTGGTAGCGAGCACGCCGGAAGTCTGCCACACCCGCGCGCGGCGGCGGACACGAATCTCACGATGCGGAATCGGCGGCGGTCTCCCTCGCTCGTACGGGCGCGGGGAGGGCGGCGTGACCGGTGCGGCCCACCCGGCCCAGGTCGATGTCGCGGGTCTCGCGCATGGTGACGTACACGATCAGCGAGACCGCCGCGCAGCCCGCCACGTACCAGTAGTAGCCGGACTCGACGCCCGCGTCCTTGAACCACAGGGCGACGTACTCCGCCGTGCCGCCGAAGAGGGCGTTGGCGATGGCGTACGGCAGGGCCACGCCGAGGGCGCGCACGCCGGTCGGGAAGAGCTCGGCCTTCACGCAGGCGTTGATCGAGGTGTAGCCGGTGACGACGACGAGCGCGAGCAGCGACAGGCCGAGGGCGGGCCAGAAGGAGCCGGCGTGCCGCAGCATCGTCATGATCGGCACGGTGAGCAGGGTCGAGCCGACCGCGAAGGTGATGAGCAGCGGGCGGCGGCCGATCCGGTCGGAGAGCCGGCCGGCCAGCGGCTGGAGACAGGCGAAGACGATCAGGGCGCAGAAGGAGACCAGGGTGGCGGTCTGCTTGGACAGACCGGCGGAGTTGGACAGGTACTTGGTCAGGTAGGTGGTGTACGTGTAGTAGGCCACGGTGCCGCCCATGGTGAGCGCGATGACGAGGAAGGCCTCGCGCCGGTGCGCCCACAGGGCCTTGATGGTGCCCTTCTCGCCGCCGGCGACGCCGTCGTCGGCGGTCTCCTCGTAGACCTCGGTCTCCAGCATGTTGCGGCGCAGGTAGAACACCACGGCCGCGCCGAGGGCGCCGACGATGAAGGGGATGCGCCAGCCCCAGCTGTGCAGGGCCTCGGTGGACATGGTCCGCTGGAGCACGATCTGCAGGCCGAGGCCGAGGATCTGTCCGGCGGTCATCGACACGTACTGGAAGCTGGAGGCGAAGCCGCGGTGCTGCGGGGCGGATGCCTCGGTGAGGTAGGTGGCGCTGGCGGCGTACTCGCCGCCGACGGACAGGCCCTGGAGGAGCCGGGCCACCAGGAGGACGGCGGCGCCGCCGTATCCGGCGACGGCGTAGGTGGGGGCGACGGCGATGAGGACCGCCGAGGCGGACATCAGCGTCACGGTGAGGGTGAGGGCCGCCTTGCGGCCCTTGCGGTCACCGACCCGGCCGAGCAGCCAGCCGCCGACCGGGCGCATGAAGAAGCCGACGGCGAAGATGCCGGCGGTGTTCATGAGCTTGGCGGTGTCGTTGCCCTCGGGGAAGAACGCCCCCGCGAAGTAGGTCGCGAAGCTCGCGTACACGAACCAGTCGAACCACTCGACCATGTTGCCGGCCGAACCGACCCAGATCTTCTTCCAGTGCTCTCGTCCCATGGCCCCGAACCGTGCCGGAGACGACCCGGGGGCAACAAGGGTGCCACGCACAACGATCAGGAGTACTTGCGTGCCTAAAGATCACGGGATCAGGGTTTCGGCGATGAACTCCCGTACGTGGTCGAGGACTTGGTCCCGCCCGGTGCCGGGGATGCCGACGGCGACGTGCACGCTGAAGCCGTCGAGCAGGGCCCGCATCCGGTGCGCGTACCGGTCCGGGTCGACGGCCCGGAACTCCCCGCGCGAGACCCCTTCGGCGATGATCGCGACGAGGTCGCGGTGCCAGGCGCCCTCGATGGCGGCCTGCCGGGCACGGGCGTCGTCGTCGGCGTTCTGCGAGCGGTTCCAGACCTCCAGCCACAGCGTCCAGTGCGGGTCGCGCGGCCCGTCGGGCACGTACACGTCGACATAGCCGTCCAGTCGCTCCCGCGCCGTGCCGGGACCGGAGAGCAGCGCGCTGCGCTCGGCGCCGAGCCGGCCCTCGCTCCACTCCAGGGTGCGCAGCAGCAACTCGTCCTTGGTGCGGAAGTAGTAGAGGAGGTGCCCGCTGCTCATCCCGACCTGCCGCCCGAGGCCGGCCATGGTGAGCCCGTCCAGACCGCGCTCGGCGATGGTGTCCATGGCGGCGGCGAGGACGTCCTCGCGCGGCGGGGCCGCCTGGTTGCGGCGCCGGGGGTGGTGGGGCGGGCTGCTGCTCTGACTCACTCGTACGTTCTACAGGATGAGGGGTGGTCCGGGATCCGGCCGCCCGGCCGGGGGGCCGGGACGACGCGGACGGCGCCGGGCGCGAACAGGATCTCGTACGGCGTGGAGCAGTCGGCGTACAGGGTCGCGACCTCCGCGCCGCAGGCACAGACCCGGTTGGGGCCGTCGGCGCCCGCCGCGCCGCAGCAGCCGGAGCTGCGCAGCGGCTCCGGCTGGAGGTCGAGCGGCAGGACGTCGTCGGGGTGCAGCACGTACTGGTTGCGCGGCCCGGCCGAGACGAGCCAGCCGCGCTCGTCCGACGCCCAGGGACCGCCCGGGTGGATCCCGTCGTAGGCGTCCTCGTCCTCCTCCGGGCAGGGGACGAACGGCGCGCCCCGGTGGTCCGGCTGGACCGCGTACCGGCCGCGGGGCATCGTCGCCGGCGAGCGCCGTAGCCCGTCGGGGCCGGGTGACCCGTCCCACGGCGGCAGGTCGGGCACGGCGTCCATGAGCCGTACGGCGTCGGTGAGGGGGCGGGCGCAGGCGGCGCAGATCAGGATGTCCATCGGGGCGATCGTCCTCGAGACGGCACCCCGATGGACACCGGTTTTCCGGACCTCTCCCCGCTTCTCCGGGTTCGGCCGGTGCGCCGGGGGTCAGACCGCCGGCTGCTGCTGCGTGATGCAGTGGATGCCGCCGCCGCCCGCGAAGATCGGGCGCGCGTCGACGAGGACGACCTCGCGCTCGGGGAAGAGCCGGCGGAAGATGCCGGCCGCGACCTCGTCGTTCGGGTCGTCGAAGCCGCACAGCACCACGCCGCCGTTGCAGAGGTAGTGGTTGATGTACGAGTAGTCGACCCAGTCGCCCTCCTCGTCCTTCAGGACGGTCGGGGCGGGGACCTCGACGACCTCCAGGGGGCGGCCCTGGGCGTCGGTCTGGCCGCGCAGGAGGTCGAGGTAGAGGCGGGAGCGCTCGTGGTCGGGGTGGTTGGGGTTCTGCTGGCTGTGGACCAGGACGGTGCCGGGGCGGGCGAAGGCGGCGACGATGTCGACGTGGCCCTGGGTGCCGTACAGGCCGTAGTCGCCGGCCAGACCGTGCGGGAGCCAGATCGCCTTGGTGGTGCCCAGCTTGTCGTGGATCTCGGCCTCGACCTCGCGGCGGGTCCACTCGGGGTTGCGGCCCGCGCCGAGCTGCACCGTGTCGGTGAGCAGGACGGTGCCCTCGCCGTCGACGTGGATGGCGCCGCCCTCGTTCACAAGAGCGCTGCTCACCACGGGCACGCCGGCGGCGTCGGCGACATGGCGGGCGATCTTGGAGTCGTGCTCCCAGCGGGCCCAGTCCTGTCCGCCCCAGCCGTTGAAGACCCAGTCCACGGCGGCGAGCCGGCCCTCCTCGTCCTTGACGAAGGTGGGGCCGATGTCCCGCATCCAGGCGTCGTCCAGCTCGCGCTCGATCAGCTCGACGTCGTCGCCGAGCAGGGCGCGGGCGGACTCGGTGTCGCCGGGGGCCACCACCATCGTCACCGGCTCGAAGCGGCGTACGGCGCGGGCCACGGACGCCCAGGCGGCGCGGGCCTCGGCCAGCTCCTCCTCGTCGGTGAAGGTGGGGTTGGGGCTGGGCCAGGCCATCCAGGTCCGCTCGTGCGGGGTCCACTCGGCGGGCATGCGGTACGTCATGGGTACGGGTCCTAAGGAGGTCAGAGGAAGTAGAGGCGGTTGAGCGAGACGGACTCGGCCGCCTCCGAGCGGATCGGGGAGCCGTCCAGGGACACGAGGCCGGTGCGGCCGTCGACCTGGACGTCGCCGATGCGCGAGTTGAGCAGCAGGTTCCCGGGGCCGATGCCTCGGGTGCCGCGCACGGGGACGCGCCGACGGCGGGTCGGCATGCGGTCGGAGCCGAGGTCGACGGCGGCCTGGGCGACGAACGCGACGGAGATGTCGGCGGCGGTCGCGCCGTGCCCGCCGAACAGCGGGCCGAGGACGAGCGGCTCGCAGGTGTCGGTGGCCGCGTTCGGATCGCCCACGACCCCCCACGCGGGGAAGCCGGACTTCAGCACCAGCTGCGGCTTGGCGCCGAAGAACTCCGGACGCCACAGCACGATGTCGGCCAGCTTGCCGACCTCGATCGAGCCGATCTCGTGCGCGAGGCCGTGGGCGATCGCCGGGTTGATGGTGAGCTTGGCCATGTAGCGCAGCACGCGCGCGTTGTCGTCGTGCTCGCCGTCGCCCTCGAGCGGGCCCAGCTCGGCCTTCATCTTCCCGGCCATGGCGAAGGTCCGGCGTACGGTCTCGCCGGCCCTTCCCATTCCCTGCGCGTCGGACGAGGTGATCCCGATCGCGCCCAGGTCGTGCAGGACGTCCTCCGCGCCCATCGTCCCGGCCCGGATCCGGTCGCGCGCCATGGCGGCGTCGCCGGGCAGGTCGGTCTTCAGGTCGTGGACGGAGACGATCATCCCGTAGTGCTCGGCGACCGCGTCGCGGCCGAAGGGCAGGGTGGGGTTGGTGGAGGAGCCGATGACGTTCGGCACGCCCGCCATCTTCAGCACGTTCGGTACGTGTCCGCCGCCGCAGCCCTCGATGTGGAAGGCGTGGATGGTGCGGCCCTCCAGGACGGCGAGGGTGTCCTCGACCGACAGGCACTCGTTGAGGCCGTCCGAGTGCAGGGCGACCTGCACGTCGTGCTCCTCGGCGACCCGGAGGGCGGTGTCCAGGGCCCGGGTGTGGGCGCCCATGTCCTCGTGGACCTTGAAGCCGGAGGCGCCGCCCTCGGCGAGGGCCTCGACGAGGGGGGCCGGGTCCGAGGAGGAGCCGCGGCCGAGGAAGCCGACGTTGACCGGCCAGGCGTCGAAGGCGTTGAAGGCGTGCTTGAGCGCCCAGGGCGAGTTGACGCCGACGCCCCAGACGGGGCCGAACTCCTGCCCGATGACCGTGGTGACGCCGGAGGCGAGCGAGGCCTCCATGATCCGCGGCGACAGCAGGTGGACGTGGGTGTCGACGGCGCCGGCGGTGGCGATCAGGCCCTCGCCGGAGACGATCGAGGTGCCGGTGCCGACGACGACCTCGACGCCGTCGAGGGTGTCGGGGTTGCCCGCCCGGCCGATCGCGTGGATGCGGCCCTCGCGGATGCCGATGGACACCTTGCGGATGCCCTGGACGGCGTCGATGACCAGGACGTTGCTGATCACGACGTCGCAGGTCTCGCGGACGGCGGCGGCCTTGAGGTGCAGTCCGTCGCGGGCGGTCTTGCCGAAGCCGGCGAGGAACTCGTCGCCGGGCCGCTGCGAGTCGGACTCGACCCGTACGACGAGGCCGGAGTCGCCCAGGACGACCCGGTCGCCGGCCCGCGGGCCGTGTACGGAGGCGTACTCGTAGGGGTCCATCAGTTGCCCTCCTTCTCGGGCTCGCCGGGCACGGGGTTGTCGGCACCCAGGTATCCGCAGGCGGCAGCCCTGCGCAGGGCCTCCTCCTTCGCGCCGGGGGCGTCCAGCGGACCGTCGACCAGGCCCGCGAAGCCGATGGCGACGCGGGCGCCGCCGATGGGCACGAGGCCGACCTCGGCCTGGCCGCCCGGGTCGAAGCGGAAGGACGCGCCGGCCGGGATGGCCAGGCGCATGCCGTACGCGGCGGCGCGGTCGAAGGCGAGCCGCGGGTTGGCCTCGAAGAAGTGGAAGTGGGAGGTCACGCTGACCGGGACCGCCGCGGTGTTGCGGACGGTGAGCGTGACGGCCGGTTCGGCCTCCTCGTAGGCGGGCCCGGGACGCAGCGCGCCGGGCGCGTCCGCTCCCAGCGAGCCGCCGCCGATGGGGTCGGAGACGACGGCCAGTCGTGATCCGTCGTCGAAGACGGCCTCGACGTGGACCTCCGTGACGACGTCGGCGACGCCGGGCAGGACGTCGTCGGGGCCGAGGACGGAGCGGGCCGCCTCGATCGCCTCGGCGAGTCGCTTGCCGTCGCGGGCGGCCTCGCAGACGGTGTCGGCGATGAGGGCGGTGGCCTCGGGCACATTCAGCCTCAGGCCACGGGCCCGGCGGGCGCGGGCGAGCTCGGCTGCTCCGAAGATCAACAGCCGGTCGCGTTCCGTGGGGGTCAGTCGCACGCCCCAAACACCTCCTGCGTGAGCGACACGTTTGAACGACACTCTAAATGTAAAAACCGCAGCTTCCAAGCATTGACGCGAGCGAGCAGCGTCAGTCACATTGAGCGTCACTCTAAATCCCCCCACGCCGCCCCTCCCCCGTCCCCCATCCCCCCGGGAGTCCCCATGGCGATAGAACAGCGCGGAGTCGACACCATCCCCGAGGCGGAACGCACCAGCGGCCCCCGTGACCTCGTCTCGATCCTGCTCGGCTCCAACCTCTGCCTCGGCGTGATCGTCTTCGGCTGGCTCCCGGTCTCCTTCGGGCTGGGCCTGTGGGCCTCGGTGACCTCCGTCGTCGCCGGCACCCTCGTCGGCGTCGCCGTCACCGCCCCGCTCGCGCTCGTCTCCCTGCGCACCGCCACCAACCTCTCCACCTCCTCCGGCGCCTTCTTCGGCGTCCGGGGCCGGCTGGTGGGCTCGGTGGTCGGTCTGCTGCTCTCCCTCGGCTACACCGCGCTGACCCTGTGGATCGGCGGCGACGTGATGGTCGGCACCCTGGAGCGGCTGATCGGCCTGCCCACCGGCGACGCCACGCACGCCGCCGTCTACGCGCTGCTCGCCGCCCTCACCGTGGTCGCCGCCGTCTACGGCTACCGGCTGCTGCTGCGGCTGAGCCAGGGCCTCGCCGTCGGCATGACCCTGCTGCTCGCGCTCGGACTTTTCGCCTACGCCGGGGACTTCACCACCGCGGCGGTGCCGGACACCCCGTATCTGCTCGGCTCGTTCTGGCCGACCTGGCTGCTGTCCGCCGTCGCCGCCGGGCTCAGCGGACCGGTCGCCTTCATCACGCTGCTCGGCGACTACACCCGCTACGTCTCGCCCGCGCGGCACAGCCAGAAGTCCGTCCTCGCGGCCACCTGTCTGGGCCTCGTGGTCGGCCTGCTGATCCCTCAGCTCTTCGGCACCGTCACGGCACTGGCGGCCCGCGGCGGCCTCGACTACGCCGGGCCGCTGGTGGCCGCCTCGCCCGCCTGGTACCTCGTCCCGCTGCTGCTGGCCGCGACCGCCGGCTCCGTCGGCAACGCCGGTCTGATGCTGTACTCGATGGGCCTCGACCTCGACGCGATCCTGCCGAAGGCGACCCGCGCCCGCGCCACCCTCGTCGTGGCGGCGGTCGCCACGGGCTTCGTCTTCCTCGGCCACTTCGCCTCGGACGCCCAGACCGCCATGACCTCGTTCGTGCTGCTGCTCACGGCGATCGGCACCCCGTGGGCGGTCATCACCCTGATCGGGCACCGGCGTTGCCGCGGCGCGTACGACGCCGAGGCCCTCCAGGTCTACAACCGGCGCTCGCGCGGCGGCGTCTACTGGTTCTCGGCCGGCTGGCACCCGCGCGCCACCGCGTCCTGGGCGATCGGCGCGGCGGTCGGCCTCGCCGGGGTGTCGACCCCGCTCTACGAGGGCCCGCTGCTGGCCCTCACCGGCGGGATCGACGCCAGCTTCGTGATGTCGGGAGTGGTGGGCGGCGTGCTGTACGCGGTGCTCACCCCGGCGAAGGCGCCCGCGCCCGAGACGACGGCCGCCGACGCGGCTCCCGGAACGGCCCACGGCACGACCCCCGACGCGGCCCACGGCACGACCCCGAAGACGGCACCCGAGGCGGCCCAGGAGTCGGCCCCGGGCACGGCTCCCGGCACGGCCCCGGACGCGAAGGCGCCCGGGACGCTGACCGTCCCGGGCGCCCTGGCGGACTGACCGGCCGCTACTTCTCGCCGCCCAGCTCGTGCATCCAGCCGTGGACGTCCTCGGCCTTCCCCGTCTGGATGGCGAGCAGCGCCTCGCGCAGCCTCATCGTGACCTCGCCGGGCCGGCCGCCCGACTGCTGCCACTCGCCCCGGGCGGACTTGACCGTGCCGACCGGGGTGATGACGGCGGCGGTGCCGCAGGCGAAGACCTCGGTGAGGCTGCCGTTCTCGGTGTCCCGCTGCCACTGGTCGATGGAGACGCGGGCCTCCTCGGCCTCGTAGCCGAGGTCGTCGGCGAGCTTGAGGAGGGAGTCGCGGGTGATGCCCGCGAGCAGCGAACCGGTGAGGGTCGGGGTGACGATCCTCGTCTTCCCGCCGTCCTTGCCGGCGTACACGAAGTACAGGTTCATGCCGCCGAGCTCCTCGACCCACTTGTGCTCGACCGCGTCGAGGTAGCAGACCTGGTCGCAGCCCTTGGCCGCCGCCTCCGCCTGCGCGAGCAGGGAGGCGGCGTAGTTGCCGCCGGTCTTGGCGTCGCCCATGCCGCCGGGGACGGCGCGGACGCGGTCCTCGGAGGCCCAGATGGAGACCGGCTTGACGCCGCCGGGGAAGTACGGACCGGCCGGGGAGGCGATGACGACGAACAGGTACTCGTTGGCCGGACGGACCCCGAGGCCGACCTCGGTCGCGATCATGAACGGACGCAGGTAGAGCGACGCCTCGCCGCCGTGCGCCGGCACCCACGCCTCGTCCTGGCGGACGAGGGCGTCACAGGCCTCGATGAAGGTCTCGACGGGCAGCTCGGGCATGCCGAGCCGGTGCGCGGAGCGCTGGAAGCGGCGGGCGTTGGCGTCGGGGCGGAAGCTGGCGACGGAGCCGTCGGGGCGGCGGTAGGCCTTCAGGCCCTCGAAGATCTCCTGCGCGTAGTGCAGGACGTTGGTCGCCGGGTCGAGGGAGAGCGGGCCGTACGGCACGAGCTCGCCGTCGTGCCAGCCGCGGCCCTCCGTCCAGCGGATGGTGACCATGTGGTCGGTGAAGTGCCGGCCGAATCCCGGGTTGGCCAGGATCGCCTCGCGCTCCGCGTCGGACAGCGGGCTGGAGGAGGGCTTGAGCTCGATGGTGGGCGTCGTCATGAGTGCTTGTCCTTCACCGGTTGTTGGGTCGGACCGCGCTCACGCCGCTCCGCAGTCACGCCGTACTGCTAGGACGTCCGAGCTTTCCCGCATGCCGCGGCCCCACGTTCGATTATCGCGCGTGGGGACCGGTGCACGAAACGGTGTGTGCGCGGTCCAGGGTTCGATGGTGGCACCCTGCGACCGCATAGGTACAGCCGCCGGGTGCTGGTGCGACCCGGCGGCTGTGTGGAGGTTCCGCGGCGGGTCAGCTCGCTACGCGTACCGCGAGCGCGTCGCCGATCTCGTCCGTCGTACGGACGGCGTCACCGCGCTCGGTGAGATCGGCCGCGACCGCCGCCTCGATCCGGGCGGCCTCGGCCTCGTAGCCGAGGTGGCGCAGGAGCAGGGCGACGGAGAGGACGGTGGCCGTCGGGTCGGCCTTGCCCTGGCCCGCGATGTCCGGCGCGGAACCGTGGACCGGCTCGAACATGGACGGGAACTCGCCGCTCGGGTTGATGTTGCCCGAGGCGGCGACGCCGATGCCGCCGGAGACGGCCGCGGCGAGGTCGGTGATGATGTCGCCGAAGAGGTTGTCGGTGACGATGACGTCGAAGCGGGCCGGGTCGGTGACGAGGAAGATCGTCGCCGCGTCGACGTGCAGGTAGTCGGTGGTGACCTCGGGGAACTCGGCCGCCACCTTGGTGAAGATGTTCGTCCAGAGGTGGCCCGCGAAGGTCAGGACGTTGTTCTTGTGGACCAGCGTCAGCTTCTTGCGGGGCCGGGCCTGGGCGCGGGCGAAGGCGTCCCGGACCACGCGCTCGACACCGAAGGCCGTGTTCACGGAGACCTCGGTGGCGACCTCGTGCGCGGTGCCCTTGCGGATGGTGCCGCCGTTGCCGGTGTACGGGCCCTCGGTGCCCTCGCGGACGACGACGAAGTCGATCTCGGGCTGGCCGGCGAGCGGGGTGGCGACGCCGGGGAGCAGCTTCGAGGGGCGCAGGTTGACGTGGTGGTCGAAGGCGAAGCGCAGCTTCAGCAGGAAGCCCCGCTCCAGGACGCCGGAGGGGACCGACGGGTCGCCGATCGCGCCGAGCAGGATCGCGTCGTGCTGCCTGAGGGCGTCGAGGTCGGCGTCGGTGAGGGTCTCACCGGTCGCGTGGTAGCGCTTGGCGCCGAAGTCGTACTCCTTGGTCTCCAGCTTCACATCCTGCGGAAGGACGGCCGAGAGGACCTTGAGGCCCTGGGCCACGACCTCCTGGCCGATGCCGTCGCCGGGGATGACTGCGAGATTGATGCTGTGAGACATGTCGGCACCCTACTCTTCGTCCCATCGTCTGACACATCATGTCCAGGATGCGGACGATCCTCCTGAACGGGGGAAGGCGCGCCGGGCCTCGGCCGGGCCACCTCGCGGCTGCGTCCGCGCCGGGTCGTGGTGGTGGCGCACTCGGCGCGCACCCTGATCGAGACGAGGAAGCCGGCGGCCGCCGCGCGGTGACCGGTGCGGAGGTCACCGCGAGACGGGCGCGGGCGCCTTCGTGCGGGGCGCCCTTGGAGGGAGCCTCGGGGTGGGCGGACCTCGGGGCGGGCGGGAGCCTCGGGACAGGCGGGGCCTGGGATCAGTGGCCCGTCGTGCCGCCGTTGTCACGGCGGTCGAGGGCGCGCTGGAGGGCGGCGGCGGCGTTCTTGCGGGCGTCGTCGCTCGGGCGGGCGGCGGCGTGGCGGATGCGACGGGCGGTCTGAGCGGCCATGAGGGATCGACTCCTTGAGATCAGCGTGATCGAAGGCGCCGGAAGGGGCGGGGAGCGCCGCCGCAGGGATTGCCTGCTCGGGGCGTCGCGCTCTCGACCGCCCTGCGCTCGATGGAGCGGGACGTTCGGCTCCTACAAAGCTAGGACAGCCGAACCGATCTGTCTCCACAATTACTCGGACTTCCTACTATCTGAGACGACGACGAGCCGCATGCCTATCTAGGTTGCCTTCCTACCTAGGTAGTGATGGAATGCCACCATGGCCGCAGACCGCAGATCCAGCTGGCTCAAGGGAGTCCTCGACCTGCTCGTCCTCTCCCGCCTGACCGACGGCGAGAGTTACGGGTACGAGATCGCCAAGTCGCTCGCCGCCGCGGGCGTCGGCGAGATCAAGGGCGGGACGCTGTATCCCGTACTGAACCGCCTGGAGGAGGCGGGCCTGGTGGAGGCCGAGTTCCGGGCCGCCGAGCGCGGTCCCGGGCGGCGCTACTACCGGCTCACCGACCAGGGGCGGGCGCACCTCGCGGCCGAGAGCGAGGCCTGGCGGGAGTTCCACCGGGCCGTGACGACCACGCTGCACCCAGGGGGCAACGCATGACCGGCGACTTCTCGACCGGCGACTTCGGAACCGGCGACACCGGGTCCGGCGAGCGCGGGACGCGCTACTTCGACGACCTGGCCACGGCCCTGCGCGCGGCGGGCGTACCGGAGGACGAGATCGGGGCCACCGTCGCCGATCTGCGCGGCCATGTCGCCGAGACCGGCACCACGCCGGAGGAGGAGTTCGGCCCCGTCGAGCGCTTCGCGGCCGGCCTGGGCGGCCTCGCCCCCGAGCCCGGGGAGCCGGACGCGGCGGCGGAGCGGTGGACCTGGACCGCGGACCTCTTCCACGACCGCCGGATGCTCGCGGTCCACGGCGACCAGGGCTGGGAGGTCGAGTCGCTGGACGCGCTCGGCCGGTTCGTCTGCCGGCGGGCGCCGGGGGCGGCCCTGCGCTGGGAGTACCGCCGGGAGGTCATCGGCGGCCGCCGCCGCGCCCGCGTCCTCGACGACCTCTCGCCGGAAGGCTGGGAGCTGTGCGGCGAGTGGCTGGTGTACGGCTACTTCAAGCGCCCCAAGGCGGCGACGGCCGGTCCCGCCGGGGCGCTGGACACGTTGCCGGCGACACCCCGGCGGTGGCTGTTCCTCAGCCGCCGGGGCAGGCTGGTGCTCGCCGCGTGGCTGGTGCTGGTGACCGGCTCGACGGCGGCGCTGTTCATCGGCGTGCTCGGCACGGCGGGGTTCGCGCTGACGCTGGGCCTGGGCTCGATGGTCTCGGCGCTGTACACGTCCCACCTGGAGGCCGCCAGGGGCCCGGCCGGGCCCACCCCCTGACCGCCGTCGCCCACGGCCGCCGCGCGGCCCGCGTCACATCACATCGCCGTCGCGCCAGTCGAAGACCAGCGGCTCGCCGGGATCGGGCAGCGGGCGGCCCGCGGCCGGCCGGAGATAGGTGGAGTCCTCCTCGTCGGGGAGGCGGACGATCCCCTGGGGGCCGAGGGTCGCGATCCGCCCGCGCCAGAGCCGCCAGCCGCGGGCCTCGTAGAGCGCGGCCCCCTCGTCGGAGGCGCTGAGCGCACCGAAGGCGTAGGCCCCGTCGATCGCCCGCTCCAGCTCGGCCATGACCCGTCCGCCGAGCCCCTGGCGCCGTCGCCCGGCGCGGACGGCCACCCCTTCGACGTACCCGATCCGGTGCGAGCGCCCCCGGTGGAGCACCCGCCGCATGACGAGGGCGCCGTGGGCGACGGGCAGCCGGCGCTCGTCCTCGATCCAGACGTGCAGGCCGCCGAGGCCGTGGTCCCAGTCCTCGTCGGAGAAGTCGCCGCCGAAGGCACCGTCGAGCAGGTCGCGCAGGGCGCGCAGCCGGTCGGGGCCGAGCGCGTGGGTCGGCGCGCTCCTGAGGATCACCGTCTCCGTCACCCCCTCAGTCTCCCCCTCTCTCCACCTAACCATCAATCAATTATTGACCGGTTAGGGGGTGATGCGCTTGACTTCCCTCACCAGTCACTCACCTTTGAGAGGTTAGAGAAGATGTCCGTGCTCCCGGTCCACCACCGCACCGTCACCGTCCGCGGCCACGAGATCTTCTACCGGGAGGCGGGCCCGGCCGACGCGCCCGTCCTGCTCCTGCTGCACGGCTTTCCCACCAGCTCGCACATGTTCCGCGACCTGATCCCCAGGCTGGCCGACGACCACCGGCTGATCGCCCCCGACCACCTCGGTTTCGGCCGCAGCGCCGCGCCCCCGGCCACCGCGTTCGACTACACCTTCGCCGAACTGGCCGCCCTGACCTCCGACTTCACGGAGGCCCTCGGCCTCGACCGGTTCGCGCTCTACGTCCAGGACTACGGCGCCCCCATCGGCCTGCGCCTCGCGCTCGCCCACCCCGAGCGCGTCACCGCGATCGTCACCCAGAACGGCAACGCCTACGAAGAGGGCCTCGGCGCCGACGCCTGGGCCCCCGTCCTCGCCCTGATCGCCGAGCGCACCGCGAAGACCGAGGCCCCGGTCCGCGCCATCCGCTCCCTGGACGGGATCCGCCGGCAGTACGAGACGGGCGTCCCCGCCGCCTACCGCGACCTGCTCAGCCCCGACGCCTGGCACCACGACGCGGCCCTGATGGCCCGGGAGGGCCAGGACGCGATCCAGCTGGACCTGATCGCCGACTACGGCTCCAACTTCGCCCTCTACCCGGCCTTCCAGGAGTACTTCCGGACCTCCCAGGTGCCCCTCCTCGCCGTCTGGGGCGAGGGTGACGAGATCTTCGTCCCGGCCGGCGCCGAGGCCTTCCGCCGCGACCTCCCGGACGCGGAGATCCACCTCCTGCCCACCGGCCACTTCGCCCTGGAGACCCACGCGCCGGCGATCGCGGAGCTGATCGCCGGCTTCCTGGAGCGTCGCCTCGTCAGGCCGTAGCCTCCTCCAGGCGGCGCACCACGCGCTCCACCCAGGCCGTGAACTCCGCACGGCCGGCTGCCCCGCCGCCGCACAGCGCCGCGACCTGCGCGTCCGTCATCCGGTCCGGTCCCGGTGCGGTCAGCAGCCGGTGCAGCTCCCTCATCACCGAGGTCAGCCGCTGCGCGTCGGGATGGTCGATCGCGTCGACCCCGTGCCCGGGGCCGAGAGTCGTCGAACCAGGCATGTCGCATCTCCTCGCCGAGCCGACCCCCCTCCCCAGCAGCGTAAGCCCGCCGCATGAGAACCGCCCCCGTCCTGGTTTGGGGGTCCAGGAGGGGGGCGGTGATCAGGGGCCGCTCACGCGGCGGGCGGGGGTCAGCCCATGTGCGGGTAGCCGTACTCGGTCGGCGGGACCAGCGTCTCCTTGATGGCGCGGGTCAGCGTCCAGCGCATCAGGTTCTGCGGGGCGCCCGCCTTGTCGTTGGTGCCGGAGGCGCGGCCGCCGCCGAAGGGCTGCTGGCCGACGACGGCGCCGGTCGACTTGTCGTTGATGTAGAAGTTGCCGGCCGCGAAGCGCAGCTTCTCCATGGTGTACGCGGCGGCGGCGCGGTCGTTCGCGATGACCGAGCCGGTGAGGGCGTAGTCCGAGACCGACTCCATCTGGGTCAGCATCTCGTCGTACTTCTCGGGGGAGCTGTCGTCGTACACGTACACCGCGAGGATCGGGCCGAAGTACTCGGTCGTGAAGACCTCGTTCTCCGGGTCGGTGCACTCGATGACGGTCGGGCGGACGAACCAGCCCTCGGAGTCGTCGTAGGTGCCGCCGGCGACGATGGTGCAGCTCGGGTCGGCCTTGGCCCGGTCGATCGCGGCCTTGTTCTTGGCGAAGGCACGCTCGTCGATGACGGCGCCGATGAAGTTCGACAGGTCGGTGACGTCACCCATCTTGATGCCGTCGACCTCGGTCGCGAACTCCTCCTTGAAGCCGTCGTTCCAGATGGAGGCCGGGATGTACGCGCGCGAGGAGGCGGAGCACTTCTGGCCCTGGAACTCGAAGGACCCACGGGTCAGCGCGGTCTTCAGGACGGCGCGGTCGGCGCTCGGGTGGGCGACGACGAAGTCCTTGCCGCCCGTCTCGCCGACGATCCGCGGGTAGGAGCGGTACTTCTCGATGTTGTTGCCGACCGTCTTCCACAGGTGCTGGAAGGTCTTGGTCGAGCCGGTGAAGTGGATGCCGGCCAGGTCGCGGTGGTTCAGGGCCACCTCGGAGACGGCGATGCCGTCGCCGGTCACCAGGTTGATGACGCCCTTCGGCAGGCCGGCCTCCTCCAGCAGCTCCATGAGGAGCACGGCGGAGTGGGTCTGCGTCGGGGACGGCTTCCAGACCACCACGTTGCCCATGAGGGCGGGGGCGGTGGGCAGGTTGCCCGCGATGGCCGTGAAGTTGAACGGCGTGATCGCGTAGACGAAGCCCTCCAGCGGGCGGTGGTCCAGGCGGTTCCACACGCCCGGCGCGTTGGCCGGCGGCTGCTCGGCCAGGATCTGGCGGGCGTAGGCCACGTTGAAGCGCCAGAAGTCGACGAGCTCGCACGGGGTGTCGATCTCGGCCTGCTGGGCGGTCTTGGACTGGCCGAGCATGGTGGAGGCGGCCAGCGTCTCGCGCCACGGGCCGGCGAGCAGCTCGGCGGCGCGCAGGATGATCGCGGCACGGTCGTCGAAGGACATCGCGCGCCAGGCCGGGGCGGCGGCCAGGGCGGCGTCGATGGCGTCCTGGGCGTCCTGCTCGGTGGCGCCCCGGAAGGTGCCGATGACGGACTTGTGGTTGTGCGGCTGGACGACCTTGAACTCGTCGCCGCCGCCCATGCGCTTGACGCCGCCGATGGTCATCGGCAGCTCGCGCGGGTTGTCGGCCAGCTCCTTGAGCTTGGCCTCCAGACGGGCGCGCTCGGGAGTGCCGGGGGCGTAGCTGTGCACCGGCTCGTTGACCGGAGCGGGGACCTGGGTCACAGCGTCCATGGGTCTCGTGACTCCTTCGGAGGGGTGGTGGGCTCAGCCCTTGGTGAGGATGGAGCGGACGAAGAAGAGGAGGTTGGCCGGCTTCTCCGCCAGACGGCGCATGAAGTAGCCGTACCAGTCGGTGCCGTACGCGGTGTAGACCCGCATGCGGTGGCCTTCGGCGGCGAGACGGTTCTGCTCCTCGCCGCGGATGCCGTACAGCATCTGGAACTCGTACTCGTCGAGCTTGCGCCCGGCGCGGCGGGCGAGCTCCTGGCCGATGGAGATCAGCCGGGGGTCGTGGGAGCCGATCATCGGGTAGCCCTCGCCGTCCATGAGGATCTTCATGATCCGGACGTACGCCTTGTCGATCTCGGCCTTGTCCTGGATCGCGACGGACGCGGGCTCCTTGTAGGCGCCCTTCACGATCCGCACGCGCGAGCCGTTCGCGGCGAGGCGGCGGGCGTCCTCCTCGGTGCGGAAGAGGTACGCCTGGATGACGCAGCCGGTCTGCGGGAAGTCCTTCCGCAGCTCCTCGTGGATGGCGAACATCGAGTCGAGGGTGGTGTGGTCCTCGGCGTCCAGGGTGACGGTGGTGCCGATCTCGGCGGCGGCCGCGACGACCGGACGCACGTTCGCCAGCGCGAGCTCGTGGCCGCCCTCCAGCGACTGGCCGAACATCGACAGCTTGACCGACATCTCGGCGCGCCCGCCCAGGTCCAGCTCCCCCAGCCGGCCGATCAGCTCCAGGTAGGCGTCGCGGGCGGCGTAGGACTGCTCGACGGTGGTGATGTCCTCACCGACCACGTCGAGGGTGACCTCCAGGCCGCGGGCGGCCAGGTCCCGCACGATCGGGATGACGTCGTCGACCGTCTCGCCGGCGATGAAGCGTGCCACGACCTGCTTGGTCCCGGGGGCGGCCGACACGAAACGGCGCATCTTGTCGCTGCGCGACGCGGCGAGGATCACGGGACCCAGCACGGGGCACCTCCAGAGGGGCAAAGATAGAACGGGGCGGAACCCGGATCAAGGGAACGAAACGGGAACAGCACGGAGAACCACCGTGAAACCTATGGAGCGCTCCGATCGTCCGCCATCTACAGCTGTCACGCATCCGTGGCCCCGCTCTCAGACATCTGTCTGAAGAAGGGGCGGGCGGTGGGAGAATGGGCGCCGTGAAGGGCGATTACCAGGAGCTGGTGGACGAGATCTCGGCGCTGCTCGGCGCCCCCGCGACCCTGGAGAACCGGGACTTCGGGCTGATCGCCTTCGGCGCGCACGACAGCGAGGACGACAGCGCCATGGACCCGGTGCGGACCCGGTCGATCCTGACCAGGAAGTCCACCCCGGCCGTCCGGGCCTGGTTCGAGGGCTTCGGCATCACCCGGGCGACCGGCCCGGTCCGTATCCCCGCCGCCCCCGACGCGGGCGTCTTCCGGGACCGGATCTGCCTGCCGGTACGCCACCGGGGCGTGGTCCTCGGATACGTCTGGCTGCTCGACGCCGAGCCCGGCCCCTCGCACGCGCGGCTGACCGCCGCGATGGAGGTCGCCGCGCGGATCGGCGAGCTGCTCGCCGACGAGGAGCGCGCCGGGGCGGACCTCTCCCGGGAACTGCGGGCGGCGCTGACGGCGGAGCGCGGCTGGCAGTACGACATGGCCGTCGCCGCCCTGCGCACCGCCCTGGGCCCCGACGCGGACGGCCTGCACGCCCTGGTCTGCCTCGCCCCCTGGCCGGGCGAGGACTCCCCCTCCTCCCGTACGGTCCCGGGCGCGGCGGCCCTGTGCACGGTGCCCTGGACTCCCCCGGCCGGCCCGGCCCGGGGCGCGGGCGCGACGGCGACGGCCGGCCCGGGCGCGGGCGTGGGGGGTGCGAGCCGGGCGCTCGCCGTGCTCGTGCGGCTGCGGTCGGCCGACAACCCGGCGCCCGCCACCACCGCGGCCGGACGGCTGCGCGGGACGGCCGGTCCGGCGGCCGTCGCCGGGATCGCCCCGGCCCGGCGGGGGCTCGCCGAGCTCGACGTGTCCTGGCGCGAGGCCGCGTCGGCCGCCCGTGCCGCGACCGCCCAGCCGCACCTGGGCCCGCTCGCCGAGTGGGCCACCCTCGGCCCGTACCGCATGCTCACCGCCCTCCCGGCCGCCGAGCCCGACCCGGCGGTCCGCGCCCTGCTCGCCCCGGCCCACGCCGAACTGGCCCGCACCGCCGAGGCGTTCCTCGACCACGCGGGCCAGGCGGGCCGCACGGCGACCGCCCTCGGCATCCACCGCCAGACCCTCTACTACCGCCTGTCCCGCGTCGAACAGCTCACCGGTCTCGACCTGGACGCCGGCGAGGACCGGCTGCTGCTGCACATGGCCCTGAAGGCGGCGACGCTCTGAACGGCCGCCACGTGAGCGGTTTGTAGGATCGCCCCATGACAACGGGGAGTTGGGGGCCGCCGACGCACGTCGAGCGGGTGCTGTACGAGGCCGGCGCGCGCGGGGACCGGGCGGCCATACTGGACGCGCTGGGGCGGACCCGCCTTTACGTGCTCGTCGCACGGCTGCACGCCGACGCGCCCGGCCTCGTCGCCCCCCTCCCCTCCCAGCGCGAGGAGGGCTCCCGGCGCACCGTCGTCCCGGTGCGGACGGAGGGCATGCTGCCGCCCTGGCACCCGGACTGGGTGTTCCGGCAGACCACCCTCGAACGGCTCGCCGCCGCCTGGCCGCACGACCGGTGGCTGCTCGCGGTCAACCCCGGCACCCCGTACGCGGCCACGCTGCCGGCCCGGCCCGCCGACCGGCGCGCCTGGCAGGAGACCGCCGCCCGGTCCGGCGGCGAGGACCGGCTGCGGATGCGGCTGCTCACCCACGCCGGCGGACACCTGCACGGCCCGGTCGCCCGCGCCCTCGCCCTCGGCGCGCACCTCGCCGTCCTCAACGGACTCGTCTGGAACCAGCTCGGCGCCCAGTACGAGGACTACCCGACCGACGTGGCCCGGCTGCGCCGGCCCTGGCACGTCCACCACCGGGCGGGCTTCCGGGACAAGCTGGACACCCTGCTCGCCGCCCGCCTCGTCGGCCGCGTGCCCGAGACCGTGCTCGCGATACGGCGCCGTCTCGCCCTGCGGGCGGGCGCGGCCCCGGCGCGGCGAGAATGGGCGGCGGAGGTCACCGCCGTCCTGGAACGGGACGACCCCTACGGCGACGACCGGGACGAGGCCCTGGAGTTCCTGCGCCGGATCACCCACTACGAGGACCGCTTCCGCGCCGACGGCCTGCTCGCGCCGGACGGCCGGGTCGACACCCTCGCCGCCTTCGACCTCGGCCGCGCCGTGAACGTCGTACGGCTCGCGCTCGGCGCCCG
Organism: Streptomyces sp. NPDC126499; assembly: GCF_040302485.1. Lineage (NCBI taxonomy): Bacteria > Bacillati > Actinomycetota > Actinomycetes > Kitasatosporales > Streptomycetaceae > Streptomyces > Streptomyces sp. NPDC126499. Next base: position 403,163 of record NZ_JBEOUO010000004.1, on the reverse strand, counting down.
TTACTGCGATCCGCAGGAGGCGGAGCGGTCCGTGCTCCGCGTCCTCGAACCGGCCGGGCGGGCGTACGACTCCTGGGCCGCCTTCTCCCTCGGCTATCTGCTCGCCCGGCTGATCCACTTCGACGAGGGCGACCCCGAGCCGATGTACCAGGAATCCCTCGCGATCCACCGCACCCTCGTCGAGGACCCGTCCAGCCCCTACCGGAACCTCCCATGGTCATGACTCCCCACCCTCCCCACCCCGCCGCCTGGGTCCCGCCGTCCGAGACCGAACAGCTGCTGCACGAGGCGGCGATGCGCGGCGACGCCGAGGCCCAGCTCCGCGCCCTCGCCGAGGCCCAGCTCTTCGTCGGCGCGCCCAGGGCCGAGGTCGACGCCCAGCCCGACACGGTCTACTGGCGACCGCAGCAGGTGGGGAACGGACTGGTGGTCCGGCCGCTGCTCACCCGGGGGATGCTGCCGCCGTGGCATCCGGACTGGGTGTTCCACGGCGTCACCCTGCGGTGGGCCGCCGAGTTCCCCTGGCGCGACCCGCGGGTGCTGCTCGCGGTCAACGGCGGCACGCCCGGCGAGCTGCTGCTGCCGGCGACACCGGAGCACCGCGCGTGGTGGCTGCGGGTGTACGCGGAGAAGGAGCAGGGCCCGGACAACCGTTTCCTCGCGCTGCGGCACGGGCCGCTGCACGGCCCGCTCGCCTTCGGCCTCGCCTGCGGCGCCCATCTGGCCTTCGTGAACGGGGTCCCGTGGAACGAGGTCGGCACCGCCTACCTCGGCTACACCGACGAGCGGGAGACGCTGCGGGACTCCTGGGGCGTCACCGACCCGGCGGGCTGGCGGAAGGAGCTGGACGCGCTGCTGGACGGACGCAACAGCCCGCCCGAGCCGGACTTCGTGCTCCGGGTCCGCGAGGAGCTGCGGGCCCGGCGCGGTGCGCTGCCGTCGCCCGACGAGTGGCGCGAGACGGCCGCCGGGCACGCACAGGACCTCGGCGCGCCGCCGACGGCGGTGCGGCACATCGAGGAGCTGGTGCGCCGGGTGCTGCGGTACGAGGCCCGGTTCCGGGCCGACGCCCTGCTGCCGCCGGACGGCCGGGTGCGCCGGACGGTCGCGTACGACTACGGCCGGGCGGTGAACCTGGCCCGGTGGGGTCTGTCGGCCCGTTTCTGCGCCCCCGCGGAGGCCGAGCAGGCCGTGGTGCACGCGGGCGCGCTGGCCAGGGCGGCGTACGACTCCTGGGAGGAGTACTCGGCGGGGTACGCGCTGGGGCGGGTCCTGCGTTTCGACGGGGAGGAGTACGGCCGCTTCCACGAGCAGAACGTGGCCGCCCACCGTGTCCTGACGGAGCACGCGGGCAGCCCGTGGCGGAACATCCCCTGGCGCTGAGTCGCCCCCGCGTCGGCGACGCGGGGGCCGACCCGGTCTGCGGCTTCCCGACCGGGCGGCTCGCCCCGGCCGCCGGACGCCCGTGCGGGACGGGCGTCCGGCGGACCGGGTACGGGATCGCGCCGGTGCGGGTCAGATCAGGTTGACCGAACGGGCCGAGGTGGCGCCGATCTCCTCCGCGATCTCCGACAGCACGTTGGCCGGGACCGTGTCGTCGACGGTGAGCACGACGAGGGCCTCGCCGCCCTCCTCCGTACGGGAGACCTGCATGCCCGCGATGTTCAGACCGGCCTCGCCGAGGATCCGGCCGACCGTGCCGACGACACCCGGACGGTCCTCGTAGCGCAGCACCACCATGTGGTCGGCGAGCGCCAGGTCCACGTCGTATTCGCCGACCGCGACGATCTTCTGCAGGTGCTTCGGGCCCGCCAGCGTGCCGGAGACCGAGACCTCCTGGCCGCTGGCGAGGGTGCCGCGCACGGTCACCATGTTGCGGTGGTCGGGCGACTCGGAGCTGGTGGTCAGCCGGACCTCGACACCGCGCTCCTGCGCGAACAGCGGCGCGTTCACGTACGACACGGTCTCGTCCACCACGTCCTCGAACACGCCCTTCAGGGCGGAGAGTTCGAGCACCTTCACGTCGTGCTGGGTGATCTCGCCGTACACCTCGACGTCGAGCCGCGCCGCGACCTCGCCCGCGAGGGCGGTGAAGATCCGGCCGAGCTTCTCGGCCAGCGGCAGACCCGGCTTCACGTCCTCGGCGATGACCCCGCCCTGGACGTTGACCGCGTCCGGGACCAGCTCGCCGGCGAGCGCCAGGCGCACCGAGCGGGCGACCGCGATGCCGGCCTTCTCCTGGGCCTCGTCCGTGGAGGCGCCGAGGTGCGGCGTGCAGACGACCTGGTCGAGCTCGAAGAGCGGGGAGTCCGTGCAGGGCTCCTTCGCGTACACGTCGAGGCCCGCGCCGGCGACCCGGCCCTCCTTGATGGCCGCGTACAGCGCGGCCTCGTCCACGATCCCGCCGCGCGCGGCGTTGACGATCCGGACGGACGGCTTGACCTTGCGCAGCGCCTCGTCGCCGATGAGACCGAGGGTCTCCGGGGTCTTGGGCAGGTGGACGGTGATGAAGTCGGCGACCTCCAGGAGCTCGTCCAGGGCCAGCAGCTTCACCCCCATCTGGGCGGCACGGGCCGGCTGCACGTAGGGGTCGTACGCGACGATCTTCATGCCGAAGGCGGACATCCGCTGGGCGACCAGGACACCGATGCGGCCGAGGCCGACGACGCCGAGGGTCTTCTCGCTGAGCTCGACGCCCGTGTACTTCGAGCGCTTCCACTCGCCGTTCTTCAGCGCCGTGTTGGCCTGCGGGATGTTGCGCGCGGTGGCGACGAGCAGACCGCACGCGAGCTCGGCGGCGGTGACGATGTTGGAGGTCGGGGCGTTCACGACCATCACGCCGGCCTTGGTGGCGGCGGAGACGTCCACGTTGTCCAGGCCGACACCGGCGCGGGCGACGACCCGCAGCTTCTTGGCGGCGGCGATGGCCTCCGCGTCGACCTTCGTGGCGGAGCGGATCAGGATGGCGTCGACATCGGCGATCGCGGGGAGCAGCTCGGCGCGGTCGGCGCCGTTGCAGTGCCGGATCTCGAAGTCCGGTCCCAGGGCGTCGACGGTGGCGGGCGACAGCTCTTCAGCGATGAGTACGACGGGTTTCGAGCTCACGTGGGTCCTCACAATGGCAGTGCGGACGGCCGTCCCGACGGCCGCAGGCGGTGGAGGGGGCTTGCCGCGTGAAAGCGCACGACGCTGTGGGCCAGACGCGATGTTGTTGAGCAGTGTAGTGCTGCGTCGGCGCACTTCCTGCGCCTCCTTGGAAGGATCACCCGTCCGTGGTTGGACGGGGTGTCCAAGGATGTGGCACAGGGCCGGACAGCGTGTCCGGCCCTGTGCCGGGAGGCTTACGCCTCCTCGTCGTTCACCCAGCTCATGAGCTTGCGCAGCTCCTTGCCGGTGGTCTCCAGGAGGTGCTTCTCGTCCTGGGTCTTGTACTCGTTGTACTTCTTCAGACCGCCGTGGTACTCGTCCATCCAGTTCTTGGCGAAGGTGCCGTCCTGGATGTCGGTGAGGACCTTCTTCATCTCGGCCTTGGTGGCGTCGGTGATGATGCGCGGGCCGGTGATGTAGTCGCCCCACTCGGCCGTCTCGGAGACGGACCAGCGCATCTTCTCCAGGCCGCCCTCGTACATGAGGTCGACGATGAGCTTCAGCTCGTGGAGGCACTCGAAGTAGGCGATCTCCGGCTGGTAGCCGGCCTCGACCAGGGTCTCGAAGCCCGCCTTCACCAGCGCCGAGGCGCCACCGCACAGGACGGCCTGCTCACCGAACAGGTCGGTCTCGGTCTCCTCGGTGAAGGTGGTCTTGATGACGCCGGCACGGGTGCCGCCGATGGCCTTGGCGTACGACAGGGCCAGCGCGAAGGCGTTGCCGGTGGCGTCCTGCTCGACCGCGGCGATCGCGGGGACGCCGCGGCCCTCCTCGTACTGGCGGCGGACCAGGTGGCCCGGGCCCTTCGGGGCGACCAGGGCGACGTCCACGCCGGCCGGGGGCTTGATGAAGCCGAAGCGGACGTTGAAGCCGTGGGCGAAGAACAGCGCGTCGCCGTCCTTCAGGTTCGGGGCGATGGACTCCTCGTAGACCTTGGCCTGGATCGGGTCCGGGATCAGGATCATGATGACGTCGGCCTCGGCGGCGGCCTCGGCGGGCGTGACCACGCGCAGGCCCTGCTCCTCGGCCTTGGCCTTGGACGTGGAGCCCTCGTGCAGACCGACGCGGACGTCGACACCGGAGTCACGGAGCGACAGCGCGTGGGCGTGGCCCTGGCTGCCGTAACCGATCACCGCGACCTTGCGGCCCTGGATGATGGACAGGTCGGCGTCGTCGTCGTAGAACAGCTCGGCCACTGGGAATCTCCTTGAGGTGCTGGTGTTGCGTCCCACCGTACGGCGGGGTGCGTCGGGTACGTTTTCGGGTCTCGCCAGGCGGACCGCCGGATGGACCGGCGGCCGGGCCTCCTCGACCACCGGGTCTGTCAGGCGCTGCGGTCCAGGGCCCGCAGGGACCGGTCCGTGATGGACCGGGCACCACGCCCTATGGCGATGGTGCCGGACTGGACGAGCTCCTTGATGCCGAACTGCTCCAGCATCTTGAGCATCGCCTCGAGCTTGTCACTCGAACCGGTGGCCTCGATGGTGACCGCCTCCGGCGAGACGTCCACGGTCTTGGCGCGGAACAGCTGGACGATCTCGACGATCTGGGAGCGGGTCTCGTTGTCGGCGCGGACCTTCACCAGGACGAGCTCGCGCTGGATCGCGGCGCTGGGCTCGAGTTCGACGATCTTCAGGACGTTGACCAGCTTGTTGAGCTGCTTGGTCACCTGCTCCAGGGGCAGGTCCTCGACACTGACCACGATGGTGATGCGGGAGATGTCGGGGTGCTCGGTGACACCGACGGCGAGCGAGTCGATGTTGAAGCCGCGGCGGGAGAACAGGGCGGCGATCCGGGCGAGGATGCCGGGCGTGTTCTCGACCAGGACGGAGAGCGTGTGCTTGGTGGACATGGTGTGGGTCTCTTCCTTCGCTCTTCGCTTCAGTCGTCTTCGCCGTCGCCGAAGTCGGGGCGGACGCCCCGCGCGGCCATGACCTCGTCGTTGGAGGTGCCGGCGGCGACCATCGGCCAGACCTGGGCGTCCTCGTGGACGATGAAGTCGATCACGACCGGGCGGTCGTTGATGGCGTTGGCCTCCTCGATGACCTTGTCGAGGTCGGCCGGGTCCTCGCAGCGCAGGGCGACACAGCCCATGGCCTCGGAGAGCTTGACGAAGTCCGGGATGCGGGTGCCCCGCGCGTCCGGGTTGACGTCGTCCGGGCCGGAGTGCAGCACGGTGTTGGAGTAGCGCTGGTTGTAGAACAGGGTCTGCCACTGGCGGACCATGCCGAGGGCGCCGTTGTTGATGATGGCGACCTTGATCGGGATGTTGTTCAGCGCGCAGGTGACCAGTTCCTGGTTGGTCATCTGGAAGCAGCCGTCGCCGTCGATCGCCCAGACCGTGCGGTCGGGCATGCCGGCCTTGGCGCCCATGGCGGCCGGGACCGCGTAGCCCATGGTTCCGGCGCCGCCGGAGTTGAGCCAGGTGGCGGGCTGCTCGTAGTCGATGAAGTGGGCGGCCCACATCTGGTGCTGGCCGACGCCGGCGGCGAAGATCGTGCCCTCGGGCGCGAGCTTGCCGATCCGCTGGATGACCTGCTGCGGCGAGAGGCTGCCGTCCTCCGGCAGGTCGTAGCCGAGCGGGTAGGTCTCGCGCCAGCGGTTGAGGTCGCTCCACCAGGCGGTGTAGTCGCCCTTGTTGCCCTCGGTGTGCTCGGCCTGGACGGCCTGGACCAGGTCGGCGATGACCTCGCGGGCGTCACCGACGATCGGGACGTCGGCGGCGCGGTTCTTGCCGATCTCCGCCGGGTCGATGTCGGCGTGGACGATCTTGGCGTACGGGGCGAAGCTGTCCAGCTTGCCGGTGACGCGGTCGTCGAAGCGGGCTCCGAGGGCGACGATCAGGTCGGCCTTCTGCAGCGCGGTGACGGCGGTGACCGCACCGTGCATGCCCGGCATTCCCACGTGCAGCGGGTGGCTGTCGGGGAACGCGCCCAGGGCCATCAGGGTGGTGGTGACCGGGGCGCCGGTGAGCTCCGCGAGGACCTTCAGCTCGGCGGTGGCGCCGGCCTTGAGGACGCCGCCGCCGACGTACAGCACGGGCCGCTTGGCGGCGGTGATCAGCTTGGCCGCCTCGCGGATCTGCTTGGCGTGCGGCTTGGTGACCGGGCGGTAGCCGGGCAGGTCGGTCTGCGGCGGCCAGCTGAAGGTGGTCTTCGCCTGGAGGGCGTCCTTGGCGATGTCGACCAGGACCGGGCCGGGGCGGCCGGTGGAGGCGATGTGGAAGGCCTCGGCGATCGTCCGCGGGATGTCCTCGGCCTTGGTGACCAGGAAGTTGTGCTTGGTGATCGGCATGGTGATGCCGCAGATGTCCGCCTCCTGGAAGGCGTCCGTGCCGATCGCCTTGGAGGCGACCTGGCCGGTGATCGCGACCAGCGGGACGGAGTCCATGTGGGCGTCGGCGATCGGCGTGACCAGGTTGGTGGCGCCGGGGCCAGAGGTGGCCATGCAGACGCCGACCTTGCCGGTGGCCTGCGCGTAGCCGGTGGCGGCGTGGCCCGCGCCCTGCTCGTGGCGGACCAGGATGTGCCGCACTCGCTTCGAGTCCATCATCGGGTCGTAGGCGGGAAGGATCGCGCCGCCCGGAATGCCGAAGACGGTGTCGGCCCCCACTTCCTCGAGAGAACGGATGAGGGACTGCGCACCCGTGACGTGCTCGACGGTGGTGGCGGGCTGTGCGCCGCTACGGGTCCGCGGCTGCGGATGGTGCCCGGTGGCCTGCTCGGTCATCAGCATTCTCTTCTCGAAGCAGAGGGTTCTTTGCGAGGGTTGTGCGAGGCGTTTCGCGAGGTTTGTGGCGACTTCGCGGGGAGTCGGTGCAACAAAAAACCCCTCGTGCCGGGAGGCAAGCGAGGGGAGCGCGTCGGGTGCGTTGTCAGGCGGGCCTTCGTGGGCCTGCCTCAGCCGACGCGCTTTCCAAGTACGAGAATTCGGGTGCGCATGGCACTGACCCTCCCCCCGACGCGCGGTCACTGTCAAGTGGGTGGGACGGGCGTCTCACTATTTGAGCGGATCGGGGGACGGTTTCCGACACTGACCGGGACCGGAGCGGGCAGCGGGTACTCGTCCCGCACCAGGGCGCGGCGCAGCCGGTACTCGTCGAGCGGCCCGGAGAAGGCCATGCCCTGGCCGTGGGTGCAGCCCATGGAGCGCAGGGCGAGCACCTGCTCGGGCATGTCCACGCCGTCGGCGACGGACTGCATCCCGAGGTCACCGGCGATCCTCAGCAGACCGTTGGTGATCTTGCGCAGCCGGGCCGACTCCACGATGCCCTCGACCAGCCCTCGGTCCAGCTTCAGTATGTCGACCGGGAGGCGCCGAAGGGCGTTGATCGCCGCATGTCCGCTGCCGAATCCGTCCAGGGCGATCCGGACGCCGAGCCGTCGCAGGGCGGCCAGGCGCTGTTCCAGGTCGTCGAAGGTGACCCGGGGGTCGCGGGGGTCGGTGTCGGCGAGCTCGATGATCAGGGAGCCGGAGGGCAGGCCGTGCCGGGTCAGCAGCGACTCGACGGAGCCGAGCGGCATCGAGCGGTCGAGCAGACGGCGGGCGGAGAGCCGGATGGCGACCGGGGTGCGATGGCCGAGACCGGCCCGCTCGGCGGCCTGCTCGACGGCCTCTTCGAGGAGCCAGCGGCCGAGCTCGGCGGTGCGCTCGCTGTCGTCGGCGGCGCGCAGGAACTCGGCCGGGGTGAAGAGGATGCCCTGGGCGGAGCGCCAGCGGGCCTGCGCGGCCACGGCGGCGATCCGACCGGTGGTGAGGTCGACGACCGGCTGGTGCAGCAGGGCGAACTCGCCGTCGTGCAGGGCGGTGCGCAGCCGGGCGGCCAGCTCGGTGCGGCGGACCACCTCGGCCTGCATCTGCGGGGCGTAGAGCTCGACGCGGTCCTTGCCGCCGGCCTTGGCCCGGTACATGGCGAGGTCGGCGTTGCGCAGCAGCTCTCCGGCGCTGAGGCCGGGCTCGGCGAAGGCGACGCCGATGGAGGCGGCGACCCGCACCTCGCTGCCGCTCTCCAGGCGGTACGGCTGGGAGAGCCGGACCCGCAGCCGGTCGGCGATCTCGTGGACGCGGCACTCGCGGTCGGCCTGGTCCCGGCCGCCGTCCCCGAGGATGAGGGCGGCGAACTCGTCGCCGCCGAGCCGGGCGGCGGTGTCCCCGGCCCGTACGGAGTCCTGGAGCCGCCGCGCGGCCTGGATCAGCAGCTCGTCGCCGGCCTGGTGGCCGAGCCGGTCGTTGACGGCCTTGAAGCCGTCCAGGTCGATGAAGAGCACGGCGGTGCCGGGGTCCGAGGAGCGGCGGCCGCTGAGCGCGGTGCGGACCCGTTCGGTGAACAGGGCCCGGTTGGGCAGGTCGGTGAGCGGGTCGTGCTCGGCGTTGTGCCGCAACTGGGCCTGGAGGCGGACGCGTTCGGTCACGTCGCGGCTGTTGAAGATCAGGCCGCCCTGGTGGCGGTTGACGGTGGACTCCACGTTGAGCCAGTCGCCGCGGCCGGAGCGGAAGCGGCACTCGATCCGGGTGGTGGGCTCCTCGGCGGGCGAGGCGGCCAGGAAGCGGCGCACCTCGTGGACGACGGCGCCCAGGTCCTCGGGGTGGATCAGGGAGGCCAGTTCGGAGCCGATCAGCTCCTCCGCCTCGCGGCCGTACACGCCGGCGGCGGCGGGGCTGACGTAGCGGAGTATCCCGGAGGGCGCGGCGATCATGATGACGTCGCTGGAGCCCTGCACGAGGGACCGGAAGTGGTTCTCCTTCTGGGCCAGTTCGTGGGTGAGGGCGATGTTGTCCAGCAGCATGATGCCCTGCCGGACGACCAGGGCGAGCACGACCGTACAGCCGGTGAGGACGACGACGCGGTCCACTCTGCGTCCCTCGACGACGTTGTACAGGATGCCGAGCGTGCAGACCGCCGCCGCGAGGTACGGGGTGAGGGCGGCGAGCGACCCGGCGAGGGGGCGGCTGTGCGGCTGCCGGGCGGCCCGGGCGACGGGCGGTGCCTCGGCGGAGCGGCGCGCGCCCCAGGGGGCGTAGGCGAGCAGCAGGGAGCCGGCGAACCAGCCCGCGTCGAGGAGCTGTCCCGAGCTGTAGTGCTGGCGCAGCAGCGGCGAGGTGAACAGGGCGTCGCACAGGACGGTGAGCGCGAGGGCGGCGATGGCCGTGTTGACCGCCGAGCGGTTGACGTGGGAGCGGCGGAAGTGCAGCGCGAGCACCATGCTGACGAGGACGATGTCGAGCAGGGGGTAGGCGAGGGAGAGCGCGGCTCTGGCGACGCTCTCGCCCGGCACGTAGGCGGTGTGCGCGAGGGCCAGGCTCCACGACAGGGTGAGCAGGGAGCCGCCGATCAGCCAGGCGTCGAGGGCGAGGCAGACCCAGCCGGCCCGGGTCACGGGCTTCTTGGCGAGGACGAGCAGGCCGACGATGGCGGGCGGGGCGAAGAGCAGGAAGCAGAGGTCGGCGACGGAGGGGCTGGGCACCTCCTGGCCGAGCACGACCTCGTACCAGCCCCAGACGGCGTTGCCCGCGGCGGCCATGAAGGAGGAGAAGGCGAACAGGAACCAGGCGGGGCGGAAGCTGCGGTGGCGGCCACGGGCGTAGAGGAAGCAGGAGACGGCGGCGGCGAGCGCGGCGGCGCTCAGGCCGAAGTCGCCCATGACGCGGGCGATCCGCTCGGAGCCCCAGCCGAGGGCGGCGCCGGTGGCGTACCCGCCGCAGACGAGGCCGAGGCCGATCTGGGCGAGCACCCCGCCGGCACCGGGCCCCTGGGGCTCGGGGCCGGGCGCGCCCGGGGGGCCGGGGCGCGGCCCGGCCTCGTCGGCGACGGGCGGGCGTCCGAGGAGCGCCCCGGTGCTCACCGCGTCCTCCGGGGCCTCGCGGGGGTGTTCGTGCGCCGCGTGCGCCCCGAGGCCGTCGTCCGGGCGGGCCGCGGCGTGGCCCCCGCGGCCGCCGGAGCGGTCCCCCTGGGCGCATCGGCCGTCGCCCGGCGCGTCCGGCACGCCGTGGCCGTGGCCGGAGCCGTCCGGGCGGTGCGCGGAGGCACCGGCGCGGGGACCGGCAACGGCGAGGCCCTCGGGACCGGCGGAGGCGACGGGGGCACCCGCACCGGCGGAGGCGACGGGGCCACCTGGACCGGCTGGGGCGACGGGGGTACCCGCACCGGCGGAGGCGACGGGGCCACCCGTGCCGGCGGGGGTGTCGCGGCCACCCGCGCCGGCGGGGGTGTCGCGGCCGCCCGGGGCGGCGGGGACGGTGTCCCGGTCGTCCTGGGGCGGCCCGGCCACGTGGGCGGGCCGGTCCGGTACCGGCTGGTCCGGAAGGGCGGCTGCGAGGCGCGGAGGGATGGCCGGCGGCGGCACCGCCACGTCGGATCGTCGGTCACTCGGCCGTGCTTCACCCGTCGCCCCCCTCGGAATCTGATGTCCCGTCACTTCGCTCCCCGGCGTCTGCCCGTTCCCGACGCGGTCCCCCGATCCCGGACCATACACCAGGATCGTCACTCAGGGACAGGGGTGCAGTACTCTCCGTGACTACCAGGGGGCTTGCGAGCAGCGCACTCAGGGGGCGCGCGCCCGAGGGCGGCCGATCAGGTGGTGAGGACGACGTTCCCCGGCTCCTCCCCCGCCGCGAACCGGGTCAGCTGCGCCGCGAGCAGCCGCTTGGCGCGAGGCATGAACGCGGAGGTGGAGCCGCCCACATGGGGGCTCACCAGGACACCGGGAGCGTGCCAGAGGGGATGCCCGGCCGGCAGCGGCTCCGGGTCGGTGACGTCGAGCGCGGCGGTGATCCGGCCGCTCTCCGCCTCCTTGAGGAGCGCGGCCGTGTCCACCACGGGGCCGCGCGCCACGTTGACCAGGAGGGCGCCGTCCTTCATCCGGGCGAGGAACCCGGCGTCGGCGAGATGGCGGGTCCCGGGCGTCAGCGGGACGGAGAGCACGACCACGTCGGCCTCGGGCAGCAGGGCGGGCAGCTCCGCCAGGGCGTGCACCGGACCGCGCTCGGTGGCGCGCGCGGAGCGCGCGACGCGCACCACCCGCGCGCACTCGAAGGGAACGAGCCGGTCCTCGATGGCGGCGCCGATCGACCCGTACCCGACGATCAGCACGGACTTGTCGGCGAGCGCCGGGTAGAAGCCGGCCCGCCACTCCTCCGCGTCCTGGCCTCGCACGAAGCCGGGGATGCCGCGCAGCGAGGCGAGTATCAGGGCGAGGGTCAGTTCGGCGGTGCTGGCCTCGTGCACGCCGCGGGCGTTGCACAGCCGCACGCCGGGGCGCAGGGCGCCGAGCCCCGGGGTCACGTGGTCGATGCCCGCGGAGAGCGTCTGCACGACCCGGACGGAGTCCATCGCGGCCAGCGGCCGGCAGGCGATCTCCTCCCCCTTCATGTACGGCACCACGTAGAAGGCGCAGCGCGCCGGATCCGCGGGGAAGTCCGGGCCGCCGTCCCAGAAGCGGTAGTTGAGCCCCGACGCGCCCGGCGCGGGGAGCCCGTCGATCTCGTCGGCCGGAATCGGAAGCCACACGTCGGCGGCGGTGTCATCGAACGTCATGACCGGGAGGCTATGCGATGGATCCGGGGCGCCATTGGTTACTTTGGGGGGCGGCACAGGGAGGGGTACCGGCAGGTGGAGCGCAGGACGATCGGGGCGGCGGCGCTCGCGGTGGGTGCGGTGGGCCTCGGATGCATGCCGATGAGCTGGGCGTACAGCGGCTCGCAGCGGCGCGGCGACCGCTCCCTGCGGACGGTGCACGCGGCCCTGGACGCCGGGGTGAACCTGCTGGACACCGCCGACATGTACGGCCCGTTCACCAACGAGCTGCTGCTCGGGCGGGTGCTGAAGGAGCGCCGGGCGGACGCCTTCGTGTCGACCAAGTGCGGGCTGCTCGTGGGCGACGGGCATGTGGTGGCCAACGGCCGCCCCGGCTATGTGCGCAGGGCGTGCGACGCCTCGCTGCGCCGGCTCCAGACCGATGTGATCGACCTCTACCAGCTGCACCGGGCGGACCCGGAGGTGCCGGTGGAGGAGACCTGGGGAGCGATGGCCGACCTGGTGCGGGCGGGCAAGGTGCGGGCGCTCGGCCTGTGCGCGGTGGGTGCCCGTTCGACCCGGCGCGGGGCGCCGGGCGGCGGCTACGAGGGAACGATCCGGCAGCTGGAGCGGATCCAGCAGGTGTTCCCGGTCAGCGCGGTCGAGGCCGAGCTGTCGGTGTGGTCCCAGGAGGCGCTGGTGCGACTGCTGCCCTGGTGCGCGGCGCGGGGCGTGGGGTTCCTCGCCGCGATGCCGCTGGGCAGCGGTTATCTGACCGGGACGCTGACGCCGGGCGGCGGCTTCGAGGTGGACGACCCGCGGGCCCGGCACCCGCGTTTCACGGCCGAGATGATGGCGGCCAACCAGCCGCTGGTGGCGGGCCTGCGCCGGGTCGCGGCCCGGCACGGCGAGGACGTCACGCCGGCGCAGGTGGCGCTGGCCTGGGTGCTCTCCCGCGGCCCGCACGTGATCCCGATCCCCGGCGCGAAGCGGGAGCGGTGGGCGGTGGAGAACGCCCGCGCGGCGGGCCTGGTCCTCGACCGCGCCGACCTGGCGGAGATCGCGGCGCTGCCGGCGCCGAGGGGATCCTGGGACTAGGACTCTCGGCGGCCCTCCGAGACCCGCCGCGGGCGGATGGGAACCCGAACGGGCCGAGCGGTGTATCAAGAGCAGGAACCGCCGCGGGAAGGGATCGGGAGCATGGGTCGAAGGCGAGTCGTCGTGAAGGGCGTGGCGGGCGCTGTCGCCGCCCTGCTGCTGACCGCCGGGTGCGGGTCGCCCTCGGACGGGGACGGGGGGCCCACGGCCACACCGACCGCCTCGCGCGCGACCACCTCTCCGCCCCCCGCGACAAGCCCTCCGCGCGCGCCGGTGAGAGTGGCGGGGACGCTCACCGAGGACCTGAGATCGCCGTGGGGTCTGGCCGAGCTGCCCGGGGGCGATCTGCTGGTCTCCTCGCGCGACGAGCGGACGGTCACGCGCGTCTCGGCCAGGGACGGGCGCAAGACGCCGCTCGGCGAGGTCCCCGGGGTGGTGCCGGGCGGCGAGGGCGGTCTGATGGGCCTCGCGGTCCGGGACGGCTGGGTGTACGCGTACGTCACCTCCGCCTCGGACAACCGGATCGTCCGGATGCGGTACGGGGGCGGGGCCGGCGACCGGCTCGGGGCGCCGCAGCCGGTGCTGACGGGCATCCCGAAGGGTTTCGTGCACGACGGCGGCCGGATCGCCTTCGGCCCGGACGGGATGCTGTACGCGGGGACGGGCGAGACCGGCGAGACGGGGCTCGCCCAGGACAAGGGCTCGCTCGGCGGGAAGATCCTGCGGATGACCCCGGAGGGCCGCCCGGCGCCCGGCAACCCGTTCCCGGGCTCGGTCGTGTACTCGTACGGGCACCGCAATGTGCAGGGGCTCGCCTGGGACGCGGACGGGCGGCTGTGGGCGGCGGAGTTCGGGCAGAACACCTGGGACGAGCTGAATCTCATCCGGCCGGGGCGGAACTACGGCTGGCCCGAGGCCGAGGGGCGGGCGGGCCGCTCCGGGTTCACCGACCCGGTGGCGCAGTGGCCGACCTCGGAGGCCTCGCCGAGCGGGATCGCCTACGCGCGCGGCGCGATCTGGATGGCCGGGCTCAGAGGCGAGCGGCTGTGGCGCGTCCCGCTCTCCGGAGCGGAACGTTCCGGGGAGCCGCAGGCGTTCCTCTCGGGTGAGTACGGACGGCTGCGCACGGTCCTGGCGACCGGGGACGGCTCCCGGCTCTGGCTGGTGACCAGCGAGACCGACACCCGGGGCACCCCGGGGCCGGGCGACGACCGGATCCTCCGGCTGGAGGTCGGTTAGCACCTCAGAGGAGGCCGCACGTGTTCAACCTGATGGAAGAGCTCTTCGCGCCGGGCCGCAAGCACACCGACGACGAGCGCCGGCGGCTCGCCCTGACCCGGGAGGACCTGGGCGACGGGGCTCCGCACAAGGGGCCGATAGACCTGGCCTCGGGGAAGGTGACCGTACGGATACCCGTGGCCGCCGGGGCGCCTGACGGGTCAGGCGGGGGCGTCGACGAGCCGGAGGCGGTGGGCGAGGGCGGCGGCCTCGCCGCGGCCGGCGACGCCCAGCTTGGCGAGGATGTTGGAGACGTGGACGCTCGCCGTCTTCGGTGAGATGAACAGCTCCTCGGCGATCTGTCGGTTGGTGCGGCCCTCGGCGACCAGGCGCAGCACGTCCTGTTCGCGCGGGGTCAGGCCGAAGGCGTCGTCCTCGGCTTCGAGCGGCGCGGGCGCGGTGCGGTCGGGGGTGAGCGGGGTCAGGCGGGCGCGGGCCGCGAGGAGCTCGATGTCCTCGCGCAGCGGGTGGGCGCCGAGCCGGACGGCGGTGGAGTGGGCCTCGCGGAGCAGCGCGGCGGCCTCCTCGCGCCGGCCGCCCTCGGCGAGGAGGGCGTCGGCGAGCCGGTGCCGGGCCCGGGCCAGATCGTGGGGGCGGTCGAGCTCTTCGAAGGCGGCGACGACCTCGGCCCAGCGTTCGGCGGTGTCCCGGCCCTCGGCCCGGGCCAGTTCGGCGGAGACGTGCAGGGAGTGGGCCTGCCAGACGGGTGCCGGGGCGGCCAGGTTCCGTACGCAGCGGCGGATGAGGTCCAGGGCGGCGGGGCGGCCGTCGGCGGCGGCGGGCAGGCCCCGGGCGTCGGCCTCCGCGGTGACGGCGGCCAGGACGAGCGGCCAGCCGTAGCGGTGGGTGCCGGGCGGGAAGCCGGCCTCGGCCGCGGCGGCGAGGGCGGCCCGTACGTCGGTGAGGCGGCCCTCGGCGGCGGCCACGAGGATCTCCACGTGGGCCATCGGCAGGCTGTACTGCGGCATGGGGTCGCGGGTGCCGTAGCGGGCGGCGGCCTCGGCGAGGCGGGCGGTGGCCGGGGCGGGTTCGCCGCGCAGGACGGCGAGGAGGCCGAGCAGCATCAGGGCGGTGCCGCCCGGTTTGGTGCCGGCGGCCGCGGTGCGGAGCAGCAGTTCGGCTTCCTCCTGGCCGCGGTCCCACTCGCCGAGGGCGATCAGCGACTCGGCGAGGTTGGCCCGGATCCAGCCCGCGCTGTCGACCAGGCCGCGGGAGCGGGCCATGTCGATGCCGGTGGTGGCGATCTCGACGGACTCGTGGGAGCGGCCGAGCCCTTCCAGGCAGGAGGAGAGGTTCACATGGGTGCGGGCGGCCTCGTGGAACTGGCCGAGGGCCATGGTGCGTTCGCGTACGGCGTGGAGTTCGGCGAGTCCGCGCTCGGTGTCCCCGGCGGCCACCATGATGCAGCCGAGGGTGCCCCGGGCGGTGAGTTCGATGGCCTCGGCCTTGACGAGGCGCGCGTACGCGACGGCGCGTTCGGCGTCGGCGAGGGCGTCGGGGCCGGGGTTGCGGAGCATGCCCCAGCCGGCGGCGACGGCGAGCACCAGGGCGTGGACGGCGGAGGGCGGCAGTCCGCGGACGAGTTCCTGGGCGCGGGCGATCTCGGCCCAGCCGTCGCCGCGGGCCAGGTTGGACTGGAGCCGGGCGCGTTCGGTCCAGAACCAGGCGGCGCGCAGCGGGTCGTGTTCCTCGTCGGTGTCGAGCAGGCGCAGTGCCGTCTTGCCGATCTTCAGGGCGCGTTCGCGTTCGCCGCAGAGCCGGGCGGCGACGGCGGCCTCGGCGAGCAGGTCGAGGTAGCGCAGCGGGGTGGTCTCGGGGTCGCAGCCGCACGCGGGGTAGGCCTCGGCGTAGTCCATGGGGCGCAGGGCGCCGCGGACCTCGTCGGGGACCTCGTCCCACAGTTCCAGGGCGCGTTCGAGGAGCCGCAGCTGTTCGGCGTAGGCGTAGCGCTTGCGGGTCTCGACGGAGGCCCGCAGCACGGCGGGCAGGGCGCGGGCGGCGTCGCGGGAGTGGTACCAGTAGGTGGCGAGGCGGTTGGCGCGTTCGTCGGCGCGGACGAGGCCGGGGTCCTGCTCCAGGGCTTCGGCGTAGCGCCGGTTGAGGCGGGAGCGTTCGCCGGGCAGCAGGTCGTCGCTGACGGCCTCGCGGACCAGGGAGTGGCGGAAGCGGTAGCCGTCGCCGTCGGGGGCGGCGATGAGGATGTTGGCGCCGACGGCGGCCCGCAGGGCCTCGATGAGGTCGTCCTCGGAGAGCCGGGCGACGGCGGCGAGCAGGTCGAACTCGACGGTGGAGCCGCCCTCGGCGACGGTCCGCACGACGCGCTGGGCGTCCTCGGGGAGGGTCTCGACGCGGACCAGGAGGAGGTCGCGGAGGGATTCGCTGAGGGAGCCGGTGGCTTGGCCGCAGGCGTGGGAGGCGGCGAGTTCCTCGACGAAGAAGGCGTTGCCGTCGGAGCGTTCGAAGACCTCGGCGAGCAGGGCCGGGGCGGGTTCGGCGGCGAGGATGCCGGTGAGCTGGCGGTGCACCTCGGCGCGGGTGAAGCGGGAGAGCTCGATGCGGCGGACCGAGCGCAGCCGGTCGAGTTCGGCGAGGAGGGGGCGCAGCGGGTGGCGGCGGTGGATGTCGTCGGAGCGGTAGGTGGCGACGACCACGATCCGGCCGCGGTGCAGGGTGCGGAAGAGGTAGGCGAGCAGGTGCCGGGTGGAGGCGTCGGCCCAGTGCAGGTCCTCGAGGACGAGGACGACGGTGCGGTCGGCGGCGAGGCGTTCCAGGAGCCGTACGGTCAGCTCGAAGAGGCGGGCGGTGCCGTCCTCGGCGGCGGGCTCGTGGCTGCCGACGTCGCCGAATTCGGGCAGCAGCCGGGCGAGTTCGCCCTCCTGGCCGTCGGCGGCGGCGGCGAGTTCGGCGGGCAGGCGCCGGTGCAGGGCGCGCAGGGCGGTGGAGAAGGGCGCGAAGGGCAGTCCGTCGGCGCCGACCTCGACACAGCCGCCGACGGCGACGACGGCGCCCTGGGCGCGGGCGAGGTGGGTGAACTCCTCGACCAGGCGGGTCTTTCCGACGCCCGCCTCGCCGCCGACGAGCAGCGCCTGGGGCTCTCCCGCGCCGCCGCGGGAGAGCGCCTCGGTGAGGGTGGTGAGTTCACCGGCTCGGCCGACGAACACGGGGCTGACTGACCTGGTCTCCACGCCGCCGAGCATCGCACAGGCGTCCGTCGCCCCGCTCGTACGGGTCACGCGGCCCGTGTGAAGCGGTTCGGGTCGGCGCTCACCCGCCCTTCGGGATCCTGGCGGCGGGTCGCCCGGCGGACCGCCCGGCGTGCCTTGGCGGCGCGGACGGCCTCGCGCGTCAGGCGCTGGGCGGCGGCCTCGCGGATCAGCTCGGCGTGGTGGGCGCGGTGCAGCTCGTACGCGAACATCGTGTGCTCCCTGGGGTGTCGGATCCGGTGCCGGATCCGGTGTCGGTGTCGCTCCTTGCGATGCCTCCACTGTCGTCGCCCAGGGGGTGCGGCCACATCGGGCGTGTGCCGCATGTTCGGGGTACGGGGGGCCTTAGGCGCCCGCGAGGGGGCCTTAGGGGGCGGTCCTGGCGGCCCGCCATTCGGGGGCGAGGACGGACCAGACCTCCATGTCGGCGCGCTTGCCTCGGTAGCGGTAGCTCTCGCGCAGGACGCCGTCCCGGCGCATGCCGAGGCGGCGGGCGACGGCGATGCTCGGGGCGTTGGCGGAGGAGACGTGCCATTCGACGCGGTGGATGCCGCGCTGCTCGACGGCCCAGTCGATGATGACCCGGCAGGCGCGGGTGACCAGGCCCCGTCCGGCGTAGCCGGGCTCGACCCAGCAGCCGGCCTCGGCCAGCTCGTTCTCGGTGTCGAAGATCCGGAACATGACGCCGCCGACGAGCAGGCCGTCGACGCGGATGCCGTAGAGGTAGCCGGCGTCCTGGGCGGTCTTCTCGGCGTAGCGGACGAGGTGGGCGCGGGCGGAGGCCAGGTCGGTGACGATGTCGGGCAGGCCCACGTGGGCGCCGATGAAGTCCCGGCCGCGGTCGATGTGGGCGAGGAACTCCTCGGCCTGCCAGGGCTGAAGGGGGGTCAGCTCGGCACCGTCGTCACCCAGCGATATCGCGAACATCCTCGTTCTCCTCTGCCTGCGCGGCCTTCTCCGGCTGCGGAATGATCACCCGCGTGGGGATCTTCGCACGGGTGTCGGCCGCGACCCGGCACTCGGGCGGCTCGATGCTGATCCGCGGCAGTACGCGGTCGAGCGCGCGCGGCAGCCACCAGTTCGCCCCGCCCAGCATGTGCATCAGGGCGGGGACGAGGAGGGTGCGCAGGACGAAGGCGTCGAGGGCGACGGCGGCGGCGAGGGCGATGCCGAACATCGCGATCACGCGGTCGCCGGAGAGGACGAAGGCGAGGAAGACGGAGATCATGATGACCGCGGCCGAGTTGATCACCCGGCTGGTCTCGGCGAGGCCGACCCGGACGGCCCGGCGGTTGTCACCGGTCTCCAGCCACTCCTCGTACATCCGGCTGACCAGGAAGACCTGGTAGTCCATGGAGAGGCCGAAGAGCACCGATACCATGATCACGGGCAGGAAGGGTTCGATGGGGCCGGCGCTGCCGAGGCCGAGCGGTTCGCTCCCCCAGCCCCACTGGAAGATCGCGACGACCACGCCGAAGGCGGAGGCCACGGCGGCGACGTTCATGAGCGCGGCCTTCAGCGGGATGCCGATCGAGCGGAAGGCGAGCAGCAGCAGGACGCAGCCGAGCGCGATCACGACGCCGACGAAGAGCGGCAGCTTGCCCACGATGACCTCGGCGAAGTCGTCGTAGGAGGCGGTGACGCCGCCGACGTGGACCTGGAGCGACGAGCCGTCGGCGGCGGTCGGCAGGACGTCGTCGCGCAGCCGGTCGACGAGCTCGCTGGTGTCCTTGGACTGGGGCGAGGAGTCGGGGACCACGGTGAGCACGGCGGTGTCGCCGGAGCTGTTGTACGTGACCGGGGAGACGGTCTCGACGCCCTTGGTGATCGCGAGCCGCTCGGGCAGCTCGTCGAGGGCGAGCCGGTCGTCGGCGCCGTCGAGGGAGGCGACGAGGGTGAGCGGTCCGTTGACGCCGGGCCCGAAGCCCTCGGCGACCAGGTCGTAGGCCTGTCGGGTGGTCGCGGAGGCGGGGCCGTTGCCCTGGTCGGAGGTGCCGAGGTGGAGGGAGAAGGTCGGCAGGGCGAGGACCGCCATGACGACGGCGGCGACCACGCCGAGCAGCTTGGGGTGGCGCTCGACGAAGGCGGACCAGCGGGCGGCGAAGCCGGTCGGCAGCTCCGGCTGGGGGCCGTGCTCGGCGAGCTGTCGCCGTTCGCGGCGGCTGAGGGCGCGCATGCCGATGAAGGAGAGCAGCGCGGGCAGCAGGGTGACGGAGGCGGCGACGGTGAGGACGACGGTGAGGGAGGCGGCGATGGCGACGCCGTTGAGGAAACCGAGCCGCAGGATGAGCATGCCGAGCAGGGCGATGCAGACGGTGGCGCCGGCGAAGACGACGGCGCGCCCGGTGGTGGCGACCGCGATCCGGGCGGCCTCGGGCACGGGCAGGCCCCGTTTGAGGCCCTTGCGGTGCCGGGTGACGATGAACAGCGCGTAGTCGATGCCGACGCCGAGGCCGATGAGCATGCCGAGCATCGGGGCGAAGTCGGCGACCGTCATGACGTGGCCGAGGAGCACGATCCCGGCGTAGGCGGTGCCCACGCTGACCAGGGCGGTCGCGATGGGGAGCGCGGAGGCGGCGAGGGACCCGAAGGCGAGGAAGAGGACGACGGCCGCGACGACGACGCCGACGGCCTCGGCGACGTGTCCGCCGGGCGCCTCGGTGAGGGCGACGGCGGTACCGCCGAGCTCGACCCGGAGGTGGTCGCCCGCGGCGGCCTTGGCGGTGTCGACGAGGGCCTGGGCCTGGCCGACGGGGATGTCGTCGGCCTGGGCGCCGAAGGTGACGGTCGCGTACGCCGTGCGGCCGTCCTCGCTGATCTGGCCGGGAGCGGACTCGTAGGGGGAGGTGACGGAGGTGATGCCGGGCAGCTCGGCGACCTCGTCGAGCACGTCGGTCATCCGCTCCTCGACCGCGGCGGCGCGCACGCTGCCCCGGTCGGTGTGCCAGACGATGGTGTCGCTGTCGCCGCCGGCGCCGGGGAAGCCCCGTTCCAGCAGGGCGGTGGCGCGGCCGGACTCGGTGCCGGGGACCTCGTAGTCGTTGGAGTACGCGCTTCCGGCGACCGCCGCTCCCGTGGCGGTCCCGCCGAGGGCGAGGAGCCAGAGCAGAACGGCGACGAGGCGGTGCTTGATGCACCACCGTGCGATGGCTGCCAAAGGACGTGCTCCCTGGGTGGTTCGGTGCTCCGCCCACTCTCGCAGCCAATCGTGATCGTTTGCCCGTTTCGTGGCGATCCTCACAGGGCGTGCCGGGATACGGGCCGGTGGTCCCGTGGTCCGGCACGCCCTGCCCCTGAGCTGCGGCCTCAGCCCGACACGCTGGGGCGCCCGTTCTCGATGTGACCCATCAGGCGGCGGCGGAAGCCGTCGGGGCCGGTCACCTCGATGTCGTACCAGCCGTGGGCGTCGGCGGCGGAGTGCACGACGGTACGGGTCCTGCCGGGCCTCACGGTCACCGTACGGGTCCAGCGGCCGCGCTCGCCGAGGTCCTCCGGGTCGACGTACCCGAGCGGCCGGACCGTGAAGGCGACCGGGGCGTCCGTGTCGTTGCGGACGGTGAGGTGCAGGTCACGGTCGTGGTGGTCGATGCGCGAGAGGAGCTCGGCGCCGCCGGCCGCGGGGCCCTCGAACTCGCGCCGGAAGCCGTTGGGGCCGGTGATCGTGAAGCGGTAGTGATCACCCGTGAGGGGGACCCTCCAGGGTGCCGTGCCCCTGACGTCCTGGTGCTGCGGGACGGCGAACTCCCCCGCGTACGGATACAGGGCGAAGTGCGCGCTCGCCCGTCCGGTGTTGCGGAGGGTGACGGAGACCTGACCGTCCTCGACCTTCGCGTAGGCGTCCGGCTGGTACGGCAGGGGGCGGGCCGGGCGGGTGCCGGGCTCCTGGACGGGCATCGACTGGACGGCCGGCGGCTGCGGCCGCCAGCGGCCGGTGAACGGCGGGATCGGGCCCGGCTCCTCGACGGGCGGCTGCCGCCGGGTCCGGTGGAAGTCGAAGGCGGAGGTGAGGTCGCCGGTGACGGCCCGGCGCCAGGGGGTGATGTTGGGCTCCTCGACGCCGGTCAGCCGCTCCAGGAAGCGGATCACGGAGGTGTGGTCGAAGGTCTCGGAGCAGACGTAGCCGCCGACGGACCAGGGAGAGATCACGAGCAGCGGGACCCGGATGCCGAGTCCGGTGGGCAGGCCCTTCCAGCGCTCGTCGGTGTCGTCGGCGGGCGGCACGGGCGGCGGCACGTGGTCGAAGAAGCCGTCGTTCTCGTCGTAATTGATCAGGACGACGGTGTGGCGCCAGACGTCCGGGTGCGAGCCGAGGGCGTCGAGCACCTTGTAGACGAGGGTGGCGGAGGCGATCGGCGAGGAGGAGCCGGGGTGCTCGGAGTCGATCGCGGAGGGGACCAGGTAGGACACCTCGGGGAGGGTGCCGGCGGCGACGTCGGCGCGGAAGGCGTCGGCGAGGGTGCCGGTCTCGACCCGGCGCAGCCCCCGCTCGAAGAGGGAGCGCTCGGCGTCGGTGAGGGTCGCCACGCCCTCCTCCAGGAGGCCGAGGAGCCGGGCCCGCTCCGCGGCGTCGGCGCTCTCGCGGACGGCGGCGTAGAAGGACTCCATGAAGGTGTGTCCGCCGGTCTTCGCGAGTGCCTTGCGGGCGATCTTCTTGAAGCTGGTGAAGAACTCGATGTTGTTGTCGGTGAAGTTCTCCCACTCGGTGTACGTCTTCCAGCTGCGCCCGGCGGCTTCGAGCCGCTCGGCGTAGGTGGACCAGCCGTAGCCGGGGTGGGTGCCTTCCGCGTAGGCGGCGTTGGTGACGGCGCGGCTGCCGTCCGCCTCGTAGCCGGTCCAGCCGGACCAGAGGTGGTTGCGGTTGGGGCTGGTGGAGGTGTGGACCGAGGAGTGGTAGGCGTCGCAGATGGTGAAGGTGTCGGCGAGCTCGTAGTGCAGCGGGATGTCCCGCCGGTCGTAGTACGCCATGGTCGCCGCGGTCTTGGCCGAGACCCAGCCGTCCATCCAGCCGCCGCGCCAGGCCTTGCCGCCGCCGCTCCAGGAGTGGTCGAGGTCGCCGATGTACTGCAGGTCCTTGCGCTGCGCCTCGGCGGCGCCGCGCACCGGGAACGGCAGCACGGTCCGGCCGAGCGGGTCGGGCTGCTCGAACACCGATGCGCCAGAAGGCAGTTCGACGGCGTTGCGGTCGCCGAACCCGCGGACGCCGCGGAGGGTGCCGAAGTAATGGTCGAAGGAACGGTTCTCCTGCATCAGGATCACCACATGGCGCACCGCCGCCATCCCGCCGGCCGGCGGCTCGGCGGCCATCGCCGCCTGCAGCGACGGCGGCAGCAGCGATCCGGTGGCGGCGACCCCGAGGGCGCCTCCGCCGAGCGCGAGCAGCCTTCTGCGCGAAATCTCCGGTGACACGCCCCGACCTCCTCGTCGACAGCCAATGGTTCGCTTCCGAGCCATTGGGGGTACGGCGGGGACGGTAGTGAGCCGGGATGACCGCGAGAAGACCCGGCGGGGGCACGGCGATGAACGTCCAAGAACCCGGACTCGGAAGTCCAAGGACTCATTTCACGCCAATTCAGACATAGTGTGGATCGGGTGATTTCTCCGTCGAAGGACAGGTGTTTGACAGGAACCCCAAAGGAAGGAAAAGTACACGCCGCGCGAATTCTCCGTGTCACGTTCGATTCACGAACGTCGGTTCGCGCCGCGAGGCCAGCCGATCCTGTGACGGGTCAGGCTTCCGTACGCGCACGTGCGCGCATCCGCGTCCGCCAGTCAGCACCCGGGTGCCCGCCCGCGCGCCGGCGGAAGGGGCGGCCAGTTCTGACCGGCCGAACCCTGGGGGCCCCATGACCACACATCAGACCGTGGAGCCGGCGCCGGCCACTCCCTCCGCACCCGCACCCGAGGCCGCACCCGCGCCCGTGCCGACGGGCACCGGCACACCCGCCAAGGACGCGAACGGCACCGGCAAAGTGCGCCCGCCGCGGCTGGCGCTCGTGGACGGGCTGCGACTCGCGGCGTGCCTCTTCGTCGCCGCGTTCCATTTCCTGGGAACGACGAATCCGGCCATCTGGGGCGAATCCCCCAAGGTCTTCTCGTACCTCGTGCACCGGGCCTCGATGTACGGCTGGCTCGGCGTGGAGATGTTCTTCCTCATCAGCGGCTTCGTCATCTGTATGAGCGCCTGGGGCCGCACGCCCGGCCAGTTCGCGGTCTCCCGGATCTCCCGGCTCTTCCCGGCCTACTGGTTCGTCATCCTGCTGATCGTCGCCCGCATCGCGATCATCCCCATGCAGACCGGCGACATCTACTCGGTCATCCACCCGCGGGTCGTCCTGTCGAACCTGACGATGTTCCCGGGACCGCTCAAGGTCGGACTGCTCGACGGCGTCGCCTGGACGCTCGACGTGGAGGCCCGCTTCTACCTGCTGATGGTCATCGTCCTGAAGTTCGGCACGACCTACGCGCGGATGATGGGCTTCTGCACCGTGTGGCTCGTGGCCGCCTTCGTCACCCACTCCACCGGGTTCAAGCTGCTCGACCAGTTCGTCCTCAGCACCTACGCCGGCTACTTCATCGCCGGCATCGCCGTCTACCTGATGTGCCGCTTCGGCCAGAACCTGATGCTGTGGTTCCTGCTCGGCATGGCGTGGGCCTACCAGCTCAGCGTCCTGCAGATCCGCGTGAACTGGCACCCCGCCACGTCCAACACCGAGAACACGGTCTCCTGGACCCTGTGCGCCCTGCTCGTCACCGGCTTCCTCGCGGTCCTCATGCTGGCCTCCCTCGGCCCGCTCAGGAAGATCAAGTGGAGCTGGCTGGTGACCGCGGGCGCCCTCACCTACCCCTTCTACCTCGTCCACATGAGCATCGGCATCCCGCTGGCCAAGGGCCTGACCCGGCACGTCCCCGAGCTCGGCCCCTGGGGCAACATCGTGGTGACGACCACCGCCATGCTGCTGCTCTCCTACGGCATCTACCGCTGGGTCGAGAAGCCCATGAGCAGGTGGCTGCGGCGCAAGCTCACCAAGGGGCTGGGGCCCAAGGAGAACCCCGAGTGGGCCCACTGAGCCCGCCCCCTGAGCGCACGAGAGCGGCCCCGCACCGGACTTCCGGTGCGGGGCCGCTCTCGTGGCCGTACCGCCTGGGCTCAGCCCTCGCTGACGCCCAGTCTCTCCAGGATCAGGTCCTTGACCTTCGCCGCGTCGGCCTGGCCACGGGTGGCCTTCATGACCGCGCCGACCAGGGCGCCGACCGCCGCGACCTTGCCGCCGCGGATCTTGTCGGCGATGGCCGCGTTGCCGGCGATGGCCTCGTCGACCGCCGCGCCGAGCGCGCCGTCGTCGGAGACGACCTTCAGACCGCGCTTCTCCACGACCGCGTCCGGGGTGCCCTCGCCCGCCAGGACGCCCTCGATGACCTGACGGGCCAGCTTGTCGTTCAGGTCACCGGAGGCGACCAGGGCCGACACGCGGGCCACGTCCGCCGGGGTGATCGGCAGCTCCTCCAGGGAGACGCCCTGCTCGTTGGCGTTGCGGGCCAGCTCGCCCATCCACCACTTACGGGCCGAGGCCGCGTCCGCGCCCGCCTCGATCGTGCCGACGATCGGGTCGACCGCACCCGCGTTGAGGATGGCCTGCATGTCCAGCTCGGACACGCCCCACTCCTCGCGCAGCCGGTTGCGGCGCACCCGCGGCAGCTCCGGAAGGCCCTTGCGCAGTTCCTCGACCCACTCGCGGGAGGGGGCCACCGGCACCAGGTCCGGCTCCGGGAAGTAGCGGTAGTCCTCGGCGTTGTCCTTGATGCGGCCGGAGGTGGTCGTGCCGTCGTCCTCGTGGAAGTGACGGGTCTCCTGCACGATCGTGCCGCCGGCCTCCAGGACCGCCGCGTGGCGCTGGATCTCGAAGCGCGCCGCCCGCTCCACGGAACGGAGCGAGTTGACGTTCTTCGTCTCCGAGCGCGTACCGAAGGTGGTGGACCCCTTCGGCATCAGCGACAGGTTCACGTCGCAGCGCATCTGGCCCTTGTCCATGCGCGCCTCGGAGACGCCCAGGGCACGGATCAGCTCACGCAGCTCGGCCACGTACGCCTTGGCGACCTCGGGCGCGCGCTCGCCCGCACCGACGATCGGCTTGGTGACGATCTCGATGAGCGGGATGCCGGCCCGGTTGTAGTCGAGCAGCGAGTGCGAGGCGCCGTGGATGCGGCCGGTCGCGCCACCGATGTGGGTGGACTTGCCGGTGTCCTCCTCCATGTGGGCGCGCTCGATCTCCACGCGGAAGACCTCGCCGTCCTCCAGCTGGACGTCCAGATAGCCGTCGAAGGCGATCGGCTCGTCGTACTGGGAGGTCTGGAAGTTCTTCGGCATGTCCGGATAGAAGTAGTTCTTCCGGGCGAAGCGGCACCACTCGGCGATCTCGCAGTGCAGCGCGAGGCCGATCTTGATGGCGGACTCCACGCCGACCGCGTTGACGACCGGAAGCGAGCCCGGCAGGCCGAGGCAGGTCGGGCAGGTCTGCGTGTTGGCGTCCTGGCCCAGCTCGGTCGAGCAGCCGCAGAACATCTTCGTCTTCGTGCCGAGCTCGACATGGACCTCCAGGCCCATGACGGGGTCGTACGCGGCGAGCGCCGCCTCGTACGACAGCAGTTCAGTGACAGTCACGGTGGAACTTTCCCTCTCAGCCCAGCAGGACGTCGTCGTCGCCGAGGCGCTTCAGCTCGCGGTACAGGATCGCGAGGCCGGTGACGATGGCGGCGGCGGACACGGCGGCGTCGACCAGACGCAGCATGTCACCGTCGTTGCGGGCCAGCTTCGCCTGCTTGGCGACGCTGACCGCGCCGAACGCGGTGGTGGCCAGCGACACGTAGACGCCGGTCTTCGACTTCTTGAAGTTCTTCGCCTTCTTGGCCATGGCGTTCAAAGCGACGGAGCCTCCTCGAGCAGCGGGTGACCCCACCTTTCCACGAAGGCGGCCTCGACGGCGGCACCGACCTTGTAGAGGCGGTCGTCCTTCAGGGCGGGGGCGATGATCTGCAGGCCGACCGGGAGACCGTCCTCCGGCGCGAGGCCGCAGGGCAGCGACATGGCGGCGTTGCCGGCCAGGTTGGTCGGGATGGTGCACAGGTCCGCGAGGTACATCGCCATCGGGTCGTCGGCGCGCTCGCCGATCGGGAAGGCGGTGGTCGGGGTCGTCGGGGAGACGATCACGTCGACCTGCTCGAAGGCCTTCTCGAACTCACGGGTGATGAGCGTACGGACCTTCTGGGCCGAGCCGAACCACGCGTCGTAGTAGCCGGAGCTCAGCGCGTACGTACCGAGGATGATGCGGCGCTTGACCTCGGGGCCGAAACCGGCCTCGCGGGTGAGCGCGGTGACGTCCTCGGCCGACCGGGTGCCGTCGTCGCCGCTGCGCAGGCCGTAGCGCAGGCCGTCGAAGCGGGCCAGGTTGGAGGAGCACTCCGAGGGAGCGATCAGGTAGTACGCGGACAGGGCGAGGTCGAAGGACGGGCAGTCCACCTCGACGATCTCGGCGCCCAGCGACTTCAGCAGCTCGACGGACTCGTCGAAGCGCTGCATCACGCCGGCCTGGTAGCCCTCGCCGCGGAACTGCTTCACGACGCCGACCCGCATGCCCGCGACCGAGCCGTTCCGGGCCGCCTCGACCACCGGCGGGACCGGCAGGTCGATGGAGGTCGAGTCGAGCGGGTCGTGTCCGGCGATGGCCTCGTGCAGCAGGGCCGCGTCGAGGACCGTACGGGCACAGGGGCCGCCCTGGTCCAGGGAGGAGGAGAAGGCCACCATGCCGTAGCGGGAGACCGCGCCGTAGGTCGGCTTGACGCCGACGGTGCCGGTGACGGCGGCGGGCTGGCGGATGGAGCCGCCGGTGTCCGTGCCGATGGCGAGGGGGGCCTCGTACGCGGCGAGCGCGGCCGAGGAGCCGCCGCCGGAGCCGCCGGGGATCCGGGTCAGGTCCCAGGGGTTGCCGGTGGGTCCGTAGGCGCTGTTCTCCGTGGAGGAGCCCATCGCGAACTCGTCCATGTTGGTCTTGCCCAGGATCACCACGTCGGCGGCCCTGAGCTTCTTGACCAGGGTGGCGTCGTACGGCGGGATCCAGCCCTCGAGCATCTTCGAACCGACCGTCGTGGGCACGCCCCGGGTGGTGAAGATGTCCTTGAGCGCGAGCGGCACACCGGCGAGCGGGCCCAGCTTCTCGCCGCGGGCCCGCTTCTCGTCCACGGCACGGGCCTGGGCGAGGGCGCCCTCGCGGTCGACGTACAGGAAGGCGTGGACCTTCTCGTCGACGGCCTCGATGCGGGCGAGGTGGGCCTCGGTCACCTCGACGGCGGTGAGCTCGCCGGAGGCGATCTTCGCCGCGATCTCGGCGGCGGTGAGCTTGATGATGGTGCTGTTGTCCGTCATGACGTTCTTAGTCCTCCCCCAGGATCTGCGGCACCTTGAAACGCTGCTGCTCCTGGGCCGGGGCGCCGGAGAGCGCCTGCTCGGGGGTGAGCGACGGACGGACCTCGTCCGCGCGCATGACATTGGTCAGCGGCAACGGGTGGGAGGTCGGCGGTACGTCTTGGTCGGCGACCTCGGAGACGCGGGCGACCGCGCCGATGATGTCGTCGAGCTGACCGGCGAAGTGATCGAGCTCTTCGTCCTTCAGCTCCAGACGCGCCAGCCGGGCGAGGTGGGCGACCTCCTCGCGCGTGATGCCAGGCATGCGGATCCTCATCGGGGTGAGTTTGATGGTGTTGGCCCAATCCTATGGGGCCGGCGCCGCTCCCCGTGAAACGGTTTGCCCCCGGGCGGCCGCCCCGGGATCCGCGAGGGGCTACTGGACGACCTGGCCAGAGGGGTGCTCGACCTCCACGATCACCGGCTCCGCGACGGCCGCGGCGGCCGCCGCGATCTCCGACGGCCGGCGCCAGCCGTGCTCGCCGCGGGCCCGCAGCCAGGCGGTGGTCTCGCCGGGCGGCATGGCGGCGGCGACCAGCCAGCCCTGGACGGCGTCGCAGCCCAGGTCGCGCAGCCGCTCCCAGGTCTCGTCGTCCTCGACGCCCTCGGCGACGACGAGCAGGCCGAGGGAGTGGGCGAGGTCGACGGTGCAGCGGACGATCTCGGCGTCCTCGTTGTCGACGGCGAGCCGGGCGACGAAGGAGCGGTCGATCTTCAGTTCGCTGACCGGGAGGCGGCGCAGGTGCACCAGGGAGGAGTAGCCGGTGCCGAAGTCGTCGAGGGACATCTTGACGCCGTGGCCGGTGAGCCCGGCCATGGTGTCGGCGGCCCGCTGCGGGTCCTCCAGGAGCACGTGCTCCGTTATCTCCAGCTGGAGCGCGCCGGCCGGCACGCCGTGGCGGGCGAGCCGGGCGGCGACGGCGCCGGCGAAGCCGGGGGTGTGGACGTCGCGCGGGGAGACGTTGACGGCGACGGGCACGTCCAGGCCCTGGGCGCGCCAGCGGGCCACCTGGGCGAGGGCCGTCTCCAGGACGTACTCGGTGAGGTGCGGCATCAGGCCGGAGGACTCGGCGATGGCGATGAACTCGTCCGGCGGGACCTTGCCGCGCTCCGGGTGGACCCAGCGGACCAGCGCCTCCAGGCCGGCGACCTGGCCGTCGAAGCGGACCTTGGGCTGGTAGTGCAGCTCGACCTCGCCGGCGTCGAGGGCGCGCCGCAGGTCGCCGAGGAGGCCGAGGCGGTCGGGGGTGTTGGAGTCGCGCTTGGACTCGTAGACCTCGACGCCGGTGCGGTCGCGCTTGGCCTGGTACATGGCGACGTCGGCGCGGCGCAGCAGGCCCTCGGCGTCGAGGGCGTGCTCGGGGAAGACGGCGACGCCGGCGCTGGCCTCCAGGACCAGGGTGAGGCCGTCGAGGTCGAGCGGGGAGGAGAGCTCCGCGACGAGGTGGCGGGCGACGCGCTGGGCGCTGGTGGTGGAGTCGGCGGTGGGCAGCAGGACGGCGAACTCGTCGCCGCCGAGGCGGGCGGCCTCGGCGCCGCGGGGCAGGGCGAGGCGGAGCCGTTCGGCGATCTGGAGGAGCAGCCGGTCGCCGGCGAGGTGTCCGAGGGTGTCGTTGACCGAGCGGAATCGGTCGAGGTCGATCAGGACCAGGGCCGAGCGGACGCCCTCGCCCTCGGCCTCCTCCAGGGCGGTCCAGGTGCGCTCCAGGAGCCACTGGCGGTTGGGCAGTCCGGTGAGCGGGTCGCGCAGCTGCTCCTCGGCGCGGGCGCGGGCGATCCACAGGGTGGAGTCGAGGGCGATCAGCGGGACGGCGAAGAGCGGCAGCAGCGGGGGCCGGGAGGCGGCGACGACGCAGATGAGGGGGGCGATGCCGAGCAGGGCGACGGCGACCAGGCCCTGCCGGAGCAGGGCGGTGCGGGCGGCGGTGGGCAGGGCGCCGCCCTGCGGGGCGAGGGCATACCACAGCAGCATCCGGGTCGCCACGAGATAGGCGACGGCGGCCAGCGCCACTTCCGGTACGTCGGCGATCCCCCAGTCGAGGGGTCGCCAGGGCGCCGCGACGGTGGGCACGTCCCCGAAGGTGGCGAGGACGAGGGCGGCGGCGCCGGTGCCGATGACGTCCACGGCGCCGTGCAGCAGGCCCTGTCGCCAGCGGTGGCGGCGGGCGGCGGCGACGAGGACGACCACGGTGAGCGACACCAGGGAGGCGGCCACCCATCCGTAGAGGAGCAGGACGGCCAGGGTGAGGGCGGCGCCGGAGCCGGTGCCGCCCCACCAGCGGTCGCGGCCGAGCGCCACCAGATGGCCGACGATGAGGCCGGTGAGGACGGCGAGGGACCAGCCGGCGGCGCCGCCGGGGAAGAGCCCTTCGCCGGTGCTCAGCGCCCGGTACAGTCCGGCGGTGAGCACGACGGCGGCGATGCCCACCAGCGCTCCGGGCAGCCCGGAGGTGATGCCCACGAATGCCGCGCGGCCCTGGGGCCGTGCGACCGGGGCGGCACTCTCGGTCGGTTTCATTCCCGTCCCTCTCACAGCCGGCGGTGCGGTCGCAACGCGGGGCCGTCGTCATGCCACTGGGCCGTCGTCCGGTCGCGTGCCGTACCGCGTGTCCTGCTCCTGCGCGCCGGCAGGGCCTTCGCACGGCCGTGCGCGACGGACGCACGGTCACCACACTAGGCCGCGGAGGGCTGCTACGGGCACCGCTCTCCATGTCTTGCCCGAATGCGACCCGGCCACCCGTAACGATCTGGTATGCGCCGAACGGGTGAGCTTCCGCGGCCCGGTGGGGCGGCCGCCCGCGGTTACTCGGCGACCGGGAGGGCCACCTCCGCGGCGGCTTCGGGACCCTGTTCGAGCAGCACGGCGAACCCTTCCTCGTTCAGAACCGGAACCTTCAGCTGCACGGCCTTGTCGTACTTGGAGCCCGGGTTGTCACCGACAACGACGAAGGCGGTCTTCTTTGAAACGGAACCGGTCACCTTCGCACCCTGGGCTTGCAGCGACTCTTTTGCGCCATCCCTGGTGTAGTTCTGGAGGGTGCCCGTGACGACCACGGTCAGTCCGTCGAGCGGACGCGGCCCCCGCTCCTCGCCGGCGCCCTCGTCCTCGAAGCTCACCCCGGCCGCGCGCCACTTGCGCACGATCTCCCGGTGCCACTCCTCGGAGAACCACTGCTTCACCGCGGCCGCGATGATCCCGCCGACGCCGTCGACCGCCGCCAGCTCCTCCTCGGTCGCCTGCTCGATCCGCTCCAGGGACCGGAACTCCCGGGCCAGCGCCTCGGCCGCGACCGGACCCACATGGCGGATCGACAGCCCGTTGATGAAGCGGGCCAGCGGACGCGTCTTCGCGGCCTCGATGTTCGCCAGCATCGCCAGGGCGTTCTTCTTCGGCTCGCCCTTCTGGTTGGCGAAGACGGAGACGATCTTCTCCTCGCCCGTCTTCGGGTCCCGCTTGGGCAGCCCGCTGTCCGGGTCGAGGACATACGCCCTGATCGGCAGCAACTGCTCGATCGTCAGGTCGAACAGATCGCCCTCGTCCTTCAGCGGCGGCTCGGCCGGCTCCAGCGGGCGGGTGAGGGCCGCCGCCGCGACCATGCCGAAGTTCTCGATGTCCAGACACTGACGGCCCGCCAGGAAGAACAGCCGCTCCCGCAGCTGCGCGGGACACGACTGCGCGTTCGGGCAGCGCAGGTCGATGTCCCCCTCCTTCATCGGCTTCAGCGGCGTTCCGCACTCGGGGCACTCGGCCGGCATCACGAACTCCCGCTCGCTGCCGTCCCGCAGGTCCGCCACCGGGCCCAGGATCTCCGGGATCACGTCACCGGCCTTGCGCAGCACCACCGTGTCGCCGATGAGCACGCCCTTGGCCTTCACCACCTCCTGGTTGTGCAGGGTGGCGAACTCGACCTCGGAACCGGCCACCGTCACCGGCTCCACCTGCGCGTACGGCGTGACGCGGCCCGTGCGGCCGACACCGACCTTGATGTCGACCAGCTTGGTGTTGACCTCCTCCGGCGCGTACTTCCACGCGATCGCCCAGCGCGGGGCGCGCGCCGTGGAGCCGAGCCGGCCCTGGAGCGGGATCTCGTCCAGCTTGACGACGACCCCGTCGATCTCGTGCTCCACCGAGTGGCGGTTCTCGCCGAAGTACGCGATGAACTCCCGTACGCCGTCGAGACCGGAGACGACCTTGTTGTGCCGGGCGGTGGGCAGGCCCCACTCGCGCAGCAGCTCGTACGCCTCGGACAGGCGGGAGATCTCCAAGCCCTCACGGGCGCCGATGCCGTGGACCACCATGTGCAGCGGGCGGGTCGCCGTCACCTTGGGGTCCTTCTGACGCAGCGAACCCGCCGCCGCGTTCCGCGGATTGGCGAACGGCTTGTCCCCCGCCTCCACCAGACGCGCGTTCAGCCCCTCGAAGGCCTCCATCGGGAAGTACACCTCGCCGCGGATCTCCACCAGGGCCGGGACGCGCTCGCCGCGCAGCCGCTCGGGGACGTCCGCGATCGTCCGCACGTTCGGCGTGATGTCCTCGCCCGTACGGCCGTCGCCACGGGTCGCCGCCCGGGTCAGCCGCCCGTGCTCGTACGTGAGGTTCACCGCGAGGCCGTCGACCTTGAGCTCGCACAGGAAGTGGTGGTCGCTCGTGCCGACGTCCTTGGCGATCCGCTCGGCCCAGGCCGCCAGCTCCGCGTCGTCGAAGGCGTTGTCCAGCGAGAGCATCCGCTCCCGGTGCTCGACGGAGGCGAAGTCCGTCTCGTACGTCCCCGCGACCTTCTGGGTCGGCGAGTCCGGCGTCCGCAGGTCCGGATACTCCTCCTCCAGGGCCTCCAGGGACCTCAGGAGCCGGTCGAACTCCGCGTCGCTGATGACCGGCTGGTCCTTCACGTAGTACCGGAAGCGGTGCTCCTCGACCTGCTCCGCCAGCTCGGCGTGCCTCTCCCGCGCCTCGGCGGGGGCCCCCTGTTCGACTGCCACCGTTCCTCGTCCTCCCGTAGCCTGAAACCCGGTCACCTTGCCGTCACTCTGGGTTGTCCGCGAGCGATCGTGCCGCCCGGGCGCAGTGCGCGAGCGCCTTGCGGGCGTACGCCGGCGAGGCACCCGCGAGACCACAGGTCGGGGTGATCACCACGGACTCGGCGAGAGTCCCCGGATTCAGCCCCAGCCTGCGCCACAGCGTCCTGACACCCATGACGCTACCGCCCGGGTCCGACAATGCCCCCGACGCCGGGTCCGTCGACGGCACCACACCGGCGAAGAGGACGGTCCCCGCCTCCACGGCCTCCCCGATCGACTCCTCGTCACGCTCGGTGAGCAGCCCGAAGTCGAACGACACACCCGCGACCCCGGCCCGGCGCAGCAGCGCGAACGGCACGTCCGGGGCGCACGAGTGCACGACCACCGGCCCGTCGTGGACCGCGACCACGTCCCGCAGGGCGCCCTCCACCACCTGCCGGTCCACCGCCCGGTGGGTGCGGTAGCCGCTGGCGGTACGGACCTGGCCGCGCAGCACCGCCGTCAGCGAGGGCTCGTCGAGCTGGAGCACCAACCGGGCGCCCGGGACACGCCTGCGGAGCTCGGCGAGGTGCCCGCGCAGCCCCTCCGCGAGCGAGGCCGCCAGGTCCCGGCAGGCCCCCGGGTCCCCGAGGGCCGCCTCGCCGCCGCGCAGCTCCAGGGCCGCGGCCAGCGTCCACGGCCCCACCGCCTGCACCTTGAGCGGCCCCTCGTACCCCTGGGTGAACTCCTCCAGGGCGTCCAGGTCCTCCCCCATCCACGACCGGGCCCGCCGGGTGTCCCGGCCCGGCCGGTCGCTGATCCGCCAGCCGCTGGGCTCCACGTGCGCGTACAGCTCGA
The DNA here is from genome assembly GCF_040302485.1 of Streptomyces sp. NPDC126499. Lineage (NCBI taxonomy): Bacteria > Bacillati > Actinomycetota > Actinomycetes > Kitasatosporales > Streptomycetaceae > Streptomyces > Streptomyces sp. NPDC126499. The sequence continues at coordinate 369,613 of NZ_JBEOUO010000004.1, read as the reverse complement.
CGAGCATCCCGATCGTCCGCCCGACCATGTCCGCCCCGGGCCCCCGGGCGGGCAGCTCCGCCAGGAACGGGAAGTCCTCGAAGGACCCGGTGACGGTCCTGGCGGCCTCGCGGGCGTCCCCGCTGGGCATGGACCCGACGCCGGTGGCGGGGCCCCAGGGGAAGACGTTCTTCTCGCTGTCGTGGCTGATGGCGCTGTTGTCGGTCACTCCGGCAGGGTACGTGCCGTGCGCTCCAGGACTTCGCGGGTGGCGAGGGTGACGGGGTGGTCGGGGCCGAGGACGCGGGTGCGGGCGTCGAGGACGGCGGTGAGTTCCTCGCGTACGCGGTCGGGTGGCAGGACGGTGGCGAGGTTGTACCGGGCGGACAGGACCGCCGGATGGTCGGGGCCGAAGAGGCGGTGCCGGGCGGCCACGATCTCTTCGAGTTCCGCGCGGGCGGTCGCGGTCTCGCCGAGACCGCGCAGGAGACAGGCCCTGTTCTCGCGGGTGATCAGCGTGTCCGGGTGGCAGCCGCCGATCGTCCGGGTCTCGGACAGGAGCACGGTCTCCAGTTCGGCGAGCGCCTCCCGCCTCCGCCCGAGGAGCGCGAGGTTCATCGCGCGGTTGTGCCGGACGGCCAGCGTCTCCCGGTCGTCCGGCCCCTTGAGGCGGAGGTGGACGCCGAGGAGCGCGTCGTTCTCGGCGAGGGCGGCCGGCACGTCACCCGCCTGCTGGAAGGCGAGGGCCCGTTCGTAGCGGAGGTGGAGCACGAAGGGGCTGTCCGCGCCGCCGGCGGCGGCACACTCGTCGACGAGCAGGTTCAGCACCGCGAGGGCCTCGTCGTCGCGGCCGAGGCCCAGCAGCGCGCGCCCGTACTCGGCGCGGGCGACGCGCGCGAGGGGGTGCCCGTCCGTCAGCGCGGCCGCCAGGCCGTCGCGCACTCCTTCGGCGGCGGCCGCCGCCGCGTGCACCAGCCCCCGGTCGCCCAGCGACCGCACGGCGAACACCGCGGCCTCCCACGTCTCCTCGGGCACGTCCGGCCCCAGGTCGTCGAGGAGGTGCGGGACGAGCAGCGGCCACAGCGGCTCCAGCTCCTCCGGATTCTTCAGCTCCAGCGCCAGCGCCGCCGACAACCGCTCCCGCTCGCCCCGGTACGCGTCCCGCACCAGCGGGTGCAGCGTGACCACCGGCTCGCCGTCCGTCCGCAGGGACGCGAGGCCGAGCCGGTCCAGGGCCTGGAGGCAGGTCCACAGCTCCCCCGGCGGGATGTCGGCCCGGCCCTGTGCGAACACCCGCAGCGGTACGGGCGCGTCGGCGAAGCCGGCGAGGAGGCGGAGCAGTTCCTCGGCGCGGGTGTGGCCGCGGTCGCGGAGCAGCCGCAGGGACATGGCCCAGATCCGGGCGAGGGTGCCGTCGCCGTCGACGGTGACGTCGCCCGTGCCGAGGGCCTTGAGATACGCGGCGTACGTGGCGGGCTCGCCGGCCGCGCGGAGGAACGCGGGGCGTTCGGCGACCGAGGCCAGGTAGCGTCCGGCGCTGTCGAGGGCCAGCGGCAGGCCCCCGAGGCGTACGGCGAGCAGCTCGGCGTCCGTCGCGGGTCCTGCCTCGGGACTCGCGCGGTCGGCGAGCGCCCGGGCGCCCTCGGGCCCGGGCAGCGCGCCGAGCGGATGGAGGACGGGCCCGGAGCCCCAGGCGGCCGGGTCGCCGTCGCGGGTGGTGACGAGGACGAGGCCGCCCGCGCCCGCCGGGGCGCGGACCCAGCCCGTACCGGCGGCGAGGGAGCCGGGTCCGTCGAGGAGGGCGAGGTCGTCGGCGTTGTCGAGGACGAGGAGCCAGGGGCCGGGGAGGGCGGCGAGCCGTTCCCACAGCAGGTCGGCGGTCTGGCCCGTGGACAGCTCCTCCTCGCCGAGCCCGACCCGGCGGCCGACCGCGCGCAGACCCCCCGCGAGGCGGCCGGCGTCCCGGGCGGCGACCCACCACACAGGGGCGCCGTCCCGGGCGAGGCGGTCGGCGACCTCCAGGGCGAGGCTGGTCTTGCCGACGCCCCCGAGCCCGTACAGCACGTGCGTGCCGGACGCGTCGAGCAGCCGTGTGATCACGTCCTCGCGCCCGCGCAGGGGCGTGCCCCGGCGCCCGAACGGCGGGGCGACGGTGACCTCGTCGGCCGGCGGCGGGGCCTGGTGGACGACAAGGTGCTCGATGTGACCGGCCTGGACGACGGTCCCCTGCGTGCCGCCCGATACGACGTTTCCCCCGGCCCCGGCCCGGGCCCCGCCCCCCGCCATCGGCTCAGCGCCCGGGGCGCACGGTCAGGTCGTTCACCTCGGCGTCGCGCGGGAGGTCGATCGCCATGACGATGGTGGTGGCCACGGACTCCGGGTCGATCCAGCGCTCGGGGTCGTACTCCTTGCCCTCCTGCTGGTGCACCTTCGCCTGCATGGGGCTCGCGGTGCGCCCCGGGTAGACGGAGGTGACCCGCACCCCGTTGCCGTGCTCCTCGTGGCGCAGCGAGTCGGCGAGCGCCTTCAGCCCGTGCTTGGAGGCGGCGTAGGCGCTCCACTCGGCGTTCGCGTTGAGCCCGGCGCCGGAGTTGACGAAGAGCACGTGTCCCTTGGAGACGCGCAGTTGGGGCAGGAAGTGCCGGGTCAGTTCGGCGGGGGCGACGAGGTTGACGTTGAGCTGGTGGTGCCAGGTCTTGGGGGTCAGCTCGCCGACCGGCCCGAGGTCGACCACGCCCGCGATGTGCAGCAGGGTGTCCACCCGCTCGGGCAGGCTCTGGTGCGAGAACGCCCACGACAGCCGGTCCGGATCCGCCAGGTCCCCGACGAGCGTCCGTGCCCCGGGAAACTCCGCGGCCAGCTCCTTGGCCCGCCCGGCGTCCCGCGCGTGCAGCACGAGCTCGTCCCCCCGCGCGTGCAGCCGCCGCGCGACGGCGGCGCCGATGCCCGAACCTGCTCCGGTGATCACATGTGTAGCCATGGGACACATGCTCTCAGGGAAGGGGCGCGGGGGCGGACCAGAACGGTGAGCGGACGTTGGGGGTGGGGATCCGGCCGAGGGGGTAGGCGGGGCCGTTGGGTGGGGTGCTGGGGTCGGCGACGGGGGATTTGGCGACGCAGGGGGTGGCGACCTGGAAGAAGGCCTGCCCCTTGTAGCCGATGCTCAGCGTCAACTGGAAACCGTCGGGTGACTTCGCGAACAGCGCCGGCATCTCTCGGTCCGGATTGACCCCACTGATCTCGTAACCACGGTTCTTCCAGAACCGCTCGACCACGCCGAGGAAACTGCCGCGCCGTTGCTCGGAGATGATGGTCGTCACGGTTCGACGCCGTGTCAGAGAGCAACTGCGCGCTGTGTTGGTGTCGTGGTCCCACTGCACTTCCGGCGTGATGGCGCTCATGGTCGCGTCGAGCATCGCGTCCGCCCGCTCTGCCGCCTCCTGCATGTTCATGTCTGTCTCGGCTCCTCCACCCCGTGTTCCGCACCCCGCGACGACGGCGCCGCTCAGGGTGACGGCGACGGCAACCCCCGCCATCCACCGCAGTCGCTTCATCGGTACTCCTCTGTGGTGACCCTGTCCGGCTTCCCGGCGACGATCCGGGCGATGTTGTTGGCCGACTCCTCGTCCACGTCCCGTGTGAAGTACTGCGAATGGGCATCGAACAGGCCCCCGTCGCGCACCATGCGGGGTCCGTCGTCCACCTTGAAGCGCCGTGCCCCGAACGCCTCGCTCGCGGGGTCCTTGCCGAAGTACACGTCGTCGTTCCCTCGGTCGAGGAGGTCCCGTGCGAGCAGCACACCGGTGGAACCGCCGACCTGCATGCCGACCGCGGACTCCGTCCGGGACGGGAGGTGGGTGACCGGGTCGTTGTCCGCGGCGCCGACGAAGACGTGCTCCTTCCCGACGCCCAGGTCCTGCGCCCGGTCCACGCCCACCCCGGGGCTGCCGAGCAGGATGACGTCGTCCACGCCGGGGATGCCGCCGGACTGCCGGGCGGCCGTGCCCACGGTGAGCGATCCATAGGAGTGACCGATGGCGGTCAGGTGCGGGTCCGCGTGGTCGTTCGTCGCGGAGAGGCCGGCCATGAACCGGTTGTACGCGGGGGCTCCCCGCTCGGCGTCCCCCGTGAGCATCACGTCGCCGTGTTGGGGCGCGTCGTAGCCGAGCCAGACGATGGCGGCGCTGGACGGGTCCACGGACCGCGCGCCCATCGCCGTGTCCTGGGCCCGCATCATCGTCTCGTCGACGAACGCCGCGTCCAGTTTCGTTCCCAGCCCTGGCACGTACGCCGAGACGTTCCGCGACGTGTCCGGGTTGCCGTACGCCACGATCGCGCGGCCGTTGCCCTCCGCTCCGATGCCCAGGAGGAACATCGGTGGGGCGCTCGGCTCGTCCAACCTGTCCTGGATCATACGGAGCGCCTCCAGCTTGCTCTCCGCGCCATCACCGCCCCGCCGCTCCAACTCATCGATGAGCAGCGGCAGGTAGCGCCGGTTGGCCTCGTCCCGTACGGCGGCGGGGATGCCGTCCAGGTTGCCGATCAGGTCCGGGGCGATGTCCAGGTACTCGCGGCGCTGCTCCTCGCTCAGGCTCTCCCACCAGGCCTTGCGTTCGGCGGGGCTGCCATCCGCGGGGACGCCGTCCGCGAGATGGTGTCCGGCGGCGTCGCGGACGGCGGCGGTGTCCCCGGCGACGTCCCGCAGGGTGGCCTCGGTGACGTCGAGGCCGTGGGCCGCGCGCAGGCCCTCCAGGGTTCGGGCGTACCGGGCGTCGATGGAGGCGGCGGCGAGGACCGCGCGCCCGATACGGTCCGCGATGTCCTGGGCCTTCTCGGCATGTGGGTTGAGCTGCCCGAACGGGGCGGAGTCGTCGAAGGGCGAGCGTTGTTGGAGGAGACGGCCGCGGGCCCGGCCGCCGGGGGCCTCCTGGTCTCCCAGCGCGGTCCGGACGGGCGCGGCGGGGTAGGCGACGGAGCCGTCCTCGTGGACGGTGAACCTCAGGGCACCGGCCTCCTCCAGGGCCAGCCGCAACTGGCGCTGGGGCTCGGCGAGGTCGCCGGCCAGGCCGTTGAGCGCGGTGCGGGTGAGACCGCACTCGGTGTGCAGGTACTGGAAGTTGCGGCTCAGGCGCTGGAGCCTGCCGAGGGCGGCCTCGGCCGACTCGCTCTGCTGGGTCTCGCGGAGCTTGGCGGACATCGCGCGGTCGACCCGTACACGATCGGCGTCCGCGCGGCCCGACACCTGGTGCCAGGTGTCGCCCGCCTGCTCGAACTCCGCGAGCCTGAGGTCCCTGAGCTGCCGCCAGGTGAGGACGGACCCGCTCATCGCCGCCCCGCGAAGGAGTTCCCGACAGCGGTGTCGGTCTCGCCCATCTCCTTGGCCACGGTGAGCAGGATGCCGCGCAGGGCCTCGCACTCGTCGCGTACGGCCGTGAGCCGCTCCTCCCACGACTTCCGTAAGCCGGCGAGTGCCGCGACGGCGGTCAGTCCGGCGCCGCCGGTCGCGATGCCCTCGTGGCCGCGGCCGAGGGCGGAACGACTGGTCTCGGCGCTGGTACGGAGTTCGGCGGCGGTGGCGGAGGCACGGGTCCAGGGCCCGCCGCTGTGTTTCAGTTCCCCGGCACCGCCGCTCGGTCCGGACAACTGCTGCCATCGCACCGCATGGGACACGACTCCCCCGCTCTCGACTGCGATCCGTCGTCGCTCAGGTCGAGGAGGCTAGCGCAGCCACGTCCATTCGTACGCAGTCGCGAAGACTTCCCGCCATCGGACCTGCACAGTCGGCCGTACGGGCGTGCGAGCGGTCGTTGCGGGCGCAGATCGTCAGCTCCGCCCCCACGACTCCAGATACGCCAGCGCCTCCGCCCCGTCCTCCGCGAAGAAGACCAGGTCGCTCAGCGGGACCGGCAGGAAGCCCTCTTCCTCCATGCGGCGGAACTGGGTCTTCAGGCCGTCGTAGAAGCCGGCCGCGTTGAGGAGGACGACGGGCTTGGTGTGGCGGCCGTGCTTCTTCAGTTCCAGGATCTCGGTGGCCTCGTCGAGGGTGCCGGTGCCGCCGACCATGATCACGACGGCGTCGGACCGGGCGAGGAGGAGGGCCTTGCGCTCGGCGAGGTCCTTGGCGAAGAGCATCTCGTCGGCGACCGGGCGGGCCTTGGCCGCGAGGAAGTCCACCGAGACGCCGACCAGGCGTCCGCCGGCCTCCTCGGCGGCGTCCGCGACGACCTTCATGAGGCCGGTGTCGGACCCGCCCCAGACCAGGGTGTGGCCGGCCTTGCCGAGGCGGGTGGCGAAGTCGCGGGCGGGGGCCGTGTAGCGCTCGTCGAGGTCGGCGGCGGACAGGAAGACGCAGATGTTCATGCGCTCCACGGTAGGCCGTCGCACCGACAGCGGGATTTTTTCGGAAGTTGCCCCTGTGAGCGATGAGTTCCCGCGGCCGCTCCGGTCTGCCCTTCCATGGACGAGGTGAAGACCACTCTCTGCCGGGCCCGGGGCCTGGTCAGGTCGCAGGACGGGACGCGGATCGCCTACGAGCGGTACGGGGACGGGCCGCCGGTGATCCTGGTGAGCGGGGCGCCCGGGGCGGTCGGCGGCGAGCGGCCGCTGGCCGGGCTGCTCGCCCGGCGCTTCTCGGTCGTCGCGTACGACCGGCGCGCCGCCGCGGACTGCCTGGAGCGGGAGATCGACGACCTGGCGGCGCTCGTGGACGCGGTGGGCGACACGGACGGTACGGCGACGGTGCACGGGACGGCGTCCGGCGGTGCCCTCGCGCTGGCCGCCGCCGCGGCCGGGGTGCCGGTCGGGCCGGTGTCCGTGTACGAGCCGCCGTACGGCGCGGAGCAGGCCGACCGGCTCGGACGGGTGCACGCGCGCGTGCTGGTGGTCGACGGGGGCGCGAGCCCGGCCTGGACGCGGCGGGCGGCCCGTACGGTCGCGGCGTCCGTCCCGCGCGGGCGGCACCGGACGCTCACCGGCCAGACGCACGAGGTGGCCCCGCACGTGCTCGCCCCGGTGCTGGCGGACTTCTACGCGCAGGAGCCCGCCGGGGTGTGACCCCGGGCGGCCGGGGTGCTCCGCGCTCGGGCCGTGGGGTGGGTCGGGGCCCGGCTCACCCCTGGGCGGGCGCCGCGGCCGGGGCCGTGCGGCGGACCGTCGTCGCGATCGTCGCCGAGCCCACCACGCGCGTGCCGTCGTAGAGCACGATGGCCTGGCCCGGGGCGACGCCCCGGACGGGCTCGTCGAAGGTGACGTGCAGCTGCCCGTCGGTCATCTCGGCGCTCACCGGCGTCTCGCCGCCGTGGGCGCGGAGCTGGGCGGTGTAGCGGCCGGGGCCCTCGGGGGCGGTGCCGCACCAGCGGGGCCTGATGGCGGTCAGGGCGGTGACGTCCAGGGCCTCGGCGGGGCCGACGGTGACGGTGTTGTTCACCGGCGAGATGTCGAGGACGTAGCGCGGCTTTCCGTCCGGGGCGGGGTGCCCGATGCGCAGGCCCTTGCGCTGGCCGATGGTGAAGCCGTACGCGCCCTGGTGGGTGCCCACCTTCGTACCGGACTCGTCGACGATGTCGCCCTCCGCCGTGCCCAGGTGGGAGGCGAGGAAGCCCTGGGTGTCGCCGTCGGCGATGAAGCAGATGTCGTGGCTGTCGGGCTTCTTCGCCACCGCGAGGCCGCGCCGCTCCGCCTCCGCGCGGATCTCGTCCTTGGTGGTGAGGGTGTCGCCGAGCGGGAACATGGCGTGCGCCAGCTGCTTCTCGTCGAGGACGCCGAGGACGTACGACTGGTCCTTGGCCATGTCGGAGGCCCGGTGCAGCTCGCGGGTGCCGTCCTCGCGCAGCACCACGCTCGCGTAGTGGCCGGTGCAGACGGCGTCGAAGCCGAGGGCGAGCGCCTTGTCGAGCAGGGCGGCGAACTTGATCTTCTCGTTGCAGCGCAGGCACGGGTTGGGCGTGCGGCCCGCCTCGTACTCGGAGACGAAGTCCGCCACGACGTCCTCGCGGAAGCGCTCGGCGAGGTCCCACACGTAGAACGGGATGCCGATGACGTCGGCGGCGCGGCGGGCGTCGCGGGAGTCCTCGATGGTGCAGCAGCCCCGCGCTCCGGTGCGGAAGGACTGCGGGTTCGCGGAGAGCGCCAGGTGCACGCCGGTGACGTCGTGGCCGGCCTCGACGGCGCGGGCGGCGGCGACGGCGGAGTCCACTCCGCCGGACATGGCGGCGAGTACCCGGAGGGGGCGGGGGTGGGGGCGCTGCGGCGGAGTCTGAGTCATAGCCCTACCAGGGTACGGGGCGCGGGGAACCGGGGCCGTACGAGTGAGCGTTCTCGATCACATGGGGAAAAAGGCGAGGGGCAGGGCCGGCGGGCGGGGTGCGGGCCGCGGCACGGGGCGGCGGGCGTTCCTGGTCGGCGGCACGGTCGCGGTGGTCGGCACGGTCGCGCTCGCGCGCGAGGAGCTGGCCCGCTTCTGGTGGCGGCTGCCGGGGACGGAGAAGGACCGGGTCGAGGGCGAGCTTGACCACAAGGGCGCCGAGTGGGCGGGGGCCTCGCGGGCGAACTGGCGGCGGGCCGACCGCCCGGACGACTTCGTGATCGACCGGGTGGTGATCCATGTGGTGCAGGGCAGCTATGCCACCGCCGTGAAGGTCTTCAAGGACCCGGGGCACGGGGCTGCCACCCACTACGTCGTCCGCAAGGACGGGCACGTCGCGCAGATGATCCGGGAGCTCGACGTGGCCTTCCACGCCGGGAACCGGGACATGAACGAGCGGAGCGTCGGCATCGAGCACGAGGGATTCGTCGATCGGCCCGAGGGCTTCACGACGGCGATGTACGAGGCGTCGGCGCGGCTGACGGCCGGCATCTGCGCCCGCTACGGGATACCGGTGGACCGGGAGCACATCATCGGGCACGTGGAGGTGCCGGGCACGGACCACACGGATCCCGGGCCGCACTGGGACTGGGACCGCTACATGCCGCTGGTGCGGCGGGAGCGGGCGAAGCTGCCGTCGGCCGGCTGAGACGCGCGGGAGGGGGGCGGGCGGGAGCGGGCGGCCGGTGGGTCGGCTCGGGCCGGGGTGGGGTGGGGTGGGGGCGGCGGGCGTCACCGGCCGGGCGGACCGGCGGGTGTGACCGGCCCCGCGGGACCGGCGGGCGTCCCCGGCCCCGGGGCGGACCGTCGGGTGTGACCAGCCCGGCGGGACCGGTGGGTGTGACCAGCCCCCGGGCGGACCGGTGGGTGTGATCGGTCAGGCCGGGGCCGGTGGGTGTGAGGGTCAGCTGAGGCCGGCCGTGCGGGCGCGTTCGACGGCGGGGCCGATGGCCTCCGCGACGGCCGTCACGTCCTCCTTGGTGGAGGTGTGGCCGAGGGTGAAGCGCAGGGTGCCGCGGGCGAGGTCCGGGTCGGTGCCGGTGGCGAGCAGCACGTGGCTGGGCTGGGCGATGCCGGCGGTGCAGGCGGAGCCGGTGGAGCACTCGATGCCGGCGGCGTCGAGGAGCAGCAGCAGGGAGTCGCCCTCGCAGCCGGGGAAGGTGAAGTGGGCGTTGGCGGGGAGCCGGTCGACGGGGTCGCCGCCGAGGATGGCGTCGGGGACGGCGGTCCGGACGGCGGTGACCAGCTCGTCGCGCAGGGCGCCGATGGCGCGGGCGAACTCCTCGCGGCCCTCGGCGGCGAGCCGGCCGGCGACGGCGAAGGCGGCGATGGCGGGCACGTCGAGGGTGCCGGAGCGGACGTGGCGCTCCTGGCCGCCGCCGTGCAGGACGGGTACGGGGGTGTACTCGCGGCCGAGGAGGAGGGCGCCGATGCCGTAGGGGCCGCCGATCTTGTGGCCGGAAACGGTCATGGCGGCGAGCCCGGAGGCGGCGAAGTCGACCGGAATCTGACCGAAGGCCTGGACGGCGTCGGCGTGCAGGGGGATGTCGAACTCGGCGGCTACGTCGGCGAGTTCGCGGATCGGCATGAGGGTGCCGATCTCGTTGTTGGCCCACATGACGGTGGCGAGGGCGACGGATGCGGGGTCGCGCGCGATCGCCTCGCGCAGGGCCCCGGGGTGCACGCGGCCGTGGCGGTCGACGGGCAGGTACTCGACGGTGGCGCCCTCGTGGCCGGCGAGCCAGTCGACGGCGTCGAGGACGGCGTGGTGCTCGACCGGGCTGGCCAGGACGCGGGTGCGGCGCGGGTCGGCGGCCCGTCGGGCCCAGAAGAGGCCCTTCACGGCGAGGTTGTCGGCCTCGGTGCCGCCGGAGGTGAAGACGACCTCGCTGGGCCGGGCCCCGAGCGCCCCCGCGAGCGTCTCGCGGGCCTCCTCGACGGTCCGCCGGGCGCGACGGCCGGCCGCGTGCAGCGAGGAGGCGTTGCCCGTGACGGCGAGCTGGGCGGTCATCGCCTCGATCGCCTCGGGCAGCATGGGCGTGGTCGCGGCGTGGTCGAGGTAAGCCATGGTGGGAACGATTCTACGAGGCGGCGCGGGTGTCTCCGTCGCCTGGCCGGATCCAGTATCCGGTTCGCTTTCGGATATCGGATCCGATGTGTGTCTGGACATGGGATCCGGTGCGCCTTCGGAGGGCCTTCGGATGTTGGATTTTGGATCCAGTAGCCCTCGGGATAGGGGATACAGGATCCAGATGCCCCTTCGGATCTGGGATCCGGTTCACCTGTAGAGAGCGGCGGTCTCCATGGCGACCTCCGCGACGTAGGCGCGGGCCTCCGGTGGGGCCAGGACCTCCAGACTGGCGCCCATGGCGAGCAGCGGGCGGAGTTCGCCGAGTTCCGCGAAGCCCAGTTCGAGGGTGGTCCACTCCTCCCTCGGGTGCGGCGGGGGCGGGGCGGTGAGCCGGTCGCCGTGCAGGCGCAGGAAGCGGTCGTAGCGGTCGCGGTGGACGCGGGCGGTGACGGTGATGTCCGCCGGGCGGTGCTCGACGCGGGTGCGCAGGAGGTCCCAGACGTCGGCGAGTTCGACGCCGGGCCGGCGCCGGACGGGCTCGTCGAGGAGCTCGGCGCGGTGGACGCGGTCGGCGCGGAAGAGCCGGGGTTCGGCCTCGTGGTCGGCGACGAGGTACCAGACGCCGGCCTTCACCACGAGTCCGTACGGGTCGACGGTGTACGTCTTCGGCGCGGGAGCCCCGCTGCCGCGGTAGGTCAGGGCGAGCCGGCGGTCGGCGAACACGCCCCGGTTGAGGACGTCGAGGTCGACGTCGGCGCGCGGCCCGCTCATCCAGCGGTCCGGATCGACCAGGATGCGGCGGCTGGTGAGTTCGGCGGCCGGCCGGTGCGGGGCGGGCAGGGCGGCCATCACCTTGCGCAGCGCCGAGCCGAGTGCCTCGTCGAGGCCGAGCGCGGCATGGGCGCCCTGGGCGGCGAGGACGAACAGGGCCCGTGACTCGTCGGCGGTGAGCCCGGTGACGTCGGTGCGGTAGCCCGGGAGCAGCGCGATGCCGCCGTGCCGTCCCCGCTCCGCGTACACCGGTACGCCGGCGGCGGAGAGCGACTCGACGTCCCGGTAGATCGTGCGCACCGACACGTCGAGCCGTTCGGCGAGCTCGCTCGCCGGCACGAGCCTCCGGGTCTGGAGGAGCAGGAGCAGGGAGAGCAGCCGGTCGGACTTCACCCACCGGACTCTCTCACGCCCCGCTCACACGAGTCAGCCGCGCGGGGCGCGGGCCAGTTGGCGGGACTGGGCGACCAGGCGGTCGGCGCTGTCCCAGACCTCGGCGTCCTCCTCCAGGAAGCCGCCCGCGAGGTTGCGGGTGGTGATGGACACCCGCAGCGGGCCGGGGGCCGGGCGGCAGCGGACGTGGGTGGTCAGCTCGACGGTGGGTGTCCAGCCCTTGAGGCCCAGCTCGAAGGAGGTCGGCGGCAGGGCGTCGACCGTGAGGAGCAGGGAGAGCGGGTCCGGTTCGCGGCCGTCGGCCAGGCCGAACCAGCCGCGCATCTCGCCCTTGCCGGAGGGAGCCCCGATGGCCCAGCCGACCGTCGCCGGGTCGAGCCGGATGTCGAGCCGCTCGGTGATGGCGGACGAGCCGGGGATCTGCGGGGTGGGCCCGTCGGAGGCGCCGAAGCACTGGTCGATCGGGGCGATCTCGGGCGGGGTCGCGGAGGTGCGGACCTCGTCGGGGAGCGCGTCGAGGTCTCCGTACGAGGCGAGCACACGGATCCGCTCGACCTCGGTGCCGTCCTCGGCGTACTGGAGGAGGGACGCCTGGCCGGTGGAGAGGGTGCGTCCGGTGCGGACGGTCTCGGTGCGGATCACGGCGGGGCCCGGCACCGAGGGCGTGAGGTAGTGCGCCGAGATGGTGAACGGGTCCGGGTGCGGCAGGTGGTCGCCGAGCGCGCGACCGAGGAGGGCGAGGAGGTAGCCGCCGTTGACGGCGTGGATGATCGTCCAGCCCGCGGAGAGTTCGGCGTCGTAGACGCCGGGGGCGCGGAGGGTGACGGCGGTGTCGCGGTCGAACTCGCTCGTCGCGTCGGTGCCCGTCGTCACGCGCGTGGTACCGCTCGCCGTCTCGATGCTGCTCGTACTCATGACGGCGACGGTACAGGATTTAGCTACTGAGCGGTAGCTTTTTCGGGCTCCTCGCGGGCGGAGGACCGCCGGTTCCAGGCGCGGGGCGCGCGCCAGTGGTAGCGCATCGCGAGCAGCCGCAGGACGAACGCGGTGAGGACGGCGGCGGCGCTGGTGTACGCGTTGAGCACGTCGAACCGGATGCTGAGCACGACCATCGTGGCGCCCACGATCGCGGGGACGGCGTACAGGTCCCGGTCCCAGCGCAGCAGCGACGGCACCTCGTTGGCGAGCACGTCGCGCAGGACGCCGCCGCCGACGGCCGTGGCGAGGCCGAGCGCGGCGGAGGAGGTGAGGCCGAGGCCGTAGTCGTACGCCTTGGTGGTGCCGGTCACGCAGAACAGACCGAGACCCGCCGCGTCGAAGACGTTGACGGCGGCCTGGGTGCGTTCGACCTGCGGGTGGAGGAAGAAGACGAGGACCGTCGCGACGAGCGGCATGAGGAAGTAGCCGAGGTCCGTGAAGGCGGCCGGGGGCACGGCGCCGATGATGAGGTCACGGAGCAGGCCGCCGCCGAGCGCCGTGACCTCGGCGAGGACGGCGATGCCGAAGACGTCGAAGTTCTTGCGGACGGCGAGGAGGGCGCCGGAGATCGCGAAGACGAAGATGCCGACGAGGTCGAGGGCGTGTTGGACGGAGGGATTGAACAGGTCGTGGAGCACGGGGCCATTGTCCCGGGTGGGGCGGGGTGGCGTGCGCGGCACGTGGGGGTGCGGGACGAGGGGTCTCCCCCACCCCGCCCCTCCCCGAAACCCTGACGGGACCGGGGGCTCCGCCCCGATCCCCCGAGGAGGCGCAGGCCTGGACCGGGCGCGGAGCGGAGAGCGGGACGGGAACCGTCCGCGCCCGCCGCCCGCGCCGACCTCCACACCCGCGGGCCCACCACCGGCCTCACACCGGCCGTCGGAGCCGTATCGGCACCGCCGACCGTGGCCGGGCAGGGCCCGGCCCCCGGTCCGTCGTACGGCCCGGCTCGGGCCGCAGCGGCCCAGGGCCACGCCCGGCCGCTTCCGACCGCCGCCACCTGCCGGCTCCCCCGAGCCGGGCCGGTCCGGGAACCGCCCTCGCCCGCAGCGGCACCTGCGGCCCGCGCCGCCTGGCTCCGGCCCCCCGCCGGCCGGGGACGATCGACCTCCCCAGGGTCACCGAGCGGAAGAGTGCTCCCCGCGCCCGGACCCGTGCAAGGCCACGAACGCCGACGCCGAGGCCCCCGCAGCCAGGGGCTGCGGGGGCCTTGGGGAACGGCCAGGCCAGGGCGGCCCGGTGGGTCAGGCCTTCGAGGGGTCCGCCTTCGAGGGCTCCGGCTCCCCAACGGACTGCGGCTCCTCGCCGGGCTCCGGGTCCCCGGCAGACGGCGCCTGCGGCGCGTCCTCCGGGGCGCCGGCCTCGGCAGGTGCCTCAGCGCCCTCGGCGGCCTCAGCCTCACCGCCCTCGGCGGCCTCAGCCTCACCGCCCTCGGCGGCCTCCGGCCCGGCCGCGGTACCCGCCGCGCCCGTCGCCTTGGCACCCCCCGGCCCCGCACCGACCGGCCCAGCCTCCGCCGCGCCCGCCGACACCGCACCGACCGGTCCGGCCTCCGCCTTCACGCCCGCCGACCCCCCGTCGACCGCGTCCGCCCCCTCCCCCGGCTCCCCCGTCGCCTGTGCCGGAAGCACGACCGCCTCCGAGGTCGGGGTGATGCTCAGGGTGCCCTCGTGGATCTCCTTCGCGAAGTGGCAGGCGACCTTGTGGCCGTTGCCGGCGTCCCGCAGTTCCGGGCGGTCCGTGGCGCAGAGGGTGTCCTGCTTCCAGGGGCAGCGGGTGTGGAAGCGGCAGCCGGTCGGGGGGTTGGCCGGGGAGGGGAGGTCGCCGTGGAGGAGGATGCGTTCGCGGCGGTCCTCGACCTCCGGGTCCGGGACCGGGACCGCGGACATCAGGGCCTTGGTGTAGGGGTGCATCGGCTCCGCGTACAGCGCGTCGCTCGGGGCCTCCTCCACCAGCGAGCCGAGGTACATCACGCCGATGACGTCCGAGATGTGGCGGACCACCGCGAGGTCGTGGGCGATGACCAGGTAGGTCAGGCCCATGGACTCCTGGAGTTCCTCCAGGAGGTTGATGACCTGGGCCTGGATGGAGACGTCGAGGGCCGAGACCGGCTCGTCGCAGATGATGACGTCCGGTTCGAGCACCAGGGCGCGGGCGATGCCGATGCGCTGGCGCTGACCGCCGGAGAACTCGTGCGGGTAGCGGGACAGCGCGTTGGTGGGCAGGCCCACCTTCGCCAGGATCTCCCGGATCTTCTCCCGCCGCTCGTCCTGGTTCGCGCCGATCCCGTGCGCGGCCATGCCCTCGCTCAGGATCGACTCGATGTTCTGCCGCGGGTTGAGGCTGCCCAGCGGGTCCTGGAAGACCATCTGGAGCCGGCGGCGGAAGGAGCGCAGGTCCTTCTCGGAGAGCTTGGCCACGTCCGTGCCGTCGAGGACGACGGAGCCGTCCGTGAGGTCGACCAGGCGCAGCACCGCGCGGCCCAGCGTCGTCTTGCCGCAGCCCGACTCGCCGACCAGGCCGTACGTCTGGCCGGCCTCGACCGACAGCGACACGCCGTCCACGGCGTAGACGTGGCCGACCGTGCGGTCGAAGAGGATGCCCTTCTTGACGGGGAAGTGGACCTTCACACCGTCGAGTTCGAGCAGGCTCATGCCGGGACCTCCGTCGTGGCCAGGACCGGGTTGACGCAGCGGGCGCGGTGTCCGGCCTCGCGTGGTTCGGTCAGTTCGGGGGTGCCGGTGAGGCACTCCATCTCGTACCGGTCGCAGCGCGGGGCGAAGGCGCAGCCGTCGGCCCAGGCGATCTGGTCGTTGATGGACCCGCGGATCGGGTGGAGCGGTTCGCCGCGCGGGGCGTCGAGCCGGGGGATGGAGCCGAGCAGGCCGTGGGTGTACGGGTGCGTCGGGTGGGCGAACAGCTCGCGGCGGGCGGCGGACTCGACGACCTTGCCGGCGTAGAGCACGTTCACCTGGTCGCACAGGCCGGCGACGACACCCAGGTCGTGGGTGATCATCAGCAGGGCGGTGCCCTCCTGGTCCACGAGTTCCTTGAGGAGTTCGAGGATCTGGGCCTGGATGGTGACGTCGAGCGCGGTGGTCGGCTCGTCGGCGATGAGCAGGCGCGGGGCGCAGGCCACGGCCATGGCGATGAGGGCACGCTGCCGCATGCCGCCGGAGAGCTGGTGCGGGAACTCCTTGAGGCGGCGGGTCGGGTCGGGGATGCCGACCCGGTCGAGCAGGTGGGCGGCCTCCTTGCGGGCGGCCTCGCCCTTCATGCCCCGGTGGCGCTCGAGGATCTCGGTGACCTGGACGCCGATGGGGATGACCGGGTTCAGCGAGGACAGCGGGTCCTGGAAGATCATCGCCAGTTCGCGTCCGCGCAGGTCGCGCATCCTGGACGGGTTCAGCGTCAGCAGGTCCGTACCGTCGAAGTCGGCGCGGCCGCCGAGCGTGACGCCCTTGCCCGGGAGGAGTCCCATGAGCGCGAGGGAGGTGACGGACTTGCCGCAGCCCGACTCGCCGACCAGGCCGACGACCTGGCCCCGGTCGACGCCGAAGGAGACGCCGTTGACCGCCCGGACGTCCTTGCGGCCGCGGCCGCCGAAGGTGACGGTGAGTTCGTCCACGGTGAGCAGTGGCATGACATCAACCTCGCAGCTTCGGGTCGAGGGCTTCGCGCATGGCCTCGCCGAGCAGGGTGAAGCCGAGGGCCGTGATGATGATGCCGACCGCCGGATACACGGACATCATGGGCGCGTTGTCGAAGAACCGCTGCGCCTGGGTGAGCATGACGCCCCACTCCGGGACCGCCGGGTCGGGGTTGCCGAGGCCGAGGTAGGACAGCGCCGCGGCCTCGATGATGGCGGTGGCGAGGCTGAGGGTGGCCTGGACGATCACCGGGCTCAGCGAGTTCGGCAGGATCTGGGTGAGGACGATGCGCCGCTTGCGGATGCCGAGGGAGCGGGCGGCGAGGACGTAGTCGCTGCCGCCCTGGGCGAGCATCGAGCCGCGCAGCAGGCGGGCGAAGATCGGGATCTGTACGACACCGACGGCGATCATCACGGTGGTGAGGGACTGGCCCATGACCGCGGCGATCGACACGGCGAGCAGCAGCGAGGGCAGCGCCAGCATGATGTCGGTGACGCGCATGATCGCGTTGTCGAACCGTCGTCCCGCCTTCCCGCCGAGGGTGGCGGCGGCGCCCGACACGGCGCCGACCAGGGCACCGACGAGCAGGCCGATGAGCATGGAGACGACGCCGACGAGCAGCGTCTGGCGCGCGCCCACCAGCATCCGGGAGAACATGTCGCGGCCCAGGTGGTCCAGGCCGAACCAGTTCTCGCCGCGGGCGCCGACGAACTGGCCGCGGTTGGGGAAGACCTCGCCGCGCCAGGTCTGGTCGGTCGGCGCGTGCGGGGCGATCCAGGGGCCGACGATCGCGACCAGGACGAAGGCCGCGATGATCACGGCGCCGATGACGGCCATCTTGCTGGCGCGCAGCCGGCGCATCGCCTCGCGCCACAGGCTGGCGCCGCTCGCCGTCTCGGTCCTGGCGGTGAGCTGCGCGAGCCGGTCG
The DNA here is from genome assembly GCF_040302485.1 of Streptomyces sp. NPDC126499. Taxonomy (NCBI): domain Bacteria; kingdom Bacillati; phylum Actinomycetota; class Actinomycetes; order Kitasatosporales; family Streptomycetaceae; genus Streptomyces; species Streptomyces sp. NPDC126499. The sequence continues at coordinate 352,481 of NZ_JBEOUO010000004.1, read as the reverse complement.
ATCTTGGACGTGTTGGTGGATACCAGGCTCATCAGTGCACCCGCACCCTCGGATCGATGACGCTGTACGCGAGATCCACCAGCAGGTTGATCAGGACGTACACCATCGCGATGAACATGATGAAGCCGACGAGCACGGGGTAGTCGCGGGCGTCGATGGCGGTACGGATGAAGGAGCCGATGCCGCCGAAGGAGAAGACGGACTCGGTGAGGACGGCGCCGGACAGCAGGCTTCCGGTGAGCAGGCCGACGGCGGTGACCACGGGCAGCATCGCGTTGCGCAAAATGTGCCGGCCGCGCACGACCCGGCGCTCCAGGCCCTTGGACTCGGCGGTGCGGATGTAGTCCTCGCCGAGGACCTCCAGGACGCTGGCGCGGGTCATGCGCACGATGACCGCGAGCGGGATGGTGGCCAGCGCGATGCCGGGCAGCACCAGGTGCATGAGGGCGTCCCAGGCGGCGTCGAACTCGCCGGTGAGCACGCCGTCGAGGACGGCGAAGCCGGTCACGCTGGTGGCGTCGAGGCCGGTGGACTGGCGGCCGTAGGTGCCGAAGATGCCGCCGAAGGCGCCCTTGAGCAGCTGGGCCAGGAAGAAGACCGGGATGCAGATGCCGACGAGCGAGCCGGAGACGGAGGCCACGTCGAGCCAGCCGCCGCGCTTGCGGGCGGCGAGGTAGCCGAGCGGGATGCCGACGACGACGGCGATGAACATGGCGGCGAGGCTGAGCTCCACCGTGGCGGGGAAGCGCAGCAGGAACTCGTCCCAGACGGGCTGTCCGGTCTGCACGGAGGTGCCGAGGTCGAGTTCGAAGAGCCGCTTGAGGAAGCGTCCGTACTGGACGTAGAGCGGCTGGTCGAGTCCCAGCGCCCGGTTGATGCGCGCCACGTCGGCTTCGGTCGCCCGCTCGCCCAGGATCGCTGAGGCGGGTCCGCCGGGCAGTCGGTTCAGCCAGACGAAGAGCAGAACCGACAGGCCGAGCAGGGTGGGTATCAGCTGGAGAAGTCGTCGTACGACGAGTCGCAACACCCCGCGTGCCCCTTTCTTGCGTTGTACGGGAGTCGGATGCGGGTCCGCCCGGCCACGTGGTTTTCCGTGGCCGGGCGGACCTCAGGCGGTGTTTCCTCGGCTACTTGAAGGAGGCCTCGGCGAAGTTCTCCTGCGTCAGCGGGGAGACCTTCGGCGGGTTGACGTTCTTGCCGAACGCGATGGCGGGCGGCGAGGAGGTCAGCGGGAGACCGGGCAGGTACTCCATGATGGCCTCGTTGGCGGCCTTGTACAGGTCGGTGCGCTTGGCCGGGTCGCCCTGGAGCGAGCCCGCCTTGACCGCGTTGAAGACCTTGTCGTCCTTGAAGCCCCACTGCTTGTCGGGCTCGGCGAACCAGGTGCCGATGAAGTTGTAGCCGTCGTTGAAGTCACCGGTCCAGCCGAGCATGTGCAGGGCGCAGGAGCCGGCCTCGACCGCGTCCAGGTAGTCCGGGTTCCACTTCAGCGGCTTCGGGGTGACCTTGATGCCGGCCTTCTCCAGGTCGGCCTTGATCAGCTCGAAGATGTCCTGCGGCGCCGGCATGTACGGGCGGGTGACCTCGGTCGGGTAGCACATCTCGATGGAGAGGTTGCTCGCACCGGCGGAGGCGAGGAGCTGCTTGGCCTTGGCCGTGTCGAAGGGGTACTTCTTCACGTTCTCGGAGTAGCCGGCGACCGTGTCGGGCATGAACTGGGTCGCGACCTTGCCGCCCTCGGGCAGCTGCGTCTTGACGATGTTCTCGCGGTCGACGGCGTGCGCGATGGCCTGGCGGACCGCGGGCTTCTGCAGTGCCGGGTTCTTCGTCTGCGTCATACCGAGGTAGAGCAGGTTGAAGACGTCACGGGTCGGGACCTTGAAGCCGGCGCTCTCGAGGGTCTTGATGTCGGCGGGCGCGACCAGGTCGTAGCCGTCGATGTCACCGGCCTGCAGCGCCTGACGGCGGGCGTCCTCGGTGTCGATGGTGCGGATGACCAGGTTCTTCACCTTGGCCTTCTCGCCCCAGTAGTCGTCGAAGCGGGTCAGGGAGACTTCCTTGTTGCCCTTGTTCCACTTCGTGATCTTGTACGGGCCGGTGCCGGCGACCGTGCCGGCCTCCTGGCTGTACTTGGGGTACGTGATGGCGTCGCCCTTGGCGGTCGCCGCCTGCTTCTCGTACTCCTTGATCGCCTTCGGCGAGTGGATCGCGAGGGCCTGGAGGGAGAAGCCGCCGGGCAGGTTGGCGGAGGGCGTGAGGACCTCGATGACCGCCGTGTTCTCGTCCTTGGCCGTGCAGGACTTGTAGTTCGGCGGCGGGGCCTCCTTGTCCTCGTTCTTCGCGAAGCCACCCATGATGTCCTGCCAGTAGGTGGAGATCGCGCTGGACTGGTAGGTGCCCTTCCAGTTGAACCAGTGGTCGTAGTTCGCGCAGACCGCGGCGGCGTTGAACGCCTCGCCGTCGTGGAACTTGACGCCCTTGCGCAGGTTGAACGTCCAGACCGTGCCCTGGGGGTTGCTCGACCAGGTCTCGGCGAGACCGCCGACGAGCTTGCTGCCTCCCGACTCGTGCTCAAGGAGTGCTTCGAAGGCCTGACGGGTGACCCGGAAGGTCTCGCCGTCGGCCGCGAGGGACGGGTCGAGGGAGGCCGGGTCACCGGGGGCGCCGAAGACGAAGGTGTCCTTCGCCCCCTTGTCCCCGTCCTTGCCCCGCTCGCTCGCACAGCCGGTGGCGATGAGGCCGACCGTGAGGGCCGCCGTCAAAGCCCGGGCCGCCCGGGACTTGAATATTCGCATGGGTCCACCCCTGGGTCGCCATGTGTGGTCTTGACCGGCCGAACGCTACTGGCGAGTGACGCGGCAGAGAACAGTCCGCATAGCGGTGATACCAACCTGAGACCCGGACAGTTACCAAAACGGTCCGATGCGGGACATCGCAGCGCGCCCGGCGGAAAGCGGAGGCAAAACCTCAGTCTGGAAAGGGATTTCGGCCGGGTTTCGGCGACGCGTCCGGGGGTGGCGGGGGTGTTTCAGCGGTGTCGCGCGGGCGGGTAGCCGTATCCCGGCTGGTGAGACGGGGCGGCGAGGGGGGCGGTGTGCGGGGCCGCGTGCGCCTCGCGGTCGTAGAACGGGCGGGCGTGGGCGGCGAGCCACATCGCGACCGGGTCGTACGTGTCGGACATCGTCACCGTGGAGACGGGCAGGCCGTCGGGGACGGCGGCGACGGTCTGGAGCATCATCGCGCGGACCGCCTCGACGGAGGCGGGGGCGGAGTCGTACAGGTCGAGGCCGATGGCGAGGTACGGGGAGCCGAGCGCGGGCTGCACCCAGGCACGGCGCAGCGAGCGCACCGCGGGGGTGCGGTGGGCGTTCTGGGTGAGCAGGGCGTAGAACTGCGGGATCTCCAGGGCGGGCTCGGACAGCCGCAGGGGTCCGGCGGGCATGCGGTCCAGGCCGGTGGCGATGCGGCGCAGGTCGGCCCAGGGGATGCCGACGCCGCCGCCGGGGGCGTGCGGGTTCAGCCAGATGCCCCAGCGGTCGGGGTAGAGGGCGCGGGCGATCTCCAGGCCGGGGACGAGCTCGTGGGCGCGGTTCCAGCCGGAGGCGGCGAGCTCCTGGGCGGAGGTGACGCACGGGGCGTAGCCGTAGCCGTCGACCTCCATGTTCCCGTACTGGGCGTCGGGGGATCCGGGGGCGCCCTGCCACAGCAGCATCCAGACCTCGGAGCCGGCGAGGGCGTGCAGCAGCTGCTCGTAGGCGTCGTGGCGTCCGGGTGCCACCTGGCGCAGCATGTGCTCGACCTGTCCGGTCGCAGCGGTGCCTGACGCGCTCACCCTGGGTCCCGCCCCTCTTGTCGTACGGCCGTACGGCTCGGTTGTCTCGTCGCTCGGTTCTTGAATCAGTTCAGCTTAAACAGGGGGACCGTCACACGGCGGCGCGCTGGTAGAAGGGGCGCACCTTCTCCAGCATCCAGTCGGCGACCGGGTCCTGGGCCAGGTCGAGCAGGATGAGGTTGACCGGCCAGGCGACCTCGATCCGGCCGAGGGCGCGGCCGAGGGCGTCCAGCGGGGTGGCGGGGTCGGCTTCGGGGTGGGTGAGCTGGACGCCGACGAAGAGGGCGGGTTCGGTGCCCTCGACGCTGGCGAGGGCGCGGCGGGCGGTGGCGACCGTGCCGAGGGCCTCGAATTCGGCGGAGGCGGCGGCGAGGAAGTCGACCGGGTCGTCCTGCCAGTCGGGTTCGAAGAGGCGGACGCGGCCGCCGGTGGCGGGCCCGTCCAGGGGCGTCCGGCCGACCCGGCAGAGCTCGGCGACGGCGGCGGGGGGCAGCGGGACGCCGACGGTGCCGCCGGGGTTCACGGCGATGCCGAGCTGCGGGGGCAGGCCGCGGGCGAAGTCGCGGGCGGGGGCGACGGTGAACGACATGTGCTCGCCGACGCAGGCGAGGAACTGCTCGTGGGAGCTGAAGACGGGCACGTAGGCGGAGCCGTCGATCTCCAGGGTGGGCAGGTCGAGGTCGGGGCTGTCGGGGCCGCCGCCGTTGGGCAGGGGCACCCAGACGGGGCTGCGGCCGAGGACCTCGACCAGCCGGCCGCCGGCGGCGGGGTTGCCGAGCGAGGCGGCCAGCACTTCCTCGAGCTCATTGCCCGGCCACGTCACGTCCACGTTCTCGTCGTCCCCTTCCGGCCTTCCGGCACCTGCTGCTGCGGTCGGCCTGGTCCGCCGGACAGGCCATACGCACCTTAATCGCGGCACGCCGCCCCTGTGACCCAGAAGGACGCCGGGAGGGCGGGAGTGGTTCACGCCACGTCGTGGCCCGTCACGTCGCGGCCCTTCATGCCGTGGGCCGTCACGTCGTCGCCCGTCGCGTCCTCGCCCGCCGTCTCGCGGAACCCGATCCGGCGCAGGGCGTCGGCGGCGTCCCGGTCCAGCAGGGTGACCGAGGCGCAGCCGGGCGGCAGGGCGCCGCTCTCGGCGGTGCGCACCAGGCGGCCGACGGCGCGGCGGTGCCGGGCGAAGGCGTAGCCGGAGACGCCGCGGCCGCGGGCCCGCTGGCCGGCGCGGGCGGTGTCGGGGTCGACGTCGAGCAGGATCAGGTGGAGGGCGGCGCCGCGCCTGCGGGCCTCCCGGGCGAGCCAGCCGCGCACCCAGGACTGGGTGCCGCAGTCGTGGACGATCACCCCGGCGCCGGAGCGCAGGGCGCGGCGGAGGCCCGCGTAGTGGGCGAGGCGGGCGAGGGGGCGCCAGAGGGCGTACGGCAGGAAGCGGGGCAGCCGGGCCTCCCAGCGCTCGCGGGTGTGCTGCGAGTCGATGGCGCGGCCGGCCGCGGCGCGGTCCATGAGGGTGGACTTCCCGGCGCCGGGCAGCCCGGAGACCACGACGACGTCGCCGGCGGCGAAGGTCAGCACGCGGGGACTGCGGCCGCCGCGCTCGCGCAGGTCGCGCAGGATCCGGGCGCGGCGCCGGCCTCTGACCCGGTCGCGGGCGCGGGCTCGGGCGGCCGCCCGCTGAACGGGTATCCCGGGACTCGCCGCGTAGGCGCCGGTGCGCTGGATGGTCATCTCTGCTCCCCCTGTCGGGCCTGCCGGGACCCTGCCCACGAAGTGTAAAGAAACGGTAATGGGACACAAGCGATTTGCCCGGCGGACCCGCCGTGCAATGATGAGCGCCACGCGCTCGCAGCGCGCACAACCGCATACCGGCCGCTCGAATCCGCGCGGGAGAGTCCCGGGCCGCCAGGCGCAGTCGCGCCGAGCGTCCCCGGGCGCCGAAGGAGCAAGAACCTCCCTTGAATCTCTCAGGCCCCGTACCGCGTGGATGAGGCAGATCTGAAAAGCGGGCCGCACCTGTCGCGGCCCCACCCAAGGTGCAAGCCGAGGATGCCCTCGGTGAACCTCTCAGGTTCCATGACAGATGGGGAGGATCGTCCTCACCGTCATGTCATGTCGTGCCCTGCACGCCCTGGGACCCGGGAGCCACCCCATGAGCACTGCCCCCCGTCTGACCGCGCTCGATGCGCTGCATCGTTCACTGGGCGCGACCATGACCGACTTCGCCGGCTGGGACATGCCGCTGCGCTACGGCAGCGAGCGCGACGAGCACAACGCCGTACGGACCCGGGCGGGCCTCTTCGACCTCTCCCACATGGGCGAGATCACCGTCACCGGCCCGCAGGCCGTGGACCTCCTGGACTACGCCCTGGTGGGCAACATCTCCACCGTCGGCAACGGCCGCGCCCGCTACACGATGATCTGCCGCGAGGACGGCGGCATCCTCGACGACCTGATCGTCTACCGCCTCGGCGAGACCGAGTACATGGTCGTCGCCAACGCCTCCAACGCCCAGGTGGTCCTGGACGCCCTCACCGAGCGCGCGGAGGGCTTCGACGCCGAGGTCCGCGACGACCGCGACGCGTACGCGCTGATCGCCGTCCAGGGCCCGGAGTCCCCCGGCATCCTGAAGTCCCTCACCGACGCCGACCTGGACGGCCTGAAGTACTACGCGGGCCTGCCCGGCACCGTCGCGGGGGTGCCGGCGCTGATCGCCCGGACCGGCTACACCGGCGAGGACGGCTTCGAGCTGTTCCTGAAGCCGGAGCACGCCGAGGGCGTGTGGAAGGCGCTGACCGAGGCGGGCGCGGGCGTCGGCCTGATCCCCTGCGGCCTGTCCTGTCGTGACACGCTCCGCCTGGAGGCGGGCATGCCGCTGTACGGCCACGAGCTGACCACCGCGCTCACCCCCTTCGACGCGGGCCTCGGCCGGGTCGTGAAGTTCGAGAAGACCACCAACGAGGGCCGCTTCGTCGGCCGCGAGGCGCTTGAGAAGGCCGCCGAGCGCGCCGAGACCGCCCCGCCGCGCAAGCTGGTCGGTCTGGTCGCCGAGGGCCGCCGGGTCCCGCGGGCCGGCATGTCGGTGGTGGCGAACGGCGAGGTGATCGGCGAGATCACCTCCGGCGCGCCGTCCCCGACCCTGGGCAAGCCGATCGCCATGGCCTATGTGGACGCCGCCCACGCCACGCCCGGCACCGAGGGCGTCGGGGTCGACATCCGGGGCACCCACGAGCCGTACGAGGTCGTGGCACTGCCGTTCTACAAGCGTCAGAAGTGACAGACGACTGACAGGGATGTGCCAGAAGTGACGTATCCCTCAGCGATTCGTCTCATGGTGCATCTCACCTCGCAAGACCCGCGTTCATCAGCACTCCCCCGATCCAGGAGAATCAGGTCATGAGCAACCCCCAGCAGCTGCGCTACAGCAAGGAGCACGAGTGGCTGTCGGCCGTGGAGGACGGCGTCGCCACGATCGGCATCACGGAGCACGCGGCCAACGCGCTCGGTGACGTCGTCTACGTGCAGCTTCCCGCGGTCGGCGACAAGGTCACCGCGGGCGAGTCCTGTGGCGAGCTGGAGTCCACGAAGTCCGTCAGCGACCTGTACGCCCCGGTGACCGGCGAGGTCGTCGAGGCCAACCAGGACGTCGTCGACGACCCGTCGCTGGTGAACTCCGCCCCGTTCGAGGGCGGCTGGCTGTTCAAGGTGCGCATCGAGGCCGAGCCGGAGGACCTGCTCTCCGCCGACGAGTACACCGCCTTCACCGCCGGCTAACCGAGACCCCCCAGGGATCGAAACATGTCGCTTCTGAACACCCCTCTCCATGAGCTCGACCCGGACGTCGCCGCCGCCGTCGACGCCGAGCTCCGCCGCCAGCAGTCCACCCTCGAGATGATCGCCTCGGAGAACTTCGCTCCGGTCGCGGTCATGGAGGCCCAGGGCTCCGTCCTCACCAACAAGTACGCCGAGGGCTACCCGGGCCGCCGCTACTACGGCGGCTGCGAGCACGTCGACGTGGCCGAGCAGATCGCGATCGACCGGATCAAGGACCTGTTCGGCGCCGAGTACGCCAACGTGCAGCCCCACTCCGGCGCCTCCGCCAACCAGGCCGCCCTCTTCGCGATCGCCCAGCCCGGCGACACGATCCTCGGCCTGGACCTGGCGCACGGCGGCCACCTCACCCACGGCATGCGCCTGAACTTCTCCGGCAAGCAGTTCAACGTGGTCGCCTACCACGTGGACGAGGCCGGCCTGGTCGACATGGCCGAGGTCGAGCGCCTCGCCAAGGAGCACCGCCCCAAGGTGATCATCGCGGGCTGGTCCGCCTACCCGCGCCAGCTGGACTTCGCCGAGTTCCGCCGGATCGCCGACGAGGTCGAGGCGTACCTGTGGGTCGACATGGCCCACTTCGCCGGCCTGGTCGCCGCCGGTCTGCACCCGAACCCGGTCGAGTACGCGGACGTGGTGACCTCCACCACGCACAAGACGCTCGGCGGCCCGCGCGGCGGCATCATCCTGGCGAAGAAGGAGTTCGCGAAGAAGCTGAACTCCTCGGTCTTCCCCGGCTTCCAGGGCGGCCCGCTGGAGCACGTGATCGCGGCCAAGGCCGTCTCCTTCAAGGTCGCGGCCTCGGAGGAGTTCAAGGAGCGCCAGCAGCGCACCCTGGACGGCGCCCGGATCATCGCCGAGCGCCTGGTCCAGGACGACGTCCGCGAGCACGGCGTCTCCGTGCTGTCCGGCGGCACCGACGTGCACCTGCTCCTGGTCGACCTGCGCGACAGCGAGCTGGACGGCCAGCAGGCCGAGGACCGTCTCCACGAGGTCGGCATCACGGTCAACCGGAACGCCGTTCCGAACGACCCGCGCCCGCCGATGGTCACCTCCGGCCTGCGCATCGGCACGCCGGCCCTCGCCACCCGCGGCTTCCAGGCCGAGGACTTCCGCGAGGTCGCCGACATCATCGCCGAGACCCTCAAGCCCGGCTTCGACGCCGAGGCGCTGAAGGCCCGGGTGACCGCTCTGGCGGAGAAGCACCCGCTGTACCCCGGCCTGAAGTAATTTCGTACCCTTTTGTTGGTATGAAGCTCCGGGGCACCACGCACACTGGACAGTGAGCGCGGTGCCCCACCCCTTTACCGCCCCGCCCGCTCTTCCTGCTCGTTCTGCACCACCCCGGCAGACAACGGCGTCGCCCCCACAAGGAGTCCCCCGTGGCCATCTCGGTCTTCGACCTGTTCTCGATCGGCATCGGTCCGTCGAGCTCCCACACGGTGGGCCCGATGCGTGCCGCACGCATGTTCGCCCGCCGCCTGAAGAACGAGGGCCTGCTGGCCCACACCGCCGCCATACGGGCCGAGCTGTACGGCTCGCTCGGCGCCACGGGCCACGGCCACGGCACCCCGAAGGCGGTCCTGCTCGGCCTGGAGGGCCACTCGCCGCGCACGGTGAACGTGGAGACCGCCGACGACGAGTTCGAGCGGATCAAGGAGAGCGGCCGGATCAACCTGCTCGGCGCGCACGAGATCCCGTTCTCGTTCGACGACGACCTGATCCTGCACCGCCGCAAGGCGCTGCCGTACCACGCCAACGGCATGACGGTCTTCGCGTACGACGCCGAGGGCGCGCTGGTCCTGGAGAAGACCTACTACTCGGTCGGCGGCGGCTTCGTCGTGGACGAAGACGCGGTCGCCGGCGAGAACCCGATCATCCCGGACGACACCGTCCTCACGTACCCCTTCCGCACCGGTGACGAGCTGCTCCGCCTCACCAAGGAGACCGGCCTGTCGATCTCCTCGCTGATGCTGGAGAACGAGAAGGCCTGGCGCACCGAGACGGAGATCCGCGAGGGCCTGCTGGAGATCTGGCGGGTCATGCAGGCCTGCGTCTCGCGCGGCATGTCCCGCGAGGGCATCCTGCCCGGCGGCCTGAAGGTCCGCCGCCGCGCCGCGACCTCGGCCCGCAAGCTGCGCTCCGAGGGCGACCCGCTGGCGCACGCCATGGAGTGGATCACCCTCTACGCGATGGCCGTGAACGAGGAGAACGCGGCGGGCGGCCGGGTGGTCACCGCCCCGACGAACGGCGCGGCCGGCATCATCCCCGCCGTCCTGCACTACTACATGAACTTCGTCCCGGGTGCCGACGAGGACGGCGTGGTCCGCTTCCTCCTCGCGGCCGGCGCCATCGGCATGCTCTTCAAGGAGAACGCCTCCATCTCCGGCGCCGAGGTGGGCTGCCAGGGCGAGGTCGGCTCCGCCTGCTCCATGGCGGCGGGCGCCCTCGCCGAGGTCCTGGGCGGCTCCCCCGAGCAGGTGGAGAACGCGGCCGAGATCGGCATGGAGCACAACCTGGGCCTGACCTGTGACCCGGTCGGCGGCCTGGTCCAGATCCCGTGCATCGAGCGCAACGGCATGGCCGCGGTCAAGGCCGTCACGGCGGCGAAGATGGCGATGCGCGGCGACGGCAACCACCTGGTCTCCCTGGACAAGGTCATCAAGACCATGAAGGAGACCGGCGCGGACATGAGCGTGAAGTACAAGGAGACCGCCCGCGGCGGTCTCGCGGTGAACATCATCGAGTGCTGAGGCGGTAGGCGGCGCCGCGCGTCAGGGCAGGGCCTCAAGGCGGCGCCCCTCAGGGCAGGGCCTCAAGGCGGCTGCCGCCCCTCAGGGCAGCAGCCAGTGCGGGTCCGGTACGACGGTGAGCAGCGCCGAGAGGACCATGACGGCCGCGAGGACGCCCAGCTCGACGCGGGCCGGGGGGCGGGCGTCGCCGCCGGTCAGCATGCGGCGCCGGGCGGTCAGGGCGAGGAGCGCGGCCAGGCCGAAGAGGGCGAGCTTCACCAGCAGCACCCTGCCGTAGGCGGTGGTGAGGATCCCGTCGAGCGGGAGGCGGCGCAGGGTGGAGCAGGTGCCGGTGACGGCGAGGGCCGCGAAGACCCAGGCGGCCATCTTCGCGTACCGCATCAGCACGTCCCGGCCGCCGCCGCGCAGCCACATGGTGCGCAGCACGTGCAGCAGGGTGCCGAACCAGAGGGACGCGGCCGTCAGGTGGACGACGGTGAGGCCGACGCCGATCGCCGGGCTGTAGGACTCGGGGTGGGCGCGCAGGGCCTCCGCGCCGATCGCGACGGCGAGCGGCCCGAGCGCGAGGGCCGGCCGGCGGCCGGCGGCGCACAGGGCGGCCAGGGCGAGGGCGTTGGCGGTGACGAGCAGCAGCCGGCCTTCGCGGAGCCCGTACACGGTGGTCAGCTTCAGTCCGCTGATGGCGGCGAGGAGGATCAGGAGGCCGGCGGAGGCGGCGCAGCCGACGACGGCCGCGGGGAGGGACCAGCGGCGGGGCAGCGGCCCTTCGCCGGCGATCCGGACGCCCGCGATCTCGCCGATGTGGACGGCGAGGGCGGTGACGACGAGGAGCCGCAGCAGGGTGATGGTGCCGGCGGCGGGGATCTCCAGTTCGCCGGTGCCCGTCTGGGCGAGCGAGGCGCCGAGGAGGACGACGGTGAGGACGGTGGCTGCGGCGATAACGGCTGCCGTCAGGCGGCGGGTCGGGGTGCCGAAGGGCCCTGGGAGCGTCACCTCATGATCGTCACCGGGGGCCGGACGGGCGGCAACTCAACGGCGTGCGCATGGTCGTACGCCGCCGCCCGCCCGGCTCTGCCGGTCAGGCCTTGTCGAGGTGCGCCCAGAACTCGTCCCAGGACAGGACGCCGTCACCGTTGGCGTCGCGCTGCTTGATGAGCGCCTCGGCGACGGTCTCGGTCACGTTGAAGTCGCCCAGCTGGGCCATGACGCTCTTGTACTCGGCGGCCGTGATGAAGCCGTCCCCGTCCACGTCGAACTTGTCGAATGCCGTACGTGCCGACTCGATGTCCGCCACTGTTTCCGCCCCTTCTCGGTGCTTCGATGTCGGGGGCAAGATTAGCGGGCGCGGTCATACCGGATGATGGGGGTATGAGCAGCGAGGCCATGGGAGTGGCGGACATCCTGGCGGCGGCGGCCCGTGGGGTGTTCCCTCCGCCGGACGGGTCGACGACGATCGTGCGGCAGCCGAACGCCCGGGACGCGGGGGTGCTGTCGTTCACGGCGCACTCGGTGGTGTTCCTGGACGAGGATCCCCGGTGGATACGGGCGGAGCTGGCCGGGGCGTCGACGGACCCGCTCGTGGCGAGCATGACCCCGACGTTCCTGACGGCGCTGACGGCCCGCACGGGCCGGTATGTGAACACGATCGACCTGCTGACCGTCGCGGACGCGCTGCCCGGCGCCCCGGGGATCGAGCTGCGCGAGATCGAGGACCCGGAGCACCCGCGGGTGGCGCGGGCGCTGAAGTACCGGGACGAGGTGCGGGTGTGGGCCGCGGAGGGCGGGCTGCTGATCCTGGGCCGGGGCGTGGCGGGCCGCATGGAGGCCGCGATCGAGGTGGACGAGGGGGTACGCCACCGGGGCCTGGGCCGCGCGCTGGCGACGGCGGCCCGCCATCTGACCCCGGACCCGGTGGTGTGGGCCCAGCAGTCCCCCGGCAACGCCCGCAGCGTCCGCGTCTTCCAGGCGGCGGGCTACCGCCCGGTCGGCGCGGAGGCGCTGCTGGTGGCGCGCTAGGTACCTCGGGACCGCGTGGGCGAGTGAGCGCCCGGCTGGAACCGAGCCACAAAAACTAGCGGAACACTCCGGTGTGGCCGAGGGAGTAGCGGCCCGGCTGCGGGTAGACCGCCAGGCCGTGGGGGCCGCCGCCGACGGGGATGCGGGCCAGTTGCCTGCCGGTCGTGGTGTCGATCGCGTAGACCTCGGAGTCGTAACGGCCGGAGAGCCACAGCACCTTGCCGTCGGCGGAGACGCCGCCCATGTCGGGGGATCCGCCGTCCGGGAGCCACCACTTCTTGGTGAGCTTGTTCTGCTTGAAGTCGAAGACGGAGATGGATCCCTCGCCGCGGTTGGGGACGTACATCTCGCGTGAGTCGCGGGAGACGTAGAGGCCGTGGCAGCCCTTGCCGGTGGGCAGCAGGGTCGGGGTGGTGAACTTGTCGCCGTCGAGGACCCACATGCCGTGGGCCATCATGTCGGCGACGTAGAAGGTCTTTCCGTCGGGGGAGATCTTCACGTCCTGCGGCATGGCGCCGGCCATGGGCAGTTTCTGCTGGCCGATGACCTCCATCTTCTCGGTGTCGACCTTGAGGAGTTCGCCGGAGAACTCGCAGGAGACGATGAAGTAGCGCCCGTCGGCGGAGAAGTCGGCGTGGTTGACGCCGTAGCAGGAGACGGGGACGGTCTTCCTGCGTTCCATGGTGTGCGGGTCGCGGAAGACGAGTTCGCGGTCGAGCGAGGCCATGACGACGGCGTACTTGCCGTTCGGGGTGAAGTAGAGGTTGTACGGGTCGTGGACCTCGACGGGCTTGCCGGCGGCGCCGGTGGCGGGGTCGATCGGGGTGAGGGTGTGGCCGCGGTTGTTGTTGACCCAGAGGGTCTTCAGGTCCCAGGAGGGGACGACGTGCTGCGGCTGGATGCCGACGGGGATGGTCTCGATCACCTTGTAGGTGGCGGGGTCGATGACGGAGACGGTGTTGGAGTTGGTGTTGGGGACGTAGACCCGGGAGGGGAAGTCCTTGACGACCGGGGACAGTCTGTTCGGCCGGTCGGCGGCGTAGACGTCGTTCGGGTCGAGCGGCGGCGGCATACCGGGCAGCCCGGCGGGGACGGCGGATTTCGGTACGGCGGGGAGCCCGGCGGCCTTCTTGGTGCCGCCGCCGGTCTCGGCGGGGCGGGGGCCGCCGCAGCCGGCGAGGGCGAGGAGCAGGGCGGTGGCGGTGGCGGCGAGGGCGCGCCGGGTGCGCGGGGCGAGGGTCGGCATCAGGTCAGCAGCTCCGTGGTGGTCACCGCGGAGAGGCCGCGGCGGTCGAGGTCGGCGAGGAGGAGGGGCAGCGCGGCGACCGTGTCGGGGTAGCCGAAGTGGAGGCTCACCACCGATCCGTTGCGGATCTCCCGGGTGACGTTGGCGACGACGGCCGCGGGGCCGGGTGAGGTGAAGTCGAGGGAGTCGACGTCGTACGAGAGGACGTGGGGGTATCCGGCGCGCTGGGCGGCGCGGCGGACGGCCTCGCCGGCGTGCCGGGCGCGGGAGGGCCGGAACCAGGTGCCGATGGAGCCGGTGAGGCGGCGCAGCCGCCGGGCGCAGGCCTCGATCTCCGCGTGGGCCTCGGCCTCGGTCATGGCGGTGATGTCGAGGTGGCGCTGGGTGTGGTTGCCGAGGTCGTGGCCGCCGTCGAGGACGCGCCGGGCCATGCCGGGGTGGCGGTCGAGCCAGTCGCCGACGGCGAGGACGGTGAGGCGGGCGCCGGCCCGTTCGGCGTGGTCGAGGAGGGCGCGGGCGGTGGCGGGGTCGCCCTGGCCGTGGAAGGTGAGGGCGACCCGGGGCCGGTCGCGGGGGCCGGTGGTGATCTCGGCGGGGCGGCCGGGGTAGCGGCGGGGTGCCGGGGCGGCGAGGGGCGCGGGCGCGGGGCGCTGCGGCCTCGGGGCGGGGCGGTCCGTGCCGCAGGCGGTGGCGAGGGGCCCCGCGAGGGCGGCGGCCGCGCCGGCCCGGAGGGCGGCGCGGCGGTCGGTCGGCATCACGGGCACCATTTAAAGGGCGGTTCGACCGGAAGATGACGATTGAGCCGTTTCAGGACGTTTACGGGTCGCGCTCGGCCGTCCATCATGCGGACAGGGCGAAGAAACACCCGATGAACGCCATACTTATTCATCGTTTACAAGGTGGGTGCTCTAGGTCACCAACGATTCACCGGTAAACTGTCCGCGTATGTCCAGGTCTGACCCGGTAGGGACTTTTGGCACCGAGGCCACCCGTCTGCCATAGTCGGGGACACGGCCCCCATTGACCCGGGTTCAGGTCGTCAGAGCGGCCGTGGATACCACCCCCCTGATCCACGGCGCACCACACGGAAGCCCCCAGGCGCCTCATCACGGCGGACGGGGGCTTTCGTGCGTCCGGGGCCGGCGCTCCTGGCTCAGCGGTCGCTGACCCGCATCTCGAACCAGGTGGTCTTGCCGCGCGGGGCCAGGTCGACGCCCCAGCGGTCGGAGAGCTTGTCGACCAGGAAGAGGCCCCGGCCGCTGGTGTCGAGCTCGTGCACCGGCATCAGGCAGGGCAGGCCCCGGGAGGGGTCGCGCACCTCGACGCGGATCCAGCCGCGGCGGCGGAGCATGCGCAGGGCGAAGACGCGGGCGCCGGTGTGCCGGACGGCGTTGCCGACGAGCTCGGAGACCAGCAGGACCGCGTGCTCGGAGATCTGCGGCGAGAGCTGCCACTGGCGCAGCACGACCCACTGGGTGAGCCGGCGGGCGACCGCGGCCGACTCCGGGCGGGACGGCAGCCGGACGTCCTCCTCGGCCGGGTTCCCGTACAAGTGCAGTGCTTCCGCGGCCTGTTCGTCCTCGGCGGCCGGTACCCACCGTGCGGCGGTCGCCCCGCCGTGCTGCCGCGGTTGATCCATACCCTCCAGGCCCGCCATGCCTCCCATCATGGCCGCACGGAGCCGGGCGCGGGGCCGTTCCGGGGGATTCGACCCCCCGGAACGGGCAATTCCACGGGAATGCCTCCGGCACATGCCGGTGTCAGCGGACGCATGTCCGAAGTGCGGGGAGATCAGACGAACTTGGCCTTGCCCGGGCCCTCCTCGACGAAGCTGCGCATCCCGCGCTCCCGGTCCTCGGTGGCGAACAGGCCCGCGAACCAGGTGCGCTCGATGGCGAGCCCGGTGTCGATGTCCGTCTCCAGGCCCTGGTCGATCGCCTCCTTCGCCGCGCGCAGCGCGATCGCCGGGCCCTGGGCCAGCTTCGCGGCCCAGGCGTGCGCCTGCTCGTACACCTCGGCGGCCGGGACGACCCGGTCCACCAGGCCGAGCCGGAGCGCCTCGTCCGCCTTCACCATGCGGCCGGTGAAGATGAGGTCCTTGGCGGTGGAGGAGCCGACCAGACGGGACAGGCGCTGGGTGCCGCCGGCGCCCGGGATGAGGCCGAGCAGGATCTCGGGCTGGCCGAGCTTGGCGTCGTCCGCGGCGATCCGGTAGTCGGCGCACAGCGCCAGCTCGCAGCCGCCGCCCAGGGCGTAGCCGGTGACGGCCGCGACGACCGGCTTGGGGATGCGGGCGACCGCGGTGAAGGAGTCCTGCAGGGCGCGGGACCGCCTGACCATGGCGGCGTGGTCCATGACCTGCATCTCCTTGATGTCCGCGCCGGCCGCGAACACCTTCTCCCCGCCGTACAGGATCACGGCCCGCACGTCGTCGCGGTGCGTCGCCTCCTCGGCCAGCTCGCGCAGCCGGTCCTGGGTGGCGATGTCCAGGGCGTTCATCGGGGGACGGTCGAGGCGGATCGTGCCGACGCCTTCGGCGACTTCGAGGTTCACAGTCATGGAGGGAAGGTTAGTGGGCGTTAACGACAACGGACCCGGTGCTGTTGCTCACAGCACCGGGTCCGGTCACCAGTGGGACGGACTACTTGATCCATTCCTCCCAGGACATGTTCCAGCCGTTGAGTCCGTTGTCCGGCTGGATCTGCTTGTCCTTGGAGTTCTTCACGATGATGACGTCGCCGATGAGCGAGCGGTCGTAGAACCAGGCCGCCGGCGTGGAGCTGTCGCCCGCGCCCCGCGTGTCGCGCAGACCGACGCAGCCGTGGCTGACGTTGGCCGAGCCGAACGTCGAGGCGGAGGCCCAGTAGTTGCCGTGCACGAAGGTGCCCGAGGTGGACAGGCGCATCGCGTGCGGCACGTCCTTGATGTCGTACTCGCCGCCGAAGCCGACGGTGGCCCCGTTCATGCGGGTCACCTTGTACTTCTCGCTGATGACCATCTGACCGTTGTACGTGGTCGTGGACGGCGCGCCCGCGGTGATCGGCAGGGTCTTGATGATCTTGCCGTCACGCTCGACCTTCATGGTCTTGGCGCTCGCGTCGACCGTGGAGACCTGGCGGCGGCCGATCGTGAAGGAGAAGGTCTTCTTCTGCTTGCCGTAGACGCCCGGACGGCCCTCGACCCCGTCCAGGTTGAGCTTGACGGTCACCTTGGTGCCCGCGGCCCAGTACTCCTTGGGACGGAAGTCCAGCCGGTCGTTGCCGAACCAGTGGCCCTCGACCTGCACGGCCGGCTCCGCCGTCACCGTGATGGCCTTCTCGACGGCCTCCGGGTTGGTGATGCCGCGGGTGAAGTTGATGGAGACCGGCATGCCGACGCCGACGGTCTGGCCGTTCTCCGGCGTGTAGTGGCCGATGAAGGTGTTCTTCGGGGTGAGGGTGGAGAAGGTGGTGTCCTTCGCCGACTCACGGCCCTCGGCGTCCTTGGCGATCGCGTGCACCTTGTACTGGGTGCTCGCGGCCAGGTGACCCAGCGGCTCCCAGGTGCTGCCGTCGGCGGAGATCTTTCCCTCCACCGTGTTGCCCTCGGTGTCGGAGACCGTCACCGTGGTCAGCTTGCCCTGCTGGGCCGTCACCTTCAGCGCGCCGCTGGTGGCGACCGAGTCGGCGCCGTCCTTCGGAGCGATCGTCACGACCGCCTGCGAGGCGGCGATCTCCTGCTTGCCGCCGCCGCCCGCGCCCTGGCCCCCCTTGTCGCCGCCCCCGGCGCCGCCGCCGCAGGCGGTCAGGGCGAGGAGCAGTGCTCCCGTCGCCAGCGCCCCCAGGCGGGTGCGGCGCCGCCGTCCGGCGTTGTCCCCGGATATCGGCTGCCCGTTCACTATGGTCTTCTCCCCTCGCACGACCCGGCACTGCCTGGGCCCCACCCCCGTGCGCATCCTCCCGCGCACACGGCGTTAGATAATCACACCGCCGGACACGAAAGTTCCACGCGAATGTCACCGTTCAGTCCCAGTTCGTGCGAGGTGCCCCCCGGGACCCGGCTCAGCGCAGCGCCGAGCCCGCCGTCCAGTCGGCCCAGTCCATGTTCCAGCCGCCGAGACCGTTGTCCGGAGCGACCTGCCGGTCCGCCGAGTTGACGACCTCCACCACGTCGCCGATGAGGGTCCGGTCGAAGAACCAGCCCGCCGGGGTGTCCGCACCGCCGCCCTTCACGTCGCGCAGACCCACGCAGCCGTGGCTGACGTTGGCCGAGCCGAACGTGGAGGGCGCCGCCCAGTAGTTGCCGTGCAGGAAGGTCCCCGACTCGGTCAGCCGCATCGCGTGCGGCACGTCCTTGATGTCGTACTCGCCGCCGAAGCCGACCGTCCGCCCGTCCATCCGCGTCACGTCGTACAGCTCCGTGACCACCATCTTCCCGTTGTACGTGGTGGTCTTCGGCGCCCCGGCCGTGATCGGCAGGGTGGTCAGCAGCTCGCCGTCCCTGCGGATCTCCATGGTGTGCTTCTCGGCGTCGACCAGCGAGACCTGCGAGCGGCCCACCGTGAAGCCGACCGTCTTGCGCTGGATCCCGTACACGCCGGGCGCGCCCTCGACGTCACGCAGGGCCAGGTCGACGGTGACCTTCGTGCCCGGTCGCCAGTACGCGGCGGGGCGGAAGTCGAGGCGCTCCTTGCCGAACCAGTGGCCGGCCACCTCCACCGGCGGGTCCGAGGTGACCCGGATGGCCCGCTCGACCGCCGCCCGGTTCTCGATCGGCCGGTTGAAGGAGAAGGAGACGATCATCCCAGTGCCGACCGTGGAACGGTTCTCCGGCTTGAAGTAGCCGATGAAACGGTGCTCGGGCACGACCGTGGTGAAGGTGGTGTGCCGGGCCGAGCGGCGGCCGTGCCCGTCGAGGGCGACCGCGTCCACGCTGTACTTCGCGGCGAGCGCGAGCCGGGTGCCGGCCCTCGGCCGCCAGCGCAGCCCGTCCGGGGAGATCTCCCCCGCCACCCGGGTCCGCTGCGCGTCCTCCACCTGGACCACCGTCACCCGCTCGAGCCGCCCGCTGTCGACCCGCACCTCCAGCGGCCCGTCGGCGGACACCCCGCGGCTGCCGTCCTCGGGGCTGATCCGGATGACGTCGCCGGGTGCCCGCGCCTTGCCGGGCAGGGTGAGGTCGATCCCGGGCGGCCCGTCACCGGTGCACGCCGCGAGACCCGAAAGGCCCGCCATCACCGCGGCCACCACCAGCAAAGCCCTCGCCCGCTTCAGTACAAGAGTCACGCTCAGCCCAACGACGGCCACCCTCCAGGGGAAACGTCCCCGCCTGGCATGTTGGGAGCACGGCCGTGCGGGCAGAACAGGGTGGAGGACCACGTGCGGGGAGCCGCGGCCGGGACGCCGCACCCTTCTTCCGTACGGAAGAGAGCCGCGGGAGGCCACAACGTGTCGAGCGCAGCCGAGCAGAAGGCCGTACGGGAGGACGCCCCGGCGCCGAAGGGACCGGGCCCGGTGGTGTGGCCAGGGGCGCCGACACCGCTCGGCGCCCGGTGCCGGGTCGGGCCGGACGGCGTCGCGGGCACCAACTTCGCGCTGTGGGCGGGCGGGGCGGAGGCCGTCGAACTGTGCCTGTTCGACGCGGCGGGCTCCGAGACCCGCCTGGCGCTGACCGAACTGACCCACGAGATCTGGCACGGCTTCGTGCCCGGCGTCGGCCCGGGGCAGCGCTACGGCTACCGCGTGCACGGCCGCTGGGACCCCTGGACCGGCGCCCGCTGGAACCCGGCGAAGCTGCTCCTGGACCCGTACGCGCGGGCCGTCGACGGCGACTACGCCCGCCACGGACTGCCGCCCGAGGTCTACGGGCACGTCCGCGACTGGCCGCAGCAGCACGTCGCCGACACCGTCCGCGACCAGCGGGACTCCGCCCCGTACGTCCCCAAGGGAGTCGTCGTCCAGGACGACGACGACTGGTCCGACGACCGCAGGCCCAAGACGCCGTGGCCCGACTCGGTCATCTACGAACTGCACGTCAAGGGCTTCACCGCGCTCCACCCGGGCGTCCCCGAGCACCTGCGCGGCACCTACGCGGGCCTCGCCCACCCGGCCGCCATCGACCATCTCGTACGGCTCGGGGTGACCGCGGTCGAACTGCTGCCCGTGCACCAGTTCGCCCACGAGGACCACCTGCTGCGACGGGGCCTGACCAACTACTGGGGCTACAACTCCATCGGCTACTTCGCCCCGCACGCCGGATACTCCTCCTCCGGCACCACCGGAGGGCAGGTCGGCGAGTTCAAGCGGATGGTGCGGGCCCTGCACGCGGCCGGCATCGAGGTCATCCTCGACGTCGTCTACAACCACACCGCGGAGGCCGGCGAGCTCGGCCCCACCCTGTCGCTCAAGGGCATCGACAACCGCGGCTACTACCGGCTCCAGTCCGACGCCCGCCGGTACGCCGACTACACCGGCTGCGGCAACACCCTGCACGTGGTGCAGCCGCAGGTGCTGCGGCTCATCACCGACTCCCTGCGCTACTGGGTGACCGAGATGGGCGTGGACGGCTTCCGCTTCGACCTGGCCGCGGCGCTCGCCCGCTCCTTCCACGACGTCGACATGCTCTCGCCGTTCCTCGCCGTCATCGCCCAGGACCCGGTGCTGCGCCGGGTCAAGCTGATCGCCGAGCCGTGGGACGTGGGCAACGGCGGCTACCAGGTGGGCGCCTTCCCGCCGCTGTGGACCGAGTGGAACGACCGCTACCGGGACGCCGTACGGGACTTCTGGCGCGGGGCGCTGCCCGACGTGCGCGAGATGGGCTACCGGCTGTCCGGCTCCAGCGACCTGTACGCGTGGGGCGGGCGGCGCCCGTACGCCTCCGTCAACTTCGTCACCGCCCACGACGGCTTCACCCTGCGCGACCTGGTCAGCTACGAGCACAAGCACAACGAGGACAACGGCGAGGGCAACCGGGACGGCACCGACGACAACCGGTCCTGGAACTGCGGCGCCGAGGGCGAGACCGACGACCCCGAGGTGCGGGGGCTGCGCCTGCGCCAGCTGCGCAACCTGCTCACCACGCTGCTGCTGTCGACCGGGGTGCCGATGCTGGTCGCCGGCGACGAGATGGGCCGCACCCAGGGCGGCAACAACAACGCCTACTGCCAGGACAACGAGATCAGCTGGCTGGACTGGACGCTGCCCGAGGACCCGGGCCGCGCCCAGCTCCTCGCGCTCACCCGCCGGCTGCTCGCCCTGCGCCACCGGCACCCCGTGCTGCGCCGCCGCGCCTTCTTCTCGGGCCGGCCGCAGCGCGCGGACGGGCTGCGGGACCTGGCCTGGTTCACGGCGCAGGGCACCGAGATGACCGAGGGCGACTGGTACGCGCCGGCCGCGACCCTGGGCCTGTACCTCTCGGGCCGCGACATCCCGGGCCGCGACGCCCGTGGCGACCAGGTCACCGACGACAGCTTCCTCGCGGTGCTGCACGCCGACCACCGCCCGGTCGACTACGTCCTGCCGGGCCCGCCGTGGGCGGAGTCGTACGAACTGGTCCTCGACACCTCCCGGGAGGACCAGTCCCGCGCCCCGGGGACGGTGCACCGGGGCGGGGAGACGCTGAGGGTGGCGGGGAGGTCGGTGGTGCTGCTGCGGGTGCGCGGGTGAGGGCCGGTCAGCGGCGGGAGGTGTACACGTAGCAGGCGTACGTGCCCTCGATGTCGACGTCCGGACCGGTGTAGGAGGAGCTGGAGCTCGCGGTGCCGTAGGTGTAGAACGTGTCGGCCGGACGGGCGCCCCGCACCCAGGCGCGCGGGGCCGCCGCGTACTTCGCCTCGCACCGGGCCTGCGCCTTCTTCTTGCCCACACCGGTCGGGTTGCCCTGGATGGTCTCCTTCACCTGGACCTGGCCGAAGACCCGCAGCTCCGCCGCCTTGCCGTCGCAGGGGGTGACCCGGACGAGCTCCAGGCTGCCGCCGAGGCCGGTGTCCGTGGAGCCGCAGTCGCCCGGCTCTGTCTTCGTGAGCGGGGTGAGGGCCTTCGCGGCGTCCTGGGCCTGCTTCGCGCCGGCGGGCGGTGCCGGGACGGCCGCCCTGCCGTGGTCGGACAGGCGGTACTCCGCCTTCAGCGAGGTCACGCCGATGAGGAGGCCGTCCCCGTGGAGGGTGCCGAGCACCGGGCCGAAGTCGGCGGTGGCGGCGGTCAGCCGTCCCTCCCCGTCGAGCACCACCGTCAGGGGCACCCGCGCGGTGCCCTTGTCGTCCGTCAGGGACGACCCGATCTGCGGCGGCAGCGCGGCCTCCGCGATCTGCGGCGGCAGGTCCACCCGGTAGGTACGGCTGCCGTCGGCGCCCTTGACCGGCTGCCGCGTCGGGTCGGCGAGCCGGACGACCTCGGCCAGCGTGCCGCCGTACGGGGCGGTCTCGCCCGCCCGGTGGAGGACGCCGTCGAAGAGGTCGACGGCCTCCATGGGCGCGGAGGAGGAGTAGCGCAGCCAGTCGCCCTGCCGGGTCCGGTAGGTGACGTCGTTGCCCGCGACGAGGTAGACCTCGGCGGAGGCGTCGGGCCGTCCGCCCAGTTCGGCGGTGGCGTCCGCGGGGAAGCGGCGCGGGACCTCCAGGACGCGTTCGGCGTGGGCGGTGTCCTGGGCGTAGTCCTGGGTGCCGGTCGTGCGGTCGACCGCGGTGCCGTGGGCGGAGCCGTAGCTGAGCGTCCAGGTGAAGGACGACGAACCGGCCGCCGTGGTGGCCCTGCTCGCCGCGGACAGCTGGTCGTCGAGCCGCACCTCGTAGACGGGCGTCGCCACCGGCTTCGGCGCCTTCGCCTCCCCGCCGTCGTCCCGGCCGCCGCCGGACTGGCAGGCCGCGAGGCCCGTGAGCAGCAGCGGCAGCAGGGCCGCCGTGGCGCGGCGGCGCCGCTTGTGGTCGTGCATGGTCCCCACCCTTGTCTCTCCGCACCAGGTGCCGATGGGCGGCGATCCTACGGGGCGGGCACGGCGGGGGCTCGCGGCAGGTCAGGTGGTGCGGCCGAGGATGCCCCGCTCGTAGGCGACGGCGACGGCGGCCGCCCGGTCCTTGGCGCCCAGCTTGGCGTAGATGTGGGTGAGATGGGTCTTGACGGTGGCCTCGCTGATGAAGAGCTCGGCGGCGATGGCGCGGTTGGAGGTGCCCTTGGCGACGAGTTCGATGACCTCGCGCTCGCGTGCGGAGAGGGACTCGTCGGCGGGTGCCGCCGGGGTGCGGACCCGGGTGAGGAGCCGGCCGGCGACGGCCGGGGAGAGGACGGTGCGGCCCTCGGCGGCGGCGCGGACGGCGGCGAAGAGCTCCTCGCGGGGCGCGTCCTTGAGGAGGTAGCCGGTGGCGCCCGCCTCGATGGCGGGGAGGGTGTCGGTGTCCGTGTCGTACGTGGTGAGGACGAGGACCCGGGCGCGGGCGCCGTCGCGGGTGAGCGCGGCGATGGCGTCGACGCCGCCGCCCCCGGGCATCCGCAGGTCCATCAGGACGACGTCCGGGTCGAGGGCGCGGACGAGGGCGACGCCCTGGACGCCGTCGGCGGCCTCGCCGAGGACACGGAAGCCGGGGTCGGCCTCGAACATGCCGCGCAGGCCGTCGCGGACGACGGGATGGTCGTCGACGATCACCAGGGTGACGGTCGGGGCGGTCGGCGAGGTGGGGGTGCTCGGGGCGGGCTCAGTCATGGCGGGCCAACGGTACGCGAGCGCTGATCGCGGTGCCATGCCCCGGCTCGCTCTCCAAGGCGAGGGCGCCGGCGAGGCGTTCGGCGCGGGCGCGCATGCCGGCGAGGCCGAAACCGCCGTCGCGGCCGCGGGCGGGCACGGCGGCGGGGTCGAAGCCGCGGCCGTCGTCCCGTACGTCGAGGGTGATCTCGTCGCCCATGTAGGAGAGGGTGACGCCGGCGCGGGTGGCACCGGAGTGGCGTTCGGCGTTGGCGAGGGCCTCCTGGGCGATCCGCAGCAGGCTGGCGGCGATCTCGTCGTGGAGCGGGAGCTCGGTGCCGGTGACGGTGAACCGGGCGGCGATGCCGGTGCGTTCGGACCAGGCGGCGACGGTCTTCGCCAGCGCCTCGGGCAGGGCGTCGTGCTCCAGGGCGACCGGGCTGAGGTTCTGCACGGAGCGGCGGGCCTCGCCGAGGCTCTGCCGGGCGAGGGCGGCGGCACGGCGCAGGTGCGTGTCGGCGACGGCCGGGTCGGAGGTGGCGGTGACCGCCTGGAGCTGGGCGATGACGCCGGTCAGGCCCTGGGCGATGGTGTCGTGGATCTCGGCGGCGAGCCTGCGCCGTTCGTCGGCGACGCCCGCCTCTCGGGCCTGGACGAGGAGCTGCGCCTGGAGGGCGGCGTTCTCGGCGAGGGCCTGCTCCAGGCGGGCGTTGGCGCGGGCCAGGGCGGTGGTCTTCTCGGCCTCCTTCGTGCCGAGGTGGGAGAGTCCGACGGCGAGACCGGCGTTGAGGACGAACAGGGCGGCGAAGGCGACCCACTGGAGGGTGGAGCGGGGCGGCAGTCCGCCGGCCTGGGATCCGGCCAGGGTGAGGGCGACGGCGAGGAGTCCGGCGCGGGCGAGGACGGGCCGGGGCGGCAGCAGGTGGACGGCGTCGAAGTAGCCGACGCAGGCGAAGACCGCGAAGAAGGGGTTGACCCAGGTGAGGGCGAACGCGAGGGCGGTACGGAGGAGGAAGTAGGCGACGGAGGCGGGCCCGGGGGCACCGGGGATGAGGACCACCGGCTCGGAGGCGCCGGCCGGGTCGGCGCCGTCGACGGACGGGGACGGGTACGGGGACGGGGACGGGGACGGCTGCGGGGACGGGGACGGCTGCGGGGACGGGAACGGCTGCGTCAGGCTCCGGAGGGCACGGTTCTGGTGGACGGTCCACCAGAGCTGGAGGGCCAGGACGGCGGCGCCCAGGACACCGGCCGCGGCCTTGCGGGGACCGTCCATCACCTCGTCCGCCGAGACCACGGCGAGGACGGCGGCGACGGCGAGGAGCCCGTACGGCCCCCAGCGGAAGATCTGCCGCCAGCGTTCCTCGACCGTCGTCGTGCGCGCGGTCACCGCCGCCACCCCCGTGTCCTTCACTTCCCGTCCCCCTCACTCCCAGCGGAACCAGCGAACGGCCACCCCGGTGAGCAGGACCGCCCACAGGGCCGTCACCCCGAGGGCGGACGCGTCGGGCCAGGCTCCGCCCGCGGCCGCGTCGAGGGCCCGGGAGGCGGCGCCGTACGGGCTGAACTCGACGATGCGGCGCAGCGTATCGGGCATGACCTGCACCGGGACCCACACGCCCGCCGTGAACATGGCCGGGAAGTAGACGGCGGTACCGACCGCGGTGGCGACCTTCTGGGTGCGGGAGACCGCGCAGACCGCCGCGCCGAGCGCGAGACCGCCGGCGGTGGCGAGGAGCAGGGCGAGCAGATAGGCCGGTACGTTGCCGGGCAGGGCGACGCCGTAGGCGAGCCGGCCGGTGACGACGACCAGCAGGGCGGACAGCAGCGCGCCGGCCCCGTGCAGGGTGAGCTGCGCGCCGAGGAGCGCGCCGGGGCGGACCGGGGTGGTGGACAGCCGGCGCAGGATGCCGCGTTCGCGGTACCCGGCCAGGACCGGCGGCATGGCCTGGATGCCGGCCGTGATCAGGGCCAGGAGGACGGAGACGGGGACGTAGAGGTCGATCACCCGGCGTCCGCCGAGATCGGCGGACGGCTCGCGGAAGGAGGGCACCAGCCCGAGGATCACCAGGAGCAGGGCGGGAAAGACCAGCACCCAGAACAGGGTTCCGGGTTCCCGCAGCATGAGGCGGGTCTCGGTGCGCAGCAGGGCGCGGAGGGCGGTGCCGGGGACGGCGGTGGAGGTGGGGGCGGTGGTCACTGGTCGGCTCCGGTCAGGTCGAGGTAGGCGTCGTCGAGGGTGGCGTCGGTGACGCGCAGGCCGTGGGCGGTGACGGCCCTGCGGGCGAGGAGCCGGACGAAGGCGCCGACGGTGGCCTCGGTGCCGGTGAGGACGGTGCGGCCGTCGCTGGTGTGCACTCCGGCGGCGCCGGGCAGGTCGAGCAGGTCGGCGCGGTCGAGGGGGGTGCCGGCGTCGAAGGAGACGAGGGTGGCGGCGCTGCTGCGGCCGATGAGCCCGGCCGGGGTGTCGAGCGCGGTGACCCGGCCCCGGTCGATGACCGCGAGGCGGTCGCAGAGCCGCTGGGCCTCCTCCATGAAGTGGGTGACGAGGAGGACGGTCACCCCGCCGTCCCGGATCGACTCGACGAGGGCCCAGGTGTCGCGGCGGGCGCGCGGGTCGAGGCCGGTGGTGAGCTCGTCGAGGACGACGGCGCGCGGGTCGCCGACGAGGGCGAGGGCGATCGACAGCCGCTGCTTGCGGCCGCCGGAGAGCTTGGCGTAACGGGTGTCCAACTGGTCGTCCAGCCCCAGGCGTTCGGCCAGGGCGCGCCAGTCGGCGGGGCGTTCGTGGAAGGAGGCGTACAGTTCGAGCGCCTCGCGGACGGTGAGCTTGGCCTGGAGCCGGCTCTGCTGGAGCTGGACGCCGAGGAGGCGGGTGACCTCGGTGTGCCGGGCGACGGGGTCGAGTCCGGCGACCCGTACGGTGCCGGCGTCGGGGACGCGGAGCCCGGCGACGCTCTCGACGGTGGTGGTCTTTCCGGCGCCGTTGGGGCCGAGGATGCCGAAGATCTCACCCTCCTCGACCGTGAAGGTGACGCCGTCGACGGCCTTGCGCTCGCCGTAGGCCTTGTGCAGGTCCTGAACCTCGATCATGGGCATGGCTCAAGGCTCGCCGGGGGCGGGCGGCGGCGGTATCGGCCATCGCGCTCGAAGCCGGATCATCCGATCGGTTGACGGGGCCTACGACTGTGTGAGGGCCGGGGACGGGCGCGGCGGCCGGCCTTCGGCGCCGTGGCCGACGGGCGCGGGCGGCTGACCTTCGGCGCCATGGCCAACGGGCGCGGGCAGCCGGCCTCGGGACGGGCGTGGGGGTCTTCGGCCGGCCGGGCCGCCCCGCCCCCCGTGAGCGGCGCGCTCGCGGGGGTCAGGGGTCACAGGCCCTGGAGGAGGGCCGGGTCGTGGGGGTCGAGGGCGCGGCCGGTGGTGAGTTCCTTGGTGTAGAGCTCCTCGCCGAGGGCTTCCCGTACGGCGGCGGAGATGCGGTCGACGTCACCGCTCTCCGTACGGGGCAGGGGGCGGCCGACGGACGCGCGGGCGGCGGTGGCGGCGCCGAGGAGGCGGGCGGCGTGGGCGTGCCGGCCCGTCAGGGCGCACGTGCCGGCCAGGCCCTCCAGGGCGAGGGCGAGGGCGCGGGGGTCGCCGGTCTCGCGGGCGGCGGCGTAGCCGGCGAGGTGGTGGGCGCGGGCGGTGGCGGCGTCGCCGCGCTGTTCGGCGACGAAGCCGAGCTCGGCCATGACGAGGGCGGTGCCGAGGTCTCCGTAGACGGAGCGGAGCCAGTCGAGCCACTTGGTGAGGTGGGCCTCGGCGTCGTCCAGGCGGCCCTCGCGGCGGGCGACGAGGGCGAGGCCGGTCTCGGCGAACTGCTCGCCGCGCTTGTGGGCCTGTTCGGCGGCGAGGCGCAGCCCGTGCTCGTGGAAGCGGCGGGCCTCGGCGTGGTCGCCGGTGAGCAGGGCGATGCGGCCGAGCCCGGACCACTTGTAGGAGGCGTCGGTCCACAGGCCGAGCTCCTCGGCCATGCGCAGCCCGTCGCGGTGCATGCGGGTGGCCTCGGCGTAGTCCTCGTGGATCTCGGCGAGCTGGGCGAGCAGGTCGCCCGCCCTCAACTGTCCCCACCGGTCGCCGATGTCGCGGAAGAGGGCGAGGCCGGCGCCGGCGTCGCGGGAGGCGGCGGCGAAGTCGCCCCGGATGAGGGCGTGTCCGGCGCGGACGGTGAGGGCGGCCGCGCGGCCCCACGGGTCGCCGAGTTCCTCGAAGGCGGCGAGCGCGGTGGTGGCCCGCTCGTGGTTGGAGGCGAGGTCGCCGGAGCCGTACAGGGTGAAGGAGAGCAGCCACAGGGCGTGGGCCCGGCCGCAGGGGTCGGTGATGCGGTCGACGAGGGGGAGGGCGGCGGCGGCCCGGGCGGGGCCCTCGGCGTCGCCGGAGTGGAGGGCGAGGGCCGCGCGGCGGACGGTGGCGTCGGCGTGGTGGGCGCGGCAGACGGCGGAGTCGTCGGCGGGCACGGACAGGGCCTGGTCGAAGGAGCGCAGGGCCTCGCCGAGCCGGCCGCGCAGGAACCAGTACCAGGACTGGGCGATGACCAGGCGCAGGGCGTCGTCGGCGGCGCCGGTGCGGACGCAGGTCTCCAGGGCGGCGCGGAGGTTGCCGGCCTCGGTGTCGAGGCGTTCGAGCCAGACGCGCTGGTCGCGGCCACGCAGGTGCGGGGCGGCGGTCTCGGCGAGCGCCAGGTGGTGGCGGGCGTGCCGGCGGCGTACCTCGGTGGTCTCGCCGGCGTCGTCGAGGCGTTCGAGGCCGTAGGCGGCGACGGATTCGAGGAGCCGGTAGCGGACGCCCGCCGGGGTGTCGGCGGCGACGACGAGGGACCGGTCGACCAGGCGGGCGAGGAGGTCGAGGACCTCGGTGGCGGGGAGGGCGCCGTCGGCGCAGACCGCTTCGGCGGCGTCCAGGGTGCAGCCGTCGGCGTGGACGGCGAGGCGGCGCAGGACGGTCTGCTCGCCGGCGGTGAGGAGTTCCCAGCTCCAGTCGATGACCGCGCGGAGGGTGCGCTGGCGGGCCGGGGCGTCGCGGCGGCCGGCGGCGAGGACGCGGAAGCGGTCGTCGAGGCGGGCGGCGAGTGCGCGGGCGCCGAGGGTGCGGACCCGGGTGGCGGCCAGTTCGAGGGCGAGCGGGATGCCGTCGAGGCGGCGGCAGACGGCGGCGACGGCCTCGGCGTTGTCGGCGGTGAGGGCGAAGCCGGGGTCGGCGGCCCGGGCGCGGGCGACGAACAGCCGGACGGCCTCGGCCCGGCCGAGGTGGTCGGGCCCGGTGGCGGCGGCGTCGGGCAGGGCGAGGGGGCCGACGGGGCGGAGGATCTCGCCGGCGATGCCGAGGGGTTCCTGGCTGGTGGCGAGGACCCGCAGGTGGGGGGCGCGGGCGAGAAGGGTGCCGGTGAGTTCGGCGACGGCGTCCACCACGTGCTCGCAGTTGTCCAGGAGCAGCAGGGCGCGTTTGGCGTGGAGGGCGGTGGCGAGCCGTTCGGCCGGGGTGTCGGGGCGGTCGTCGGCGCCGTCCGGGGTGGTGTCGTCGCGCATGCCGAGGGCGGCGGCGACGACGTGGGCGGTGGCGGACACGTCGCCGGAGGTGTCGGGGCGGGCGGCCGGGCCGGTGAGTTCGACGAGCCACGCGCCGTCGGGGAAGGCGTCGGCGGCCTGGGCGGCCGCTTCGAGGGCGAGGCGGGTCTTGCCGACGCCGCCGGGTCCCGTGAGGGTGACGAGCCGGCCGTGGGGGCCGGTGGTGTCGGTGAGGAGGGTCCGCAGGGCCGTCAGATCGTCGGCACGGCCGACGAGTTCGGTGAGCGGGACGGGCAGGTTGCCGCGCCGACGCGGGGCATCGGTTTCGGGGGCGACGGCCGGCGGCGGGGTGGCGGTGCCGGTAGCGACGGTCGCGGGCGGGGTGGCGGTGCCGGTAGCGACGGACGCGGCAGGAGTGGCGGCCCCGGTAGCGACGGACGCGGCAGGGGTGGCCGGGGCGTCGATGCCGGCCCCGGGCAGGGGGACGGCCCCGGTAGCGACGGACGCGGCAGGGGTGGCCGGGGCGTCGATGCCGGCCCCGGGCGGGGTGGCGGCCCCGGCGGTGACCGCCGCGGGCGGGGTGACGGCCCCCGACGCGGTGACCGGCCCGGACAGGGGGACGGCCCCCGGCGGGGTGGCGGGGGCGGCGAGGGACGGGTCCTGTCGGAGGATCGCCTGGTGGAGGGCGGTGAGTTCGGCGCCCGGGTCGAGGCCGAGCTCGTCGCGCAGGCGGGCGCGGAGGCGGGCGTAACCGTCGAGGGCGTCGTTCTGGCGGCCGGCGCGGTAGAGGGCGCGCAGGTGGAGGGCGTGGAGGCGTTCGCGCAGCGGGTGGGCGGCGACCAGGCCGGCGAGTTCGTCGGCGAGCAGGTGGTGTTCGCCGAGGGCCAGGCGGGCGGCGGCCTGCTCCTCCAGGGCGGAGACGCGCTGTTCCTCGAGGTGCTGGGCGGCAGGGCGGGCGAAGGGCTCGTTCTCGAACTCGGTGTAGGCGGGACCGCGCCACAGGGCGAGGGCGTCGGTGAGCAGCGCGACCTTGGCGTGGAGGTCCGGGGTGGCGCGGGCCCGGCCCGTCAGGAAGGCGAAGCGGCCGGCGTCGACGGCGTCGGGGGCGACGTCCAGGAGATAGCCGGGCGCGCGGGAGACGACGAGGGCCCGTCCGCCGGGCTCCGCCTGCTCCAGGGTGCGGCGCAGGTGCCAGACCTTGGTCTGGAGGGCCGCCGCGGGCTTGCCGGGAAGGTCCTCGCCCCACAGGTCGTCGAGGAGCCGGTCCGTGGAGACGGGCCGGCCGACGTGTATGAGGAGGTCGGCGAGAAGGGCGCGGACCTTGGGTTCCCCCAGGCGGACCGGTGTGCCGTCCGTGGTCCGCACCTCGAGAAGACCCAGTACCCCGAAGCGCATGGCCGCACAGTAGCCCAGCCGCGGGACGGCGGGGGGCGGTGGACGGGCGGGGCCGTGAGAGCCCGTGAGCGCGCGGGACGGCGTCCGTGAGCCGGCCGTGAGGGTGCCGAGAGAGGCGGGGGCCAGTGTGTTCCCGAAGCCGCCGCGAGGAAACGGACGGCGGCACGGCACGCAGTGACTCCTGGACGCCCGCGGCCCCCGAGGGGAGTCACGGACCGCCGGAGATCCGGACATCACGCACGAGGAATCGAGGAACCCATGTCGCGCGCATCCCGTAACAACCGACCGAGCCGGACCAAGGACGTCGGGTCGCAGGATCCGGCGGCCCGCACCGGCCGGGCTCCCGACCCAGCCCCGGACCCGGCCCCCGACCCGCGCCGCTGGCCGGCGCTCACCCTGCTGGTCGCCGCGTTCTTCATGGTGATCGTCGACTCGCAGATCGTCATGCTCGCGCTGCCCGCCATCGAGTCGGAGCTCGGCTTCGCGGCCGGCGGCGTCCAGTGGGTGATGAGCGCCTACCTGCTGAGCTTCGGCGGTTTGTTGATGTTCGGCGGGCGCACCGCCGACCTGCTCGGCGGGCGCAGGATGTTCCTCTTCGGCACGGCCCTCTTCGGCATCGCCTCGGTGCTGTGCGGTCTGGCGTGGACGGACGAGGTCCTCATCACCGCCCGTGTCGTCCAGGGTGTGGCGGCCGCCGTCATGACGCCGACCGCCATGGCCGTCCTCATGCACACCTTCGCCGAGGGCCCGGAGCGCAACAAGGCGCTGGGCATCTGGACCGGCATCGGCGCCTTCGGCGCCACCGCCGCCCTCCTCATCGGTGGCCCGATCACCGACGGCCTGGGCTGGGAGTGGATCTTCTACATCAACGTCCCGGTCGTCGCCGCGGTCCTGGTCTTCGGCCCGCGTCTGCTGAAGGAGACCCCGGTCCGTCCGGGCCGCCGCCGCTTCGACCCGGCCGGTGCCCTCACCGTCACGGCCGCCGTCGCGCTCCTGGTGTACGCGGTCTCCGAGGCCCCGGTCGTCGGCTGGGGAAGCGGTCAGACCATCTGGATGCTGATCGCTTCCGCGGTCCTCCTGGTCGTCTTCACCCTCATCGAGAGCACGTCGCAGGCCCCGCTGGTCCCGCTGCGGATCTTCCGCTCCCCCACGGTCGTCGGCGGCAACATCCTGATGATCATCGTCGCCATGGCGGTCTACGGCGGTGCGCTCATCACCTCGCTCTACGCCCAGCAGGTGCTCGGCTACAGCGCCGTCAAGTTCGGTCTGAGCACCGCGATCTACGCTCTGATGTCGATCATCGGCGCGAACGTCAGCGCCCGGCTCGTCGCCAAGGTCGGCTACAAGCCGATCGCGGTCGTCGGCATGACCCTGCTCTCCGCCGGGCTGCTCCTGCTCACGCAGATCGACCCGAACGGCGGCTACTGGAGCGACCTGTTCTTCGGCCTGGTCGTCTTCGGCTCCGGTATCGGCTCCACCAACGTGGCCGCGTCGATCGCCTCGCTGACGGGCGCGAAGCCGGAGGAGTCCGGTCTGGTCTCCGGCATCAACAACGCGGTCTTCCAGATCGGTGCCGCGCTCGGCATCGCCATCGCCTCCTCGGTGGCCTTCGCCCACACCACCGGTACGGACGCCGCCGGCCTCAACGACGGCTTCCGGGCCGGGTTCCTCGCCACGGCCGTCTTCGCTCTGGTCGGCCTGGTCACCGCGCTGCTCCTGCTGCTGAGCCGCAAGCCGGCCCAGCCGCCGGTCGCCGCCGGTGACGGCGCCTCCACCGAGGCGCCCAAGGCGCACGTGCCGGCCGGTCACTGAGCCCCGCGGGCTCGGCCCCGTACCGCCGCGCACCACCGGTCCGCGTCCGTCACGCACCACCGGTCCGCGTCCGTCACGTACCACCGGTCCGCGTCCGTCACGCACCACCCACAGGGGTGGCCCGAGCTCCGTCCGGGCTGCCCCTGCGCCGTTCCCCGGCCCGCCCGCTCTCCCCCGTCAGGAGGACCACATGCCGTCGGTCGTACGTCTCCCCGCCCGTCCCGGCCCGGCCGGGAACCGCGCCGCGACCGGCCGCCGGGACAGCGCCGGGAACGGCGCCCGCGCCGGCGGACGGACCCGCTGGTGGGCCCTGCTCGTGGTGCTCGCCGCGGTGTTCATGACGACGCTCGACTTCTTCATCGTGAACGCGGTGGCGCCGGCGACCCGGCGCGACCTGGACGCGGGGCGGACCGCCCTGCAGGCGGTGCTCGTCGGGTACGGCCTCGCGTACGCCATCGGCCTCGTCACCGCGGGACGGGTGGGCGACCTGTACGGGCCGCGGCGGGTGTTCGTGGTGGGACTCGCGCTGTTCACGGGCGCCTCGGCGGCGTGCGGGCTGGCGACCGGGCCGGGGTTCCTCGTGGCGGCGCGGATCGCGCAGGGCCTGGCCGCCGCGCTGATGGCGCCTCAGGTCCTCGCGCTGATCGGCCGCATGTTCCCCGGGGCCGACCGGGCGCGGGCCTTCGCCTGGTACGGGGCGACCGTGGGCGTCGCCGGCACCGGCGGGCAGACCGTGGGCGGGCTGGTGCTGGCGGCGGACCCGGGCGGGCTCGGGTGGCGGGCCTGTTTCCTCGTCAACGTGCCGCTCGGGCTGCTGGCGCTGGCGCTGGTGCGGTTGCTGCCGGCGGACGGGCCGGGTTCCGGTACGCCGGGCGGCCGCGGCGCGTTACGGCGGGGGCTCGACCCGCTCGGGACGGTGCTGTCCGCGACCGGGCTCGTGGCGCTGGTGCTGCCGCTGGTCGTCGGCCGCGAGTCCGGGTGGCCGGCCTGGACGTGGGTGAGCCTCGGCCTGTCCCTGCCGCTCCTCGCCGGGTTCGCCGCGCACCAGCGGCGCCGGATCACGGCGGGGCGCAGCCCCTTGCTGGACCCGGTGGTCTTCCGGGACCCCGGCTTCACCCGGGGCGTGGTCTGCGTGGCCCTGCTGTTCGGAGGGTCGGCGGGACTGACGTTCGTGCTGTCCGTCTTCCTCCAGGAGGGCCGGGGCGTGTCCCCGGTGACGGCGGGCGTGGTCGGTGTCGCGCTCAACGCCTCCTTCTTCGCGGCGTCCACGCAGACGGGCCGGCTCACCGGCCGGCTCGGCAACCGGATCGCCGTCCTCGGCGGGACGGTCCTCGCGGCGGGCTTCGCGCTGATCGGCTGGTCCGCCGCCGCCGTCGGCGCCACGGGGCTGCCCGTGGGGCTGGTCGCCGGTCTCGCCGTGACGGGCGCCGGCATGGGGCTCCTCATGGCCCCGCTGACGGCGGCCGCGCTGGCGGGCGTGCGGGCGCGCCTGACCGGCATGGCCGCCGGTGTCCTCGGCACCGCGCAGGAGACGGCGGGCGTCCTCGGCATCGCCCTGACGGGGCTCGTCTTCTTCCACCGCCTCTCCCCCGACGGCGCCGGAGCCCCGGGCGCGGGCGCGCCGGCCTGGCTGGACGCCTTCCGCGCGGTGATGACCGTCCTGGCCGTCGCGGCCCTCGCGATAGCCGCGATCACCGCTGCCGCGACCCGCCGCCGCACGGTTCCGGGCGCCACGCGGACCGGCCCTGTGGGCCCGCCGACGGCGCCCACGGCCCCGGGTGACGGCCCGGCAGCGATGAGCGCGCCGACCCCGGCCGCGGCCCCGGATGACGGTCCGACGGCGATGAGCGCGCCGACCCCGGCCGCGGCCCCGGGTGACGGTCCGACAGCGATGAGCACGCCGCACCGCGGACCGGCCGCCCCGCCCGGCGACGGTACGAGCCCGGCAAGCGCACCCCGCCTCCTCGTACCGGCGACCCCGCCCGGCGACGGTACGAACCCGGCAAGCGCACCCGGCCTTGTACCGGCCGCCCCACCCGGCGGCGGAACGGATCGGGAGCCGCCGGCCCGTCCCGTACCGGCCGCTGCGGACGCGAAACCCGCCGCCGGTAGCCACGCGCAGCCGCCGCGTGCGCCCGTACCGGCCCCGGCGGCAGGCGGCGGAGCGGAATCGGAGGCACCGCCCCGCCCCGTACCGGCCGTCGCGGTGTCGTCGTCGCCGGGGTCGGTCAGACGACGCCCTGGGCGAGCATCGCGTCGGCGACGCGTTCGAATCCGGCGATATTGGCGCCCACGACGTAGTCTCCGGGGGCCCCGTAGCGCTCCGCGGTCGCGCGGACGGTCTCGTGGATGTCGCGCATGATGCCCGCGAGGCGGGTCTCGACCTGCTCGAAGGTCCAGGACTCGCGGGCCGCGTTCTGCCGCATCTCCAGGGCGCTGGTCGCCACTCCGCCCGCGTTGGCGGCCTTGCCCGGGCCGAAGAGGACGCCGGCCTCGCGCAGGACGCGGACGGCCTCGGGGGTGGTGGGCATGTTGGCGCCCTCGGAGACCGCCTTGACGCCGTTGCGGACCAGGGTCCGGGCGGCGTCGGCGTCCAGCTCGTTCTGGGTGGCCGAGGGGAGGGCGACGTCGGCGGGGACGTCCCAGACGCTGCCGCCCGCCACGTACCGGGCCGAGGCCCCCCGGCGCTCCGCGTAGTCGCTGACGCGGCCGCGCTCGTGCTCCTTGACCTGCTTGAGCAGCGCGAGGTCGATGCCCTTCTCGTCGACGACGTAGCCGCCGGAGTCGGAGGCGGTGAGCACGTGCGCGCCGAGCGCCTGCGCCTTCTCGATCGAGTAGAGGGCGACGTTGCCGGAGCCGGAGACGGTGACCTGGCGGCCCTCCAGGTCCTCGCCCCGGGTCCGCAGCATCTCCAGGGCGAAGAGGACGTTGCCGTATCCGGTGGCCTCGGCGCGGACCAGGGAGCCGCCCCAGCCGATGCCCTTGCCGGTGAGGACGCCGGCCTCCCAGCGGTTGGTGATGCGCCGGTACTGGCCGAAGAGGTAGCCGATCTCGCGGCCGCCGACGCCGATGTCTCCGGCGGGGACGTCGGTGTGCTCGCCGAGGTGGCGGTACAGCTCGGTCATGAAGGACTGGCAGAAGCGCATGACCTCGGCGTCGGAGCGGCCGTGCGGGTCGAAGTCGCTGCCGCCCTTGCCGCCGCCGATGCCCAGGCCGGTGAGCGCGTTCTTGAAGATCTGCTCGAAGCCGAGGAACTTCACGGTGCCGAGGCCGACCGTCGGGTGGAAGCGCAGGCCGCCCTTGTAGGGGCCGAGCGCGCTGTTGAACTCGACGCGGAAGCCCCGGTTGACCTGGACGCGGCCGGCGTCGTCCTGCCACGGCACGCGGAAGATCAGCTGCCGCTCGGGCTCCACGAGCCGCTCCAGGACCCGGGCCTCGAGGAGTTCGGGGCGCGCGGTGAGCACCGGTTCCAGGGACTCCAGGACCTCGCCGAGTGCCTGGTGGAACTCGGGTTCGCCCGGGTTGCGCCGCAGGACCTCCGCGTGGAGGGGGCGGAGCAGGGCCGGCATGTCCCGGTGAACGGGCTGGGTGGAGAGCGCGGTCATCTGGTTCTTCCTGTTCGGTGGGACGGTGCGGGTCCCCGGGCGGTGCGATGTGCCTCGTACCCCGTGCACCCCCGGAGAGGGACGTGGTACGGACGGTACAAGGGCCGTGTGCGCGGCACGGAAAGCGGGTGAGGTCCCAGCACCTCACGCGGGCACCCGCCCGCCCCCGCCCCCGGCTCACCCACTCCCCCGTGTCTCCCGAGTCCCCCGGCTCCCCCAGGGCGGTCTCCCGTGGCCGGAAAACCACATGAGCGATGTCAGGGGTGAACCCTAGGCTCGAACCTGATGCCCTCAGAACCCGCCGCCCCCGCCCCTGTCCCCGTCCCCGTCCCCGTCCCCGCCGAGGCTCCCCGGGCCCGCCGCTCGGCCGTGCGCACGCTGCTGCGCCTGTGGCCCTACGTCCGGCCCGTGCGCGTACGCCTGTTCACGGCCGCGTTCGTCGCGATCGTCGCCTCCTGCCTGTCACTCGTCATCCCCCTCGTCCTGAAGTGGCTGGTCGACGGCCCGGTCACGGACGGCGACACCACCGGGGTGTGGCTCGGCGCGCTGTACCTGCTGCTGCTCGGCATCGCCGAGGCGGCCCTCTTCGGCTTCCGGCGGTGGCTGGTGGCCCGGCCGCTCGCCGGTGTCGAGGCGCGCATGCGGGCGGCCCTCTACGCACGGCTGCAGCGGCTGCCGATCGCCTTCCACGACCGGTGGGCATCGGGCCAGCTCCTGTCGCGCGGCACCACCGACCTGATGCTGGTCCGGATGTTCCTGGCCTTCCCGTTGACCTTCCTGCTGGTCAACGGCGTGACGATCCTGGCCGGTTACGCGGTGCTGCTCGCCCAGGACTGGACGCTCGGGCTCGTCCTGCTGCTGCCCGTGGTGCCGATGGTCGTGCTCTGCTCGGTCTTCGAGCGGCGGTACGCGGTGGTGGCGCGGCGCGCGCAGGACCAGGTGGGCGATCTGACGACGGTGGTCGAGGAGAGCGTGCTCGGCATCCGGATCGTCAAGGGCTTCGGCCGCCACCGCAGCCAGGCCGAGGCCTTCCGGACCCTGGCCGAGCTGCTGCGCACCACGGAGCTGGGCAAGGCCCGGCTGCTCGCGGGGATCTGGGCGCTCATCACGCTGCTGCCGGAACTGGCGGTGGGCGCGGCCCTGGTGGTCGGCACGGTGCAGGTGGCGGACGGGCAGCTCTCGGCGGGCACCCTGGTGGCGTTCCTGTCGACGGCGCTGGCGCTGCGCTGGCCGGTGGAGTCGATCGGCTTCCTGCTGGCGATGAGCCAGGAGGCGGCGACGGCGACGGAGCGGTACTTCGAGGTGATGGACGCGGCGGAGGAGTCGGAGACGGGGACGCGGACGGCGTCCGGGCGGGCCGGGCGTGCCGCGGCCGGCTCCGGCGGCGACGGCGACGGCGCCCTCGACGGGGTGCGGTTCGAGAACGTCACCTTCCGCTACCCGGACGCGCCGGAGGACGCCCCGCCGGTCCTGGACGGGATCGATCTGCACATCCGGCCCGGCGAGACGCTGGCGCTCGTCGGCGCGACCGGTTCCGGCAAGACGACCCTCACCGCCCTCGTACCACGGCTGCACGAGCCGACCGGCGGGCGGATCCTGCTCGACGGCGAGGACATCACCCTGATGCCGAGGGACCGGCTGCGGTCGCTGGTGTCGGTGGCGTTCGAGGAACCGACCCTGTTCTCGGCGAGCGTCGGCGAGAACGTCCTGATGGGGGCCGGGCCGGACGCCGCCGGGCCGGAGCTGCGGCGCGCGCTGGCCGTCGCCCAGGCCGACGACTTCGTGGACCGGCTCCCCGAGGGCGCCGCGACCGAGGTCGGCGAGCAGGGCCTGAGCCTCTCGGGCGGTCAGCGGCAGCGGCTCGCCCTGGCCCGGGCGGTCGTCGGCCGGCCCCGCTTCCTGGTCCTGGACGACCCGCTGTCGGCCCTCGACGTCCACACCGAGGCCCGCGTCGAGGCGGCGCTGCGCGAGGTGCTGCGCGACACCACCGCCCTGGTGGTCGCGCACCGCCCCTCCACGGTGCTGCTCGCCGACCGGGTCGCCCTGCTGTCGGCCGGCCGTGTCACCGCCGTCGGCACCCACCACGAACTGCTGCGCACCAGCGCCGAGTACGCCTGGCTGATGTCGGGCGAGCGGCACGAGGAGGCGACGACCCGATGACGGACGCGCACACGGAAACGGGAAGGGAAACGGGGACGGGGACCGGGATGGGTACGGGGAAGGGCCCCGGGTCCCTCCGCGAGCCAGGCCCCCGGCCCGAACCCGGCCCCAGCCCGCAGCCCGACCCCGGGCCCGGCCCGCAGCCGAGCCCGCCACCCGGCCCGCAGCCGAGCCCGCCCGCCCCCGAGCCAGGCCCCGCCTCCGACGGCGACCGCCCCGGCCCCGCCTCCGCCGGTGACCCCTTCGACCAGGACGACCTGCCCGTCGCGCCCGGCGCCACCGGGCGGCTGCTGCGGTCGCTGCTCGCGGCGCACCGGGCGCGCGTGGTGGTGGCCGCGCTGGTGCTGCTGGTGCAGCAGGCCGCGCTCCAGGCGGGGCCGTTGCTCGTGGCGTACGCGATCGACCGCGCCGTGCCGGCGTTCCGGGACGGGGACCGGGGGCCGGTGGTCGCCGTGGCGCTCGGGTACCTGGCGTGCGCGGTGGCCGGCGGGCTGCTGCAGTACGCGTTCGTCCGGATCGCCGCCCGGGTCAACCAGGACGTGCTGCTCGACCTGCGCGGGCGGATCTTCCGGCACGCGCAGGCCCTCAGTGTCGACTTCCACGAGCGCTACACCTCGGGCCGGCTGATCTCCCGCTCCACCACCGACGTGGAGTCGCTGCGCGAGCTGCTGTCCGAGGGGCTCCAGGAACTCGTCGGCGTCGTCCTGTCCTTCGTGACGATCTCGGCGATGCTGCTCTGGCTGGACCTGGGCATCGGCGCGGTCGCCGTGGCCTCCTTCGGACCGCTGTACCTCCTCGTACGGCTCTACCGGCGCCGCTCCGCCCTGGTCTTCGCGGCGCGCTCCACCGCCATCGCCTCGGTGATCGTGAAGTTCGCGGAGACGATGAACGGCATCCGGCCGGTCCGGGCGTTCCGCCGGGAGCGGGCCAACGACGCCGAGTTCGCCGCCCTGAACCACCGGCACGAACGCAGCAACGGGGACGCGCTCCTGGAGATGGCCCGCTATGTCGTCGGTTCGCGGCTCGTCGCGAACACGGCGGTGGCCGGCATGTGCCTGTGGGGTGCGTGGCGGGTCGCGGAGGGGACGCTGGAGCTGGGTGTGCTGGCGGCGGCCGTGCTGTACGTGCGGCGGCTCTACGACCCGATCGACCGGCTCGGGATGTTCCTCAACTCGTACGAGTCGGCGGCGGCCTCGCTGGCCAAGATCGCGGGCCTGCTGGCCCAGGAGCCGGGCGTCCCGGAGGCGGCGGCGCCGCGCGAGCTGCCCCCGCCGCGCACGGGCAGGCCGGGCCGGGAGGTCGTCTTCGAGGGGGTGCGGTTCGCGTACCGGACCGGTGGTGAGGTGCTGCCGCGCTTCGACCTGACGATCCCGGCCGGTCAGACGGTCGCCGTGGTGGGCGCGACGGGTGCGGGCAAGTCGACGCTGGCGAAGCTGCTCGCCCGCTTCTACGACCCGACAGAGGGCCGGGTGCTGCTCGACGGGGTCGACCTGCGTGATCTGTCGACGCCCGAACTGCGGCGGGGTGTGGTGATGGTGACGCAGGAGGCGTTCCTGTTCTCGGGGACGGTCGCGGACAACATCGCGATCGGCCGCCCGGACGCGACCCACGCGGAGATCGAGCAGGCCGCGAAGGCGATCGGCGCGCACGATTTCATCGCGGGCCTCCCGGACGGCTACGACACGGACGTCCGCAAGCGGGGCGGCCGGATCTCGGCGGGGCAGCGGCAGTTGGTCGCCTTCGCGCGGGCGCTGCTGGCGGATCCGGCGGTGCTGATCCTGGACGAGGCGACGAGTTCGCTGGACGTACCGGGCGAGCGGGCGGTGCAGCGGGCGATGGACACGGTGCTGGCGGGCCGTACGGCGGTGGTGATCGCGCACCGGCTGTCCACGGTGGAGGTCGCCGACCGGGTGCTGGTGATGGAGGCGGGCCGGGTGGTCGAGGACGGTTCGCCGGCCGAACTGGTGGGCGGTGAGGGCCGGTACGCGGGTCTGCACCGGGCCTGGCGGGACAGTCTGGTGGGCTGACCCGGACCAGCCTCGACGGACGTCCGTATGCCGGTCCTTCCGGGTCGGCATACGGACGTTTTCGTGCGCCCGCGCGCGATCTCTTTACGCCTCAACCATCCAGGGGTACGGTCCAGCCGTCGCAAGCACTTGCAGCAACTTACCGCCGATTCTTGCTTGTCGAGCTCCTCAAGGGAGTCCCCCATGGAACGAGGCCCCACCCGACGGCTGCCGCGGCTCCTGGCCGTCGCCGCCGTCGCCGCCGTCACCGGCACGCTGCTGAGCCCGCTGGGACCGGCCGCCGCGTCGGCCGGAACGACGACCGGAACGACGGCCGGAACGACATCCGGCACGACGGCCGGCAACACCGCGACCGTCTTCTACTCCACGAAGACCAGGAACTGGTCCTCGTACCACCTCCACTACGCCCCCGACGGCGGCTCCTGGACCACCGTCCCCGGCACCGCCATGGAGCCCGCCTGCGCCGACTGGGTCAAGAAGACCGTCGACCTGGGCCCGGCGAGCGGCCTGCGGGCCACCTTCAACGACGGCAACGGCACCTGGGACAACAACGGCGGCGCGAACTACGCCCTCGGCACCGGGAACATCACCGTCAAGGACGGCGTCGTCGCCCACTCCGACCCCTGCGCCGGCTCCGGCACGCCCTCCCCCGCCCCGAACTCCGCCACCGTCTACTACTCGACCGAGGCGCTCGGCTGGTCGACGGCGAACCTGCACTACGCGCCCGCCGGCGGCTCCTGGACCACCGTGCCCGGCATCGGCATGCGGGCCGCGTGCGCCGGCTGGTGGAAGCAGACCGTCGCCCTCGGCGCGGCCACCTCCCTGAAGGCCGCCTTCAACAACGGCAACGGCACCTGGGACAACAACAACGGCGCCGACTACACCCTGCCCGCGGGCACCAGCACGGTGAAGAACCGGAAGGTCACCCCGAACGCCCAGGACCCCTGCGCCGCCGCCCCGCCCGACACCACGGCCCCCACCGCCCCGGCCGGGCTCACCGCGAAGGCCGACGGCGTCTCCGTCGTCCTTGGCTGGCAGCCGTCCACCGACGACTCGGGCGTCACCGGCTACCAGGTGACCCGCACCGGCGGCAGCGGCGGCACCATCGTCACCAGCGTCGGCTCGACCGTCCTGACCGACACCGGCCTGGCCGAGCGCACCACGTACCGCTACACCGTGCGGGCCGTCGACGCGGCCGGGAACGTCTCCGCCGCCTCCGCCCCCGCCGAGGCCACCACCGGCGCGAAACCGGCCGGGCCGGCGCCCGGGAAGCCGCTGGGCACCGACCCGCGCAAGGACCCGATCTACTTCGTCCTCACCGCCCGCTTCCACGACGGCGACCCCGCCAACAACCGGGGCGGCAGCCAGCACGTGAAGTCCGGCAACGCGGCGCACGGCGACCCCATGTTCCGGGGCGACTTCAAGGGTCTGGTCGAGCGGCTCGACTACATCAAGGCGCTCGGCTTCTCGGCTGTGTGGATCACCCCGGTGG
Organism: Streptomyces sp. NPDC126499; assembly: GCF_040302485.1. Taxonomy (NCBI): domain Bacteria; kingdom Bacillati; phylum Actinomycetota; class Actinomycetes; order Kitasatosporales; family Streptomycetaceae; genus Streptomyces; species Streptomyces sp. NPDC126499. The sequence goes on along the minus strand of NZ_JBEOUO010000004.1, from coordinate 311,124 downwards.
TCCTCAACCGCTCGGACTACGACTACCACGGCTACCACGGCTGGGACTTCTACCGGGTCGACCCGCGTCTGGAGTCGGCGGGCGCCTCGTACCAGGACCTCATCGACGCCGCCCACGCCAAGGGCATGAAGATCTACCAGGACGTGGTCTACAACCACTCCTCCCGCTGGGGCGCCAAGGGCCTTTTCACGCCGACGGTCTACGGCGTGCGCGACTCCCAGTGGAGCTGGTACTACGACGAGCGGCAGACCGGCTTCGAGTACGACGGCCTGACCGTCGACGCCAGGAGCGGCAAGTCGTACTACAACGGCGACCTGTGGTCCACCGCCGAGCCGGCCGGCAACACCTGCCTGAACTGGGGCAGGCCCACCGGCGGCAAGAGCCCCGAGGGCTACACGATCTACAACTGCCAGTGGCCGTCGCCGACCTCCGGCATGTTCCCGAAGGCGCTCTACCACCCGTGCTGGATCGGCAACTGGGAGGGCGAGGACTCCCGTTCCTGCTGGCTGCACGAGGACCTCGCGGACTTCGACACCGAGAGCGCGACGGTGCAGAACCATCTGATCGGGGCGTACAACAAGTACATCGACATGGGCGTGGACGGCTTCCGCGTGGACACCGCCGTCCACATCCCGCGCACGACCTGGAACCGGCGCTTCCTGCCCGCCATCCAGGAGCGGGTGGCGCAGCGCCACGGCGCCGGCGCGGCCCGGAACTTCTTCGTCTTCGGCGAGGTCGCCGCCTTCGTCAACGACAAGTGGAACCGCGGCTCGGTCAACCACTCGGCGCAGTTCTACACGTGGAAGGAGCGCAAGGAATACGACGCCGACGACGCGAAGGCGAGCCTGGAGATGTACGCGTACGAGCAGCAGCTCGGCCCGTCCGGCCAGCCCACCAGCGACAACGCCTTTCTGCGGGGCAACGCCTACCACGCGCCCGACCATGCGCGGTTCTCCGGCATGCACATCATCGACATGCGCATGCACATGAACTTCGGCGACGCGCACAACGCCTTCTGGAACGGCAAGGACTCCGACGACAGCGTCAACGACGCCACGTACAACGTGGTCTACGTCGACAGCCACGACTACGGTCCGAACAAGAGCGCCGAGCGGTACGCGGGCGGCACCGACGCGTGGGCCGAGAACATGTCGCTGATGTGGACCTTCCGCGGGATCCCGACCCTCTCTTACGGCTCGGAGATCGAGTTCCAGGCCGGGAAGAAGATCGACTGCGGGCCGAGCTGTCCGCTGGCGACGACCGGCCGCGCCTACTTCGGTGACCACCTGGCCGGCCAGGTCACCGCCGCCGGTTTCTCGAAGGTGGCCTCCGCGAGCGGGGCGGTGGCGGCGACCCTGGAGAGGCCCCTGGTGAAGCACCTCCAGCGGCTGAACGAGATCCGCCGCGCGGTCCCGGCCCTGCAGTCGGGCCAGTACTCGACGGAGGGCGTCAGCGGAGGCATGGCCTTCAAGCGCCGCTACACCGACGGCGGAACCGACAGCTTCGCCCTGGTCACGGTCAGCGGCTCGGCCACGTACAGCGGCATCCCGAACGGCACGTACGTGGACGCGGTCACCGGTGACGTCAGGACGGTCACGAACGGCAGCCTCACCGTCGCCGCGCCCGGCAAGGGCAACCTGCGGGTCTACGTGCTCGGCGGCCCCGGGAAGATCGGCGCCGACGGCCCGTACCTGAAGTGATCCTCCGGCGGTCGGGCGGTCCCGGAGGACACCGCCTTCCGGGGCCGCCCGGCCCCCGCTCACGTACGGCGGCGCAGCAGGCCGTACGCGAGTCCGGCGGCGAGCAGGCAGAGCAGGGCCGCGCCGGTCGCGGCGGCGGCGATCGCGTCGGCGAAGGCCGCGCGGGCCGCGGCCAGGACCGGCGCCGGTGCCGTCAGGGCGCCGCCCAGGGTCTCGCGGGCGGCGGCCGGGGCACCCTCGGGCATGGCGGAGGTGTAGACGGCGGCACCGACGGAGCCGAGGAGCGCCATGCCGAGGGCGCCGCCCAGCTCCTGGCCGGACTCCAGGACGGCGGCCGCCGCACCGGCCCGCTCCGGCGGGGCGGCGCCGAGGGCGAGTTCGTTGCCGAGGGTCATGACGGTGACCAGACCGGCCGCGTAGAGGGCGCAGGCGGCCAGCACGACCCACAGCGGCGTGCCGAGGCCGACGGAGGTCAGCCACGCGAAGCCGGCCGCGGCGACGAGGAAGCCGCCCGTCACCACGTACGCCCGGTCGGTCCTACGGGCGAGCGCGGCGCCCGCCGGGGCGGCGGCCAGGACGCCCACGGTGGGAACCACGCTCCACAGGGCGGCCTCGAAGGGGCTCTGGCCGAGGACGGACTGGAGGTACTGGGTGAGGAAGACCGCGAAGCCGACGGTCGCCGCCATGGCGAGCAGGTTGACCAGGACGGACCCGCCGTAGGCCGGGCGGCGCAGCAGCTCCAGGTCGACCATGGGGTGGGCGAGCCGCCGCTGGCGGCGGAGGAAGACCGCGCCGAGGCAGAGGCCCGCGACGACGGCGAGCGCGGGCTCGGCCGCGAGGCCGTCCGCGGCGAACTCCTTGACGCCGTACACGGTCGGCAGCACCGCGCCGAGCGAGAGCAGCGCGCTCGGCCGGTCGAAGCGGCCGGCACGGTCCTTCGGCGCCCGGGAGTCCGGCAGCAGGACGGGTCCGAGGAGCAGCAGCAGCGCCATGGCGGGCAGGTTGACGACGAACACCGAGCCCCACCAGAAGTGTTCGAGCAGGGCGCCGCTGAGGACCGGGCCGAGGGAGACCCCTCCGGCCATGACGGCGGTCCAGGCGGTGACGGCCTTAGCGCGCTGGGTCTCGTCCCGGAAGAGGGTGCGGATCATGGCGAGGGTGGAGGGCATGAGGCAGGCTCCGCCGGCGCCGAGGAGGGCGCGGGCGGCGATGAGGGTGCCGGGACTGTCGGCGAGTGCGGCGGCCAGCGAGGCGGCGCCGAAGAGGGCCGCGCCGGCGAGCAGGACCCGGCGGCGGCCGACCCGGTCGCCGAGGGCGCCCAGGGGGATGAGGAGTCCGGCGAGCACGAAGCCGTACATGTCGAGGATCCACAGCTGGGCGGTGGCGCCCGGGCGGAGCTCGGCGGCGATGGCCGGGATGGCGAAGTAGAGGACGGAGACGTCCATGGAGACGAGGAGCAGGGGCAGCATCAGGACGGCGAGCGCGGTCCATTCGCGGCGTCCGGCGCGGTCGGCGCCGCCGGTGCGCGGGGGCGTGGTGAGCGTCATGCGGGGAGGGAAGCAGCGGGGTGCGTACGCCGCCAGCCGCGTGCTAGTGCACCGGGTCGGGCCGAGCGGAAAAGGCCGTGTCGCGGCGATGTACGGCGTGTCGGCCGCACTAGTACACTGCCCGGCCGTGACCACGCAGCCGCCCTACCTCGCGATCGCCGCCGAGATCGGCCGCCGGATCCGCTCGGGCGAGCTCTCCCCCGGCGACCGGGTGCCCTCCACGCGGGCCATCACCCGGGAGTGGGGCGTGGCGATGGCCACGGCCACCAAGGCGCTCGCGGCGCTGCGCCAGGAGGGTCTGGTGCGCGCGGAGCCGGGCGTCGGCACGGTGGTGGTGGCGACGCCGGGGGACGGGGCGGCGGCCGGGCTCTCCCGGGACCGGATCGTGCGGGCCGCGCTCGAACTCGCGGACGCGGAGGGCCTGGAGGCGCTCACCATGCGCCGGCTCGGGACCGCCCTGTCGGTCTCGACGATGGCGCTGTACCGCCATGTGCCGGGCAAGGGCGAGCTGGTGCGGCTGATGACGGACGCGGTCTGCGGCGAGGTTCCGATGGGGCCGGTTCCGGCCGACTGGCGGGCGGGGCTCGAGCACGCGGCGCGGTGGCTGCGCGGGGTGTACGCGCGGCACCGGTGGATGGCGCCCGCGATGGCGTCGTTCACCCGGCCGGTGGCCGCGCCCAACGCGATGGCGTACACGGAGTGGGTCCTCACCGCCCTCCAGGGCACCGGGCTGACGGCGGCGCAGAAGATCTACACCCATCTGACGCTCTTCGCCTATGTCCAAGGGGTGGGACTGGCCGACGACCTGGAGGAGCGGGCCCGGCAGGATTCGGGGATCTCGGACGGCGAGTGGATGGAACGGAACGAGCCACGGTTCGACGCGATCCAGTCGGCCGGTTCGTACCCTCTGCTCACCTCTCTCACCGAGGCGGAGGGGTTCGATCTGAGCCTGGAGACGCTCTTCGAATTCGGCCTGCGCAGAACCCTGGACGGCATCGCGGCCTTGATCGGCGAAACGTCCGCTTAACGAACACCCTCCTTCGGACAGCGGACGATTTCCGGCCAAGTTGTTGACGCGGTCCTGACAGCCGGGGTCCACAACTGCCAGTCTCTCCCCGGCTCTTCGCATCGATGTTCACCGCATCACTCGCACGTGTTCATCCGTTTGTGCTCCACAGCTCTGCTTGCTCCGCCCGGACGGCCCACCCAGCCCTCCGGTACCCCCCTCGCAAAAGGAGTCTGCGTGAGATCCACGCCCAGCCGTCGCGCCACCGCGACCGGCGCCCTGATCGCCGCCGCCGCCATGGTCGCCGTGACCGTCCAGACCGGCACCGCCACGGCCGACGGCGCCTCGACCGTCGCCCCCAAGGCCCAGGCCGCCGCCCAGGCGAACCCCGGCAAGCTGCCGGCCGACCTCTCCCCGGCCCAGCGCACCGCGCTGATCCGCGCCGCCCAGGCGGACACCGCCGCCACGGCGAAGCGGCTCGGCCTCGGCGCCCAGGAGAAGCTGGTCGTCCGCGACGTCGTCCAGGACCGCGACGGCACGACCCACACGCGCTACGAGCGCACCTTCGCGGGCCTGCCCGTCCTCGGCGGTGACCTGATCGTCGCCGAGACCAGGGCCGGAGCCACCACCTCCGTCACCAAGGCCACCCGCGCCGACATCACCCGGGTGGACACCACCGCGGCGACCATCGCCCCGGCCGCCGCCGAGAAGCAGGCCGTCGGCCTCGCGAAGGCGGAGGGCTCCAAGGAGACCAAGGCCGAGCGCGCCCCGCGCAAGGTCGTGTGGGCCGCCCAGGGCACCCCCGTCCTCGCCTACGAGACGGTCGTCGCCGGCATCCAGCACGACGGCACCCCGAGCGAGCTGCACGTCGTCACCGACGCGAAGACCGGCGCGAAGCTGTACGAGTGGGAGGGTGTCCACAACGGCACCGGCAACACCCAGTACGCCGGCACCGTCACCCTCGGGACCAGCGGCACCGGGCCCTACACGCTGACCGACGCCGCCCGCGGCAACCACAAGACGTACAACCTCAACCGCGGCACGTCCGGCACCGGCACCCTCTTCTCCGGCTCCGACGACGTCTGGGGCGACGGCACCCCGCAGAACCTGGAGACCGCGGGCGCCGACGCGCACTACGGCGCCGCGCTCACCTGGGACTACTACAAGAACGTGCACGGCCGCAACGGCATCCGCGGCGACGGCGTCGCCCCGTACTCCCGGGTGCACTACGGCAACGCGTACGTCAACGCCTTCTGGTCCGACTCCTGCTTCTGCATGACGTACGGCGACGGCGCGAACAACACCAAGCCGCTCACCTCCATCGACGTCGCCGCGCACGAGATGACCCACGGCCTCACCTCCAACACCGCGGGCCTCGTCTACAGCGGCGAGTCCGGCGGCCTCAACGAGGCGACCTCCGACATCTTCGCGGCGGCCGTCGAGTTCTACGCCAACAACGCCAAGGACCCCGGCGACTACCTGGTCGGCGAGAAGATCGACATCCGCGGCAACGGCACCCCGCTGCGCTACATGGACAAGCCCAGCAAGGACGGCTCGTCCAAGGACGCCTGGTACTCCGGCATCGGCTCGATCGACGTCCACTACTCCTCGGGCCCGGCCAACCACTGGTACTACCTGCTCTCCGAGGGCAGCGGCGTCAAGACCGTCAACGGCGTCACCTACGACTCGCCGACCTCCGACGGCCTGCCCGTCACCGGCATAGGCCGGGACAAGGCCTCGCTGATCTGGTTCAAGGCGCTCACCACCAAGTTCAGCTCCAACACCAACTACGCCGGCGCCCGCACGGGCACCGTCGCCGTGGCGACCGAGCTGTACGGCGCGGGCAGCGCCGAGGTGAAGGCGGTCGAGCACGCCTGGGCCGCCGTCAACGTCGGCTCCCGCCCCGGCGGCGACCCGGGCACCGGCAAGGTCTTCACCAACGACGCCGACGTGTCCATCCCGGACAACGGCGCCGCGGTGACCTCCTCCGTGACCGTCTCCGGCGTCACCGGCAACGCGCCGAGCAACCTCGCCGTCGGCGTGGACATCGTCCACACCTACAAGGGTGACCTCGTCGTCGACCTGATCGCCCCCGACGGCTCGGTCTACAACCTGCACAACCGCTCCGGCGGCAGCGCCGACAACATCTCCCAGACCTACACGGTCAACGCCTCCACCGAGGTCGCCAACGGCACCTGGAAGCTCCGCGTCCAGGACAAGGCCTCGATCGACACCGGCTACATCAACAGCTTCAAGCTGACCTTCCCGTAGGTCGGCGTCGGACCGGCGGTCCCCGGGGTGCGCTCACCCCGGGGGCCGCCGTCGTCATGCCGGGCCGCCGTAGGCTGGCCGGATGATCAGGGTCCTCCTTGCCGACGACGAGACGATGATCAGGGCCGGGGTGCGGGCGATCCTCGCGACCGACCCGGGGATCGAGGTGGTCGCCGAGGCGGGCGACGGGCACGAGGCGGTCGAGCTCGCCCTCCTCCACCGGCCCGACGTAGTCCTCCTCGACATCCGCATGCCCCGGCTCGACGGGCTCGGGGCCGCCGAGGAGCTGCGGCGGGCGGTGCCCGGGGCGGCGGTGGTGGTGCTCACCACCTTCTCCGAGGACGCCTACATCGAGCGGGCCCTCGGCAGCGGGGTCAGCGGGTTCCTGCTGAAGTCCGGCGACCCGCGCGAACTGGTCGCCGGGGTACGGGCGGTGGCCGAGGGCGCCGCGTTCCTCTCCCCCGCCGTCGCCCGCCGGGTCATCGACACCCTCGGCGGCGCCCGCTTCGCCCGCGCCGCCGACGCGCGCGCCCGGCTCGCCCCGCTGACCGGGCGGGAGCGGGAGGTGGTGGCACTGGTCGGCGCGGGCCTGTCCAACCAGGAGATCGCCGAGCGCCTGTACGTGGTCGAGGCCACCGTCAAGGCCCATGTGAGCGCGGTCCTGGGACGGATCGGGCTGCGCAACCGGGTGCAGCTGGCGGTCCTCGCCTACGAGGCGGGGCTGGTCCCCGATGCGTGAGCGGGCCCGGCGGCGGGTCCTCGACGTCCTGCTGTGGCTGCTGCTGAGCACCCCCGTGCTGCTCACCTCCGATCCGGACGACGGCGGCTCGTGGACCCGGGTGGCCCTCGGCGTGGTCCTCGCGGCGGTGTGCGTGGCGCTCGCCCGGCGGTGGCCGGTGGCGCCGCTCGCCGTCACGGTCGCGGTCTCGCTGTCCTTCGGACCGGAGCCGTTCGCGCCCTCGTACGTCGTCGCCCTGATCGCCTTCGGGTATCTCGCGGGGCGCCGCGCGGAACGGGCCCAGCCGGCCCTGTGGCTGTTCGGGGCGGTGCCGGTGGCCGGGCTCGTCGTGGTCCTCTGGACCGGCAGGGCCCTGGTCCACTGGTTCGCGCTGCTCCTGGCCCTCGCGCTGGCCGCCATCGCCCCCTGGCTGATCGGGCGGTACGCGCGGCAGTACGACCGGCTGGTGCGCAGCGGCTGGGAGCTGGCCGACCGGATGGAACGCGAGCAGGCGGCGGTCGCCGACCGGGAGCGGCTGCGCGAACGGTCCCGGATCGCGGGCGACATGCACGACTCCCTCGGCCACGAACTGGCCCTCCTCGCCCTGCGCGCGGGCGCCCTGGAACTGGACCCGGCACTCGGACCGGCCCAGCGGGAGGCGGCGGGCGAGCTGCGCCGGGCGGCGGGGGACGCCACCGCCCGGTTGCGGGACATCATCGGGGTGCTCCGCGAGGACGGCGAGGAGCCGCCGGTGGCCCCGCCGGACGAGACGGTCGCCGGCCTGGTCGCCCGCGCCCGGGCCTCCGGCCTGTCGGTCACGCTCACCGAGTCCGGGGCCGGGGGCAGGGGCGAGTCCGAGGCCGAGGGCGGGGCCGGGGGCGACTCGGCAGGGCCCCCGGCGGAGATGGCGGCCCGCGCGCTGCACCGCGTGGTGCAGGAGGGCCTGACGAACGCGGCCCGGCACGCGCCCGGCGCGCCCGTGAGCGTCGTCGTCGAGCAGGACGCACGCTCGCTGCGGGTGCGGGTGGTCAACGGCCCCGGAGCCGCGCCCTCCAGGGCCGCCTCGGGAGGCACCGGTCTGGTCGGGCTCGACGAGCGGGTGCGGCTCGCCGGCGGCTCACTGGCGCACGGGGCCACCGGCGACGGCGGGTTCGCGCTGACGGCCGAACTGCCGCTGCGGCCGCCCGCGCCGAGGCCCGCCGCACCCCGGTCGGCGCGGGAGCTGGACCTGGCGCGCCGGCAGGTGCGGCGGGGCCTCGCGCGGGCGATCTGGATCCCGCTCGCGCTGCTCGGCGGGCTCGGGCTGCTGATGGCGGGCGTCGCCCTGTACACCCAGCACCAGTCGTATCTGGAGCCGGAGGACTACGCCCGTATCGAGGTGGGCCGGAGCCGCGCCGAGGTCGCCCCGCTGCTGCCGGACCGCCCGCTCGACGGACGGCCGCACCGCGTGCCGGCGGAGCCGCCCGGCACGGACGAGTGCGTGTACTACCGCTCGACGATGCTGGCTGCGATCCCGGTGTACCGGCTCTGCTACACCGACGGGCGACTGACCGGCAAGGCGCTGCTGCCATGAGGGCCCGGGTGCGGTGAGGACCCGGGTGCGGTGAGGACCCGGGTGTGGTGAGGACCCGGGTGCGGTGAGGACCCGGGTGCGGTGAGGAGGACCCGGCGGCCGCGAAGGCCGGCCGCCGCGAGGCCCGGTCACCGTGAGCGCCCGCGGCCGGGCCCTGACAGCGGCGGCCCCCGAGGGCTTCCGGGGTTTCGGCGCAGCCGAGGCCCCGGAAGCCCTCACCCACGTCCCCCGGCCCCCCGGGCCCGCCCGCACCGCCTCACCGCATCAGCAGTCCCGCCCCCTCCCCCGTCGTCTCCGTCGGCAGTGCCACGAGACCCAGCTCCGCCGGGTGCACCAGGGACGGGTGGGCGGGCAGCACCCGGACCGTGCAGCCGAAGGGGCCGGTGCGGTCCAGCGAGAGGGCGCCCGCGTAGGGGATGCGGCCTTCCAGGTCCGGGCCGCCCGCCGGCTTCAGGACGCTGGTCCGCGCGTCGAGGAGCCGGTCGTCGGCGTCCACCCGGCCCGTCACGGCCTGCACCTCGACGTCCTCGGGGCCGAGGTCGCCGAGCGCCACCCGGACCCGGACGGCCGGGGTCGCCCCCAGCTCCGCGTCCGCCTCCTCCAGGTCGTCACCGACCTCCACGTGGTCGACGGACACCTTCGGCCAGGCCGCGCGCACCCGGGCCTTCCAGGCGGCAAGCTCCCGGGCCGTGTCCGGGCCGAGCGCCCGCTGGTCGGCGGCCGCGGGGGCGTACAGCCGCTCCACGTACTCCCGGACCATGCGGTCGGCGAGGACCTTCGGGCCGAGGTCGGTGAGGGTGCGCCGGACCATCGCCGTCCAGCCGGCCGGCACCCCGTCGGGGCCCCGGTCGTAGAAGCGGGGCGCGACCCGGTTCTCGATCAGTTCGTACAGCGCGGCGGCCTCCAGGTCGTCCCTGCGGTCCTCGTCGAGGGCCGCGGCCCCGTCGGCGGTCGGGATGGCCCAGCCGAAGTCGGGCTCGAACCACTCGTCCCACCAGCCGTCCAGGACGGACAGGTTGAGGCAGCCGTTCAGGGCGGCCTTCATCCCGCTGGTCCCGCAGGCCTCCAGGGGCCGCAGCGGATTGTTCAGCCACACGTCACAGCCGGGGTAGAGCCCGCGGGCCATGCCCATCCCGTAGTCGGGCAGGAAGACGATCCGGTGGCGCACCCGCGGGTCGTCGGCGAACCGGACCAGCTCCCGCACCAGCTTCTTCCCGCCGTCGTCCCGGGGGTGCGCCTTGCCCGCGACGACCAGCTGGACGGGCCGCTCGGGGTGCAGCAGCAGCGCCCGCAGCCGGTCCTTGTCGCGCAGCATCAGCGTCAGCCGCTTGTACGAGGGGACCCGGCGGGCGAAGCCGATGGTGAGCACGTCGGGGTCGAGGACGGTGTCGGTCCAGCCGAGTTCGGCGGCCGCGGCACCCCGCTGCCGCCAGGACTCCCGCACCCTGCGCCGTACGTCCGTCACGAGCCGTCCCCGCAGGGTGCGGCGCAGCTCCCACAGTTCCCGGTCGCCGGCGTCCGGGCCGAGCCGGGCGACCTCGGGGGCCGTCCAGGTCGGGGCGTGGACGCCGTTGGTGATCGAGGTGAGCGGCAGCTCCTCGGGGTCGAAGCCCGGCCACAGACCGGCGAACATGGCGCGGCTGACCGCGCCATGGAGGGTGGACACGCCGTTGGCGCGCCGGGCGAGCCTGAGGCCCATGGCGGCCATGTTGAAGACGCCGGGCTCGCCGCCGAGCGCGGTCTCGTCGCCGAGGGCGAGGATCCGGCCGGTGTCGACGCCGGGCAGCGCGCCGTCCTCGCCGAGGTGGCGGGCGACCAGGGCGCGGTCGAAGCGGTCGATGCCGGCGGGCACGGGGGTGTGGGTGGTGAACACGGTGCCGGCCCGCACGAGCTCCAGGGCCGTGTCGAAGTCGAGGCCCTGGCACCCGAGTTCGCGGATGCGTTCGAGGCCGAGGAAGCCGGCGTGGCCCTCGTTGGTGTGGAAGACCTCGGGCGCCGGCGTGCCGGTGAGCCGGGTGTACGTGCGCACGGCGCGCACGCCGCCGATGCCGAGCAGCATCTCCTGGAGGAGCCGGTGCTCGCTGCCACCGCCGTAGAGCCGGTCGGTGACCTCGCGTTCGCCGGGGGCGTTCTCCTCGACGTCGGAGTCGAGCATGAGCAGCGGCACCCGGCCGACCTGCGCGGTCCAGATGTGGGCGTGCAGGCTGCGCCCGCCGGGCAGGGCGAGGGTGACCCGGGCGGGGCTGCCGTCGGGCTCGCGGAGCAGGGCGACGGGGAGCTCTCCCGGGTCGAGCACCGGATAGTGCTCCTGCTGCCAGCCGTCGCGGGAGAGGGACTGGCGGAAGTAGCCGTGGCGGTAGAGCAGACCGACGCCGACGAGCGGGACGCCGAGGTCGCTGGCGGCCTTGAGGTGGTCGCCGGCGAGGATGCCGAGGCCGCCGGAGTACTGCGGCAGGGCGGCGGTGACGCCGAACTCGGGCGAGAAGTAGGCGATGGCGGCGGGCGGCTCGCCGGGCTGCCGCTGGTACCAGCGGGGTTCGGTCAGATAGCGGTCGAGGTCCTCGGCCGCCTCCCGCAGCCTGGCCAGGAAGTCCTGGTCGGCGGCGAGCGCGGCGAGCCGCCCGGCGCCGATGGAGCCGAGCGCGCGGACGGGGTCGCCGTCGGCGGCGCGCAGCACCTCGGGATCGACGGTCTCGAAGAGTTCACGGGTGGGTTCGTGCCAGGACCAGCGCAGGTTGCGCGCCAGGTCGGCGAGGGGTCGAAGGGTGTCGGGGAGGACGGGACGCACGGTGAATCGACGGATAGCCTTCACGTGTTCCACCTTCGCAGGCCGTGACGGACCGGAGCGGAAGCACCACGCTGTGCCGCCGCCGCTGTCGTCCCGGGAGCCTAGGCGACGGGCGCGGGGCCCGCCACGGCGCGTACGGGGCGGCAGGGCGCCCCGTAGGGGGAGCCCCGGTTCACGGTGGCCGGGTCGAAGGCGCCGGTGGCGGCGTAGCGGGCGGCGATGGCGGCCAGTTCCTCGGCGGGGATGACCTCGTGGACGTCGGTGAAGCCGTGGGGCGCACGCCGGTGCGCGAGGTCGATGACGACCTCGGGGCCCTGCCGCCGGCCCGCCTCCTGGAGGGCCGTGGTGACGGGGCGTCGGTGGGCCTCGTACGCGGTGAGGGCCTCGACCGGGTCGTCGTGTACGGCCAGGGCGTGGGCGAGGGCCCGGGCCTCGATGACGGCCTGGCTGGCGCCGTTGGAGCCGACGGGGTACATGGCGTGGGCGGCGTCGCCGACGAGGGTGGTGCGGCCGTGGCTCCAGCGGTCGAGGGGGTCGCGGTCGACCATCGGGTAGGTGTGGGCGGTGTCGGCGGCCCGGAGCACGTCGGTGACGCGCAGGCCGTCGAACTCCCAGCCCTCGTAGAGGTGGAGGAAGTCGTCGACGTCGGCGCTCCGGTTCCAGTCGCCGAGGGTCCGCGCGTCGGGCGTGTCGTCGGCGGGGCGGGCCAGTGCCCAGTTGACGAGGACGTGTCCGCCGGTGGGGCGGCTCATCGGGTAGACGACGGCCTTGTGCCGGTCGTCGCCGGCGATGAGCATGAAGCGGGCCGCGGCCTCGGCGGGCATCCGGGACACCCCGCGCAGGATCACCATGCCGTTCCACGGGGGCCGGCCCTCGCCCGGGTCGAGGGCGGCGCGGACGGCGGAGCGTATGCCGTCGGCGCCGACGAGCACGTCGGGTTCGAGCGAGGCCCGGCCGCCGCGGCCGACGCCGTCGCGGTGGGCGAGCCGCAGCCGGGGCCGTCCGTCCGGCCGGACGTCCACGCCGGTGACCCGTACGCCGGTGAGGACGGCGGCGGGGCCGAGGCGTTCGCGCACGGCGTCGGCGAGGACCCGTTGGAGGTGGGCGCGGTGCAGGGAGAGCTGCGGCCAGCGGTATCCGGCGCCGAGGCCGCGCGGTTCGCGGGAGATGAGGGCGCCGGAGCGGTGGTAGTAGCGCAGTTCGCGGGTGCGCAGGGCGGCGCCGGACTCGAGGGCGGGGAGCAGGCCGAGCGCGTCGAGTTCGCGGACGGCGCCGGGCATGAGGTTGAGTCCGGCGCCGACCGGCCGGTGGTGGCGGGCGGCCTCGACGACGGTGATCCGTCCGAAGCCGGCGCCGTGCAGGGCGAGCGCGGTGGTGAGCCCGGCGATGCCGCCGCCGGCGATCACGATGTGCGGAGTGTGGGGGGTGGGGGGACGGTGGGGGGCCATGGGGTCTCCGGTCGGTCGGGGCTTCCGGTCGGTCGTGGTCTCCGGTCGGTCGGGGCTTTGGGTCGGTCGGGGCTCCCGGACGGTCGTGGTCTCCGGTCGGTCGGGGCTTCCGGACGGTCGGGGGCTCAGGCGACGGCGCGGCGCACCAGCGTCTCGTTGTCGCGGGTGAGGTCGAGGATCGTGCGGAGCAGGCTGACGGGGGCGCCGCCGCTGCCCTCGTCGTAGCGGCGCAGTTCCTCGGCGTACGCCTTGCGGGCGAGGGTCACGTGCCGGGCGCGGAAGGACTTCAGCAGGCGCAGGACGCGGGCGAGGGAGCGGGCGGAGGCGGCGAGCTCCGGGGGGAGGCGCCGGCCGCTCTCCCAGCTGACGGCGGCGGACAGCTTGCTGACGGCGGACACGCCGCCGCGGTGCCGGGCGTGGAAGGCCCGCCAGGACGGCAGGGCGTAGGGCAGCGAGTCGTCGAGGAAGGCGTCGTAGGCGGGGTCCGAGCGGTCGCACTGCCAGAGGGTGAGGTCGATCAGCCAGAGCGGTATCTGGGCGGCGGCGGGGCCGAGGTAGCTGCGCCCGTCGACGTCGATCTCCTCGAAGTAGGGGCGCAGGGTGCGGGCGAAGTACTCGGGCGTGACATGGGCGACGGTGAGGTCGATGGCGTCGACGATCGACTGGACGTGCTGGGCGGTGCGGTCGAGGGCGAGGGCGAAGCCGGGGTCGTACGGTTCGAGGCGGGCGACGCGGGCGCAGGTGTCGAGGGCGGCGACGAGGCCGGGGAACACCATCCGGACGGCTTCCTGGAGGTGGGCCTCCATGGGGTGGCCGGTGTAGGTGCGGCGGCGGGGCCCGGCCGGGTTCCAGGCCGTGTAGTGGTGGACGGTGTCGCGGGGCACCATGTCGGTGCGGCGGCCGATGAGTTCGAGGACGGGCAGGACCTCGGGGACGGCGGCGACGGGCTGTACGCCGTGACGTTTCAGCGAGCCGAGGAGGATGCCGAGGTCCCGCATGGCGGCGAGGGCGTCGACGACGCTCCACTCGGCGGCGCGGTCGAGGTCGGGGACGAGGGCGCGCAGGGCGACGGTGAGCGCCGGGGTGTCCGCGTCGGCGTTCATCGCGGGCAGGGCGGCGAGCACGGCGTCCGCGCCGAGCGGGTCGGCGGCGCGGATGTCGGCCATCCGGTAGCGCGGGTCGCTTCGTTCGTCGAGTCCGGGCACGACGAGGTCGTACAGCGTCACGGGAAGTCCCCTCGGGAGAGTGGGTGAGGTGTCGGCGAGGCGCCGGACCGCTCGGGGCAGCGGTCAGCGCGGGTCGCCCACCCGGTCCCGGCGCGGTGGCGCCGTCGCGGGGGCGGGCGGACGCGGCCGTGCGGCCAGGAACGCGGCGACGGCTGCGAAGGCCGCGCCCACGAGGAGCGCGGCGCGGAAGCCGCCGGTCTCGGCGGCGGGGGTGGGGGTGCCGGGGGTACCGGTGACGGCGGTGGCGACGGCGACGAGGACGGCGAGTCCGAGCACCGAGCCGAACTGCTGTGCGGTGTTGACGAGTCCGGAGGCGAGGCCGGTCTCCTCGGGGGCGGCGCCGGCGGTCGCGGCGACGTTGGTGGTGACCATGACGAGCGGCAGGGCGACGCCGAGGACGAGGCTGGGCGCGAGGACGGTGGAGGCGAAGCTTCCGTCGGGGGTGAGCGCGAGTCCGAGCCAGAGCGTGCCGGCGGCGAGCAGGACGAAACCGGCGGTCATGGTACGGGTGAGGCCGATCCGGGAGATCAGCCGGCCGGTCTGCGGCGCTGTGGCCACGACGACCAGCGACAGCGGCAGCAGCCCGAGCCCGCCGCCGAGCGGGCTGTGTCCGAGCACGCGCTGCAGGTAGAGGCTGACCAGGAAGAACATCGGGAACAGCGCGGTCTGCGCCAGCGCGGCCAGCAGATTGGCCCGCCGCGGCGCGGCCCTGCGCCACACCGCGGGCGGCACGAGCGGCGCCTCGGCCCGCCGTTCGACGACCAGGAAGACCGCGAGCGATCCGATGCCGCCGCCCGCGGTGGCGAGCGTCAGCGGGTGCAGCCATCCGTGCTCGCCGCCGCCGACGAGGGCGTACGCGAGCAGCCCGAGCCCGGCGGTGACGGAGAGGGCGCCTGCGACGTCGAAGCGCCGCGCACCGGAGCCGCCGACCGGGGGCCGCGGGATCCCCGGGTGCGACGCTCCCCCGCCCGGGGCCGCGCCCGGTCCGGCCCCGCGTCCGGCCGCAGGCCCCGCAGAAGCCGGACGCCCGACCGCCCCGGGCCCGGCGGACCCGTCGGTGGCCCGAGCACTCACCGAAGCCGGACTCGCGCCGGACCCGGTAGGCCCGTCGGTGGCCCGAGCACCCACGGAAGCGGGACCCGCGCCGGAGTCGGCCCCCGCGGCGGCCGGCCCGTCGGCGACGCGAGCCCTCGCGGGAGCGGGACCCGCGCCCTGCCCGGCCCCCGCGGCGTCGGGGCCCTCGCCGGCCGCGGGCCGGGTCGTGGCCGGGCGCGTGCCCGGTCCGCGCGGGGTGCCCTGCCCGGTGGTCCCGGCGGCGCCCGGCAACACCCGTACCGCCAGTGCCGCCAGGAGCGCCGCCGCGAGGACGTTCAGCCAGAAGGTGGAGCGCCAGCCCAGGAGGCCGGTGAGGGTGCCGCCGAGGGTGGTGCCGAGGACGCCGCCGAGGCCGCCCGTCGCGGCGAAGACGCCGAGGGCGCGGTGGCGGGCGGGCCCGTCGGGGAAGAGGACGAGCAGCAGCGCGAAGGCGGCGGCCGCGGCGAGGGCGGCGCCGGTGCCCTGGGCGGCGCGGGCGGTGACCAGCGCGGCCGGGGTCGGGGCGAGCCCGCCGGCCGTGGAGGCGGCGGCGAGGAGACCGAGGCCGGCGAGGAGGAGCCGCCGGTGGCCGAGCAGGTCGGCGGCGCGCCCGCCGAGCAGCAGCAGCCCGCCGAAGGTGATCAGGTAGGCGTTGGCGACCCAGGACAGGCCCGCGGATCCGGAGCCCAGTTCGGCGCCGACCGAGGGCAGGGCGACGTTGACGATCGCGGTGTCCATGATGAGCAGCAGCTGGACGGCCGCGAGCACCGGGAGCGCCCCGCGGGCCGGGCTCACCGGCGTCACCGCCGTCACCGGCTCGTCCCGAGGTCGTAGTCGTCGAGGCAGGCGCGGGCGAGCGCCTCGCAGTCGTCGGCGGCGCCCGCGCCGGTCTGCATGGCGAGGTAGACGTGCGGGGCGCCCTGGTAGAAGCGCTCGTACTGCTCGTGGCGGCCGGCGAACTCGGAGCCGAGGGCGTCCCAGGCGAGTTTGAGCAGCTTGATCCGGTCCTCGGCCGGGTCGCCGGAGGTGCGGACGTACTGCCGCAGGAGCGGCCCGAGTTCGGGGTGGAGCAGGTCGCGGCCGCTGGCGGGGAGCTGAAGGAGCGCGCCGCCGGCGAGGAGCTTGATGTCCTGGACGGCCCGGGGGTAGAGCTCGCCGGCCATGATCCGCTGGGCGAAGGAGATCTCCTGCCCGGTCCGTACGCCGCCGCGGCCGCCGTCGACCTCCTCCCAGGACGCCTCGGCGGCCAGGACGAAGGCCTTGGCCTGGGCGACCATGCCGAGGAGCCGGCCGAGGGCCTGGGTGACGGCGGGCAGCTTCTCGGTGCCGTTCGAGCGGGTGATGAGGATCGCGAGGCCGGTGAGGAACTCCAGCTTGGTCCAGAAGCGGGTCGCCGACTGGTGCGTGAAGTTGAGGTAGGCGGGGGTCCGCCACCACATGGCGGCGGTGGTGGCCGGGTCGCGGTAGGTGAGCACCCGCTCCCAGGGCACGAAGACGTCCCGGCAGACGAGGAGCGCGTCGTTCTCGTCGTAGCGCGCGGACAGCGGCTGGTCGAAGACGGAGCGGGCGCGCTGCTCGTAGGAGGTGCGGGAGATCAGGGTGAGGCCGGGGGTGTCGAGCGGCAGGGAGAAGGCGACGGCGTGCTCGGTGGCGTCGGCGGGGAGGGGTTCGATGGTGCCGACGAGGACCTCGTCGGCGAAGACGGCTCCGGTGCCGACGGTCTTGGCGCCGCGGACGACGATGCCGCCGTCGCGTTCCGCGACGACCCGGAGGGCCTCCTCGGCGGGGTCGGTCAGGGTGAAGGCGCAGTGCAGGTCGCCTTCGGCGAGCCTGCGGTGGAAGGCGAGGGCGTGGTCGGCGCCGTCGAAGTCCTCGCCGGTGAAGGCGGCGGGCAGGGCGGCGAATCCGGCCGCGCCGGAGGCCATGTGGTCGGGGGTGCGGCCGAGGAAGCCGTAACTGGCCTCGGCCGTCACCTTGTACGCGCGACGGCGGGCGACCAGGTCCTCGTACGAGCGGGGCACGGCGTACGCCCGGTGCACCCCGCCCTTGACGAGGACGGGGCGCAGCGCGGGGTCGGCGGTGAGGTCGTGGAGGCGGGCGAAGGAGGCCGCCGCGGAGCGGAAGGCGGGATGGGTGGTGACGTCCTTGACGCGTTCTCCGTCGAGCCAGATCTCGCGCCCGTCGCGTAACGCCTCCAGATACTCCTGCCCGGACCTCGTCACCGGTTCGTCGCCTCTCCTCGGGGTGCCACGGGGGTGCCGCGGGAGCGGTGCTCGCAGGGACGCCGCGGCCGTGCCGCATCGAAGCCTCCACGGGCCGGGGGCCGCGGGGCAATGAACGTCCGTCCAGGGCTTGTTAAGAACCGGCCAGGAGACCTCGGCGGTCACGCCGCGTCGGCGACCCCCGCCCGGTACTCCCCCGGTGTCATCCCGAACCACTTGCGGAAGGCGAGGTGGAAGCCGACCGCGCTCTGGTAGCCGACGCGTTCCGGGACGGAGGACTGGGGCAGCGTGGTCTCGGTGAGGAGGCGGGCGGCCTCCTGCATGCGGCGGCCGGTGAGGTGGCGGGCCGGGGACTCGCCGACGAGGGCGCGGAAGGCTGCGGTGAACGCGGAGCGGGACATGCCGACCTCGCGGGCCAGGGAGTCGATGGTCCAGGGTTCGGCGAAGCGGGTGGCGATCGCCACCAGGGCGCGGCTGATGCCGGGGTGGCGCAGGACGGGCAGGGAGTCGGGGTTGTCGGCGAGTTCGCGCAGCAGCGGGCGCAGGGCGAGGACGAGGGCCATCTCGAAGGCGCGCAGGGTGATGAGCCGGTCGCCGGGGCCGACGGGGCGGTCGGTGGCGGCGAGCAGCCGCAGGGTGTCGCGGAGCAGCGGTTCGCGGTCGACCTGGGTGCCGTCGAGGACGAGGGCCCAGGGCAGTGAGCGGTAGAGGCCGGTGGCGGCGCTGGCGTCGTAGTGGAGTCCGGCGCACAGCAGGCGGCTCTCGGCGCCGGTGCCGTCGATGCGGATCTCCCCGGAGGTTCCGGGCCGGCGTTCGGGCAGGACGGCCTTGAGCGGCAGGCCCTGGCGTTCGGGACGGTCGGAGAGCCGGTGGGCGGCTCCGGTGGGGAAGACGATGAGGTCGCCGGCGCCGAGCCGGATGGGGCTCTGGTCGGCGGCGGTGATCCAGCAGCCGCCTTCGACGATGTAGTGCAGGACGGCGCAGCCCTCCTCGGCGTCGCCCTCGATGGCCCAGGGGGCGCTGACGTGCCAGCGGCTGTCGAAGACGCCGGTGAGGCGCAGGGGGGTGAGGAGTTCGCTCAGGAGGTCGTCGCGATCGGCCTCGTTCCGGTCGGTGGGACGTTCGGTGGCGCGGCCGGTACGACGGTGAGTGCCCTGGGTTGCCACGGTGGCCATGGACGATCCCTCAACTTCCGCCCCTGTTTGTTAATTGAACCGACGAAGCCGCCGCCACGAGCCTGGAGTGCGGCCGGAACGGCAGCGGTCACAGCCTATCGAAGGGCCTCATCGACACATGTCCAGTCAGAATCCGATGCGGGTGGCGGTCGTGGGGGCGACCGGTTTCCAGGGGGGTGCCGTGGCCCGGCTGCTCGCCGAGCGCGGCCACGCGGTCCGCACCCTGACGCGCCGCCCGGAGGGCGACCGTCCGCCGTTGCGGGGGACGGAGTTCGTGGCGGGTGATCCGGCGGTCGTGCGGGACGTGCGGCGGCTGTTCGAGGGGGTGACCCACGCGTTCGTGACGATGCCGCTGGTGTACGAGGAGGAGCGGATCGGCCTGTACGCGTCGAACATCGCGCGGGCGGCGCGCGAGGCGGGCGTGGAGCGGGTGGTGTTCAACGCCAACACGCGCGTGCCGCAGGCGGTGACCTCGGTGCCGGCGTTCGAGACGCGGCGGCTGGCGGAGCGGCTGCTGCGGGAGAGCGGGGTGCCGCTGGTGGTCGTACGGCCCCCGGTGTACCTGGACAACCTGTTCTCGCCGTGGAACGGTCCGGCCCTGGTCGACGAGGGCGTGCTCGCCTATCCGCTGCCGGCGTCGGCGCCGACCGCGTGGCTCTCGCACCGGGACCTGGCCGAGGCGGCGTACGCGGCGCTGACCCGGGCGGGTCTGGAGGGCCGCGTCCTGGACATCGGCGGGGCGGTGTCGCTGACGGGCGAGGATCTGGCGGCGGCGTTCGGGCGGGGCCTGGGGCGCACGGTGCGGTACGTGCCGCTGCGGCCCGAACTGTTCGAACGGGGGGTGGCGCAGCTCCTGGGCCCGGAGACGGCGGCGGGGGTGGCGGGCATCTACCACTACATGGCGGCCGGTGGCGATCCGCTGCTGATGGCGGGGGACGACGGGGTGTCGGCGGAGGTGCTGGGGGTGTCGCCGGCTCCGGTGGAGGAGTGGGTGACCCGTCAGCCCTGGCAGGTGTGGTCGAACGAGACGGAGGGCCGGCCCGCCTGAGCCACGGCCACGTTAGGCCGAATGGAGGACCTCCCGGAACCGGAGCCACGGACCGGTCCCGGGGGGAACCGGCCCCGTCCCACAAGGACGGGGCCGGTTTCTTGTCCGGGACGTGTTCTTGTGGCGGCGGCTACGCCCTAGTAGTTAACAAAGCGCCGGATTGCCCACCCGAATTCCGGGGGAAGGCTCCTTTCCGTACCCCTCCGGACTGTCTTCAGACCCGCCATCCGAGTGAACGCGCACAGGAGCGGCGATGCCCGCAACCCGCTGGCCGTCGACGGAGCTAGAAAGAGCGCACACCACCCGCACCCTCGTGAACCGTCAGGTGATGCCGTGAATCCGCTCATGGGACGTATTCCCGTTATGGACGTCCGCCCGCTGGTCGACTGTGGCCGCCGTCCCGCGAAGGCGGTGGTGGGCGAGACCTTCGAGGTCACGGCCACCGTCTTCCGGGAGGGGCACGACGCGGTCGCCGCCAATGTCGTGCTGCGCGGCCCGTCGGGCCGGCCCGGCCCCTGGATCCCCATGCGGGAGCTGGCCCCGGGGACCGACCGGTGGGGGGCCGAGGTGACCCCCGACGCCGAGGGGCTGTGGACCTATCAGGTCGAGGCGTGGAGCGATCCGCTGACGACCTGGCGTCATGTGGCGCAGATCAAGATTCCGGCGGGGATCGACTCCGAGCTGGTCCTCGCCGAGGGCGCCGAGCTGCACGAGCGGGCCGCCAAGGGCGTGCCGAAGAAGGGCGGCGGCCGGGAGGCGGTGCTCGCCGTGGCGGACACGCTGCGCGACGAGTCCCGGCCGGCCGCGGTCCGGCTCGCGGCGGCCCTCGCGCCCCGGGTCCTCGCCGCCCTCGATCGTCATCCGCTGCGCGAACTGGTCAGCGCCTCTCCCAAGTTGCCGCTGCGGGTGGAGCGGGAGCGGGCCCTTTTCGGTTCCTGGTACGAGTTCTTCCCGCGTTCCGAGGGCGTACGGAAGGTGCGGGGGCGGACGGTTCCGGGCAATTTCCGCACGGCGGCCGAGCGGCTGCCGGCGATCGCCGCGATGGGTTTCGACGTGGTGTACCTGCCGCCGATCCACCCGATCGGCGTCACCCACCGCAAGGGCCCGAACAACTCGCTGTCGGCGAGCCCGGAGGACGTGGGCGTGCCGTGGGCGATCGGCTCGCCGGAGGGCGGCCACGACGCCGTCCACCCGGACCTGGGCACGATCGAGGACTTCGACGCCTTCGTGGCCCGGGCGCGCGAGCTGCGCCTTGAGATCGCCCTGGACTTCGCGCTGCAGTGCTCGCCGGACCACCCGTGGGTGGAGAAGCACCCGGAGTGGTTCGCCCGCCGCCCGGACGGCTCGATCGCGTACGCCGAGAACCCGCCGAAGAAGTACCAGGACATCTATCCGATCGCCTTCGACAAGGCCGCCGACAACATGGACGGCATCGTCGCGGAGACGGTGCGGGTGCTGCGGCACTGGATGAACCACGGGGTGCGGATCTTCCGGGTGGACAACCCGCACACCAAGCCGGTGGTCTTCTGGGAGCGGGTGATCGGGGAGATCAACCGCGCCGACCCGGACGTGATCTTCCTGGCGGAGGCGTTCACCCGGCCCGCGATGATGCACACCCTGGGGGCCATCGGCTTCCAGCAGTCGTACACGTACTTCACCTGGCGCAACACCAAGCAGGAGATCACGGAGTATCTGACGGAGCTCTCCGGGGAGACGGCCGCGTACATGCGTCCGAACCTCTTCGTGAACACCCCGGACATCCTGCACGCCTACCTCCAGCACGGCGGCCGGCCCGCCTTCGAGGTACGGGCGGTGCTCGCCGCGACCCTCTCCCCCACCTGGGGCGTGTACGCCGGGTACGAGCTGTGCGAGAACACCCCGCTGCGGGACGGCAGCGAGGAGTACCTCGACTCGGAGAAGTACCAACTGCGGCCGCGCGACTGGGAGTCGGCCGAGCGCTCCGGGGCGTCGATCGCGCCGCTGATCACCACGCTGAACCGGATCAGGCGCCGTCACCCGGCCCTGCGCCGGCTGCGGAACCTGACCTTCCACCAGACCGACAACGACGCCGTCATCGCGTACAGCAAGCGTTCGGGGCCGAACACCGTTCTGGTGGTCGCCAACCTCGACCCCCACCACACCCAGGAGGCCAAGGTCTCGTTGAACATGCCGGAACTCGGCCTCGCCTGGCACGAGACCGTGCCGGTGCGCGACGAGCTCACCGGCGAGACCTATCACTGGGGCAGGGCCAACTACGTGCGTCTACAGCCGGGTGTCACGCCCGCGCACGTACTCGTCCTGCGACCGTCCCCGCAGACCGGAGGGTCACCCACATCATGACTGTCAACGAGCCCGTCCCCGACACCTTCGAGGACACCCCCGCCAAGGACCGCGATCCCGAGTGGTTCAAGCGGGCGGTCTTCTACGAGGTCCTGGTCCGTTCCTTCCAGGACAGCAACGGCGACGGAGTCGGCGACCTGAAGGGCATCACGTCCCGCCTGGACTACCTCCAGTGGCTGGGCGTGGACTGCCTGTGGCTGCCGCCGTTCTTCAACTCACCGCTGCGGGACGGCGGCTACGACGTCGCCGACTACACCTCGGTGCTGCCCGAGTTCGGCGACCTGGCCGACTTCGTGGAGTTCGTGGACGCGGCCCACGCCCGCGGGATGCGCGTGATCATCGACTTCGTCATGAACCACACCAGTGACGCCCACCCGTGGTTCCAGCAGTCGCGCGCCGATCCGGACGGCCCGTACGGGGACTACTACGTCTGGGCGGACGACGACAAGCAGTTCGCGGACGCCCGGATCATCTTCGTCGACACCGAGACCTCCAACTGGACCTTCGACCCGGTCCGCAAGCAGTACTACTGGCACCGCTTCTTCTCCCACCAGCCGGACCTCAACTACGAGAACCCGGCGGTCCAGGAGGAGATCCTGTCCGCGCTGCGCTTCTGGCTGGACCTGGGCATCGACGGCTTCCGGCTCGACGCGGTGCCGTACCTGTACCAGCAGGAGGGCACCAACTGCGAGAACCTGCCCGCGACCCACGCCTTCCTCAAGCGGGTCCGCAAGGAGATCGACGCCCACTACCCGGACACGGTGCTGCTCGCCGAGGCCAACCAGTGGCCGGAGGACGTGGTCGACTACTTCGGCGACTTCCGCTCGGGCGGCGACGAGTGCCACATGGCCTTCCACTTCCCGGTGATGCCGCGGATCTTCATGGCCGTGCGGCGCGAGTCCCGCTACCCGGTCTCCGAGATCCTGGCGAAGACCCCGGAGATCCCCTCCGGCTGCCAGTGGGGCATCTTCCTGCGCAACCACGACGAGCTCACCCTCGAGATGGTCACGGACGAAGAGCGCGACTACATGTACGCCGAGTACGCCAAGGACCCGCGGATGCGGGCCAACATCGGCATCCGGCGGCGGCTCGCGCCGCTCCTCGACAACGACCGCAAGCAGATGGAGCTGTTCACCGCCCTGCTGTTCTCCCTGCCGGGCTCGCCGGTGCTGTACTACGGCGACGAGATCGGCATGGGCGACAACATCTGGCTGGGCGACCGGGACGGGGTGCGCACCCCGATGCAGTGGACCCCGGACCGCAACGCGGGCTTCTCGTCCTGTGATCCGGGGCGGCTGTACCTGCCGGCCATCATGGACCCGGTGCACGGCTACCAGGTGACGAACGTGGAGGCGGGGATGGCCTCACCGTCCTCGCTGCTGCACTGGACGAAGCGGATGATCGAGATCCGGAAGCAGAACCGGGCCTTCGGGCTCGGCACGTACACCGAACTGCCCTCGTCCAACCCGGCCGTGCTCGCCTTCCTCCGCGAGGATGCCGACGACCTGGTGCTGTGCGTGAACAACTTCTCCCGGTTCGCCCAGCCGACCGAGCTGGACCTGCGCCGTTTCGACGGGGCGAAGCCGGTGGAGCTGATCGGCGGGGTGGAGTTCCCGCCGATCGGACAGTGGCCGTATCTGCTGACGCTCGCCGGGCACGGCTTCTACTGGTTCCGCCTCAAGCAGTCCTGAAGTACCGTCGATTCAGTTCTGTCCCGTGTGGGGCGGTTTCCCCCGCCCCACCCTGGGCACTGTGTGACACAACGCTCACTCCCTGTACTTCAGGTCCATACGGGCCTTCTTGCCGGGCCCATACGGATCTTCCCCCTCGACACGTCCCGCACAGCCGGACAGCCGAAGCCGCCATCCGGGACACTCTGCGCATTTGAACACTTACGAACACCCCTTGCGCACCCCGGGGAAAGGACGCGATGCCATGCCGGAGACCGCATCCACCACCCGGGCCCCGGATGCCCTCCTACCGTCGCTCACACCCCTGCTGCACACCTGGCTGCCCCGGCAGCGCTGGTTCGCGGGCAAGGGCCGCCGGGTCACCGGGTTCACCCTGGACGCGGCCACCGAGCTGCTGCCGCTGGACGGCACCGGACCCGGTCTGCTCCATCTGCTCGTACGAGTGGAGCAACCCGGCCGGCCGGCCGGGACGCCCGCCGACTGCTACCAGGTACTCCTGGGCGTGCGCGGCCAGTTGCCGCCGCGCCTCGCCCCCGCCCTGATCGGCCGGATCCGCCAGGGCCCGCTCGCCGGACGGGCGGTCTACGAGGCCCTGCGCGACCCGCGGCTCGCCGGGCTGCTCTACGAACGGCTGCGCAGCCCCGGCCGGATCGGGCCGCTGCGCTTCCACGCCACGGCCCCGCTGCCGCCCGCGCTCGCGCCCCGGGTCCTGGACGCCGAGCAGTCCAACTCGTCCCTCGTCTATGGAGATTCGTTCATCCTCAAAATCTTCCGGCGGGTCAGTCCGGGCGCCAACCCGGACCTGGAGCTGCCGCTGGCCCTCTCCCGGGCCGGCTGCGCCCGGGTCCCGGCGCCGGTCGCCTGGTTCGAGACGGGCTCGGCGACGCTCGGGGTGCTGCAGCCCTATCTGCGGGGCTCCCGGGACGGCTGGCGCCTCGCCCTCGACGCGCTCGCCGAGGGGCGCGAGTTCACCCGGGAGGCGCACGCACTGGGCCGCGCCACCGCGGAGGTCCACCTGGCGCTCGCCACCGCCCTGCCCACCGAGCGGCTGCCGCGCGACCGGGCCGAGCACCTGGCGGCGGCGATGGACGCCCGGCTGCACAGCGCCGCCCAGGCCGTCCCCGCGCTGCTGCCGTACGTACCGGGGCTGCGGGCCGTGTTCGCGGCGGCCGGCGACTCGCTCGGCTCGGGCCGGCTCCAGCGCATCCACGGCGACCTGCACCTCGGGCAGACGCTGCGGGGTTCCGACGGGGCGTGGGCGGTGATCGACTTCGAGGGCGAGCCGGCCAAGCCGCTGGACGAGCGGCGCAGCGCGCAGCCGCCGGTCCGCGACATCGCCGGCATGCTCCGCTCCTTCGACTACGCGGCCCGCACGCACCGCCCCTGGAACGCGGAGTGGGCGGCCCGCTGCCGCGCCGCCTACTGCACCGGCTACGCGGAGGCGTCCGGCACGGACCCCCGCGACCATCCGGCGCTGCTCCGCGCCTACGAGACGGACAAGGCCGTCTACGAGGTCGTCTACGAGGCCCGCCACCGCCCGGACTGGCTCCCGGTCCCGATGGCGGCGATCGAACGCCTGGCGGGGGCGGAGTGACCCACGCCGTCGCCCGTCCCCGGTGCGGCCCCGGTTTCCGGGCTCGCACCGCCGGTGGGTGCAAGGGCCGGTGGGTGCGGGTGCCGGCGGCGCGAGGGCCCGCCACCCGTTCGGCGCAGTGGGCCCGTACCCGGAGGGTGTCCCGCCTGCGGGGGAAGGGACGGGGCCCGTTCGGCCGAGTGTCCCGAGCGGATCGCGCCGCGTTGCGCTTGCGTGGGAAGCGCGACTCCCGCTCCACCCTCCCCGCTCCACTCCCCCGCTCGACCCCCTGGTTCCCCGTTCCCCTTTCCCCTTCCCTTTTCAGGAGGCATCCCGGTGACCGCCCGATCCGCAGGCAAGACAGCCCGCAAGCCGAAGACGCCCGCGCCCCGGGCCGAGGCCAAGCCGGACGGCCAGGACGGGGCCGCCGTACGGAAGGCGCCACCGCTCGACGCGGGGGACAGGGCGCGGCTGCTCGCCGGTGAGCATCACGACCCGCACGCGCTGCTCGGCGCCCACCCGGTGCGGGGCGGGATCGCGGTGCGGGTGCTGCGCCCGTGGGCCCGGGAGGTCACCGTCCTGGCCAAGGGGAAGCGGTACGCGCTGCACGACGAGGGCGACGGCCTGTTCACGGGCGTGCTCCCGCTCCTGCGCAAGGTCCCGGAGTACGAGCTCCGGGTCCGCTACGACGGCGACGAGCTCGCGGTCGTCGACCCGTACCGCTTCCTGCCCGCCCTCGGCGAGCTGGATCTGCACCTGATCGGCGAGGGCCGCCACGAGGAGCTGTGGACGGCGCTCGGGGCCCGCGTCATGACCCACCAGGGCGTGACCGGCACCCGCTTCACGGTGTGGGCGCCGAACGCCCGCGGCGTGCGGGTCACGGGCGACTGGACGTACTGGGACGGCACCGCCCTGCCGATGCGCTCGCTCGGTTCGACGGGCGTGTGGGAGCTGTTCGTGCCGGGCATCGGCGAGGGCGCGGTCTACAAGTTCGACATCGCCCGCCCGGACGGCTCGCACACCCTGCGCGCCGACCCGATGGCCCGCCGCACCGAGTGCCCGCCGAACACCGCGTCGGTCGTGACCGCCGACCACCACGTGTGGCAGGACGACGAGTGGATGGCCCGGCGCGGGGCGCGGCCCCACCACGAGGCGCCGCTGTCCGTCTACGAGGTCCACCTGCCGTCCTGGCGGCCGGGGCTCACCTACCGGCAGCTCGCCGAGCAGCTGCCCGCGTACGTCGCCGATCTCGGTTTCACGCACGTGGAGTTCATGGCGGTCGCGGAGCACCCCTTCCACGGTTCCTGGGGCTACCAGGTCACCGGCTTCTACGCGCCGACGGCCCGCCTCGGCACCCCGGACGACTTCCGCTTCCTCGTCGACGCGCTGCACCGGGCCGGCATCGGCGTCCTGATGGACTGGGTGCCGGCGCACTTCCCGCGCGACGACTGGGCCCTCGCCGAGTTCGACGGGCGCCCGCTGTACGAGCACGAGGACCCGCGCCGTTCGGCCCACCCGGACTGGGGCACCCTGGAGTTCGACTACGGCCGCAAGGAGGTGCGGAACTTCCTCGTCGCCAACGCGGTGTACTGGTGCGAGCAGTTCCACCTCGACGGCCTGCGGGTGGACGCGGTCGCCTCCATGCTCTACCTGGACTACTCGCGCGAGCACGGCGAGTGGCTGCCGAACGAGTTCGGCGGCCGGGAGAACCTGGACGCGGTGGCCTTCCTGCAGGAGATGAACGCCACGGTGTACAAGCGCTGCCCCGGCGTGATCACCTTCGCCGAGGAGTCCACCGCCTGGGACGGCGTGACCCGGCCGACCGACCAGGTGGGTCCGGGCGGCTTCGGCGGCCTCGGCTTCGGCATGAAGTGGAACATGGGCTGGATGCACGACTCCCTCGGCTACATGGAGAAGGACCCGGTCCACCGCAAGTACCACCACCACGAGATGACCTTCTCGATGGTGTACGCGTACAGCGAGAACTACATCCTGCCGATCTCCCACGACGAGGTCGTGCACGGCAAGCGGGCCCTGGTGTCGAAGATGCCGGGCGACTGGTGGCAGCGGCGCGCCAACCACCGCGCGTACCTGGGCTTCATGTGGGCCCACCCGGGCAAGCAGCTGCTCTTCATGGGGCAGGAGTTCGCGCAGGGCGCGGAGTGGTCGGCGGAGCACGGTCCCGAGTGGTGGCTGATGGACGAGACCTACCACTCGGCCGGTGACCACCGGGGCGTACGGGACCTGGTGCGGGACCTGAACACGGTGTACACGGCGACGCCGGCGCTGTGGGAGCGGGACACCTCGCCCGAGGGCTTCCAGTGGATCGCGGGCGACGCGGCCGAGGACAACGTCTTCGTCTTCCTCCGCTTCGACGCGGCCGGCTCCCCGCTCCTCGTCGTGTGCAACTTCTCGCCGGTCGTGCGGACGGACTACCGGATCGGCGTGCCGGACAGCTTCGCCGCGTGGTCGGAGGTGCTGAACACGGACGCGGCCCGCTACGGCGGCAGCGACGTGGTGGGCACCGACCCGGTGAAGACCGAGTCGGTGCCGTGGCACGGCCGTCCGGCGAGCGTACGGATGACGCTGCCGCCGCTGGCGACGGTCTGGCTCCGGCCCGCCTGAGCAGGACCACGTGACCGGGGCCGTCCGGCCAGGCCCGTCTGACCACGTTCCACCTGGTCAGGCGGGCCTGATCACGCCCAGGCGCTGGGTGGCCCGGGTCAGTGCCACGTACAGGTCGTTGATCCCGTGCGGGGCGCCGGCCCGGATGCCGTCGGGGTCGACGACGAGGACGGTGTCGAACTCCAGGCCCTTGGCCTGGCGCGGGTCGAGCAGCACCACCGGGTTCGTCAGGTCGAGCTCGGCCCCGTAGGAGGCGTCGGGCAGTGCCGCGCGCAGCTCCGGGTGCAGGGCCTCGGGCGCGATGACGGCGAGCCGGCCCTCGGGCCGCACCTCGGCCGCCACCGCGTCGGCGGTCTCCTTGACCGGGTCCTCGACGGTGCGGTCCCAGGGCTCGACGCCCGTGGACCGCACCGAGCTCGGCGGCTCGAAGTCGGGGTCGGCCTCGCGGCGTACCTCGGCGGCGACCGCCATGATCTCCGCGGGCGTGCGGTAGTTGACGCCGAGGCGTACGAGCTCCCAGCGGTCCTGCACGTAGGGCGCGAGGATCTTCTCCCAGGCGCCGACGCCGGCCGGGTCGCCGGTCTGCGCGGGGTCGCCGACCAGGGTCATGGAGCGGGTGGGGCTGCGGCGCATGAGCAGGCGCCACAGCATCGCGGACAGCTCCTGCGCCTCGTCGACGATGATGTGCCCGAACGCCCAGGTGCGGTCGGCGGCGGCGCGTTCGGCGGCGCTGCGGTGGTCGGCCTCCTCGTGCCGTTCGGCGAAGCGCTCGGCGTCGATGATGTCGTGCGCGGACAGCACCTCGGAGGCGTCCTTGTCGAGCTCCTCCTTGTCCTCGAACTCGTAGGTGCGCGAGGCGTAGGAGACGTCGAGGACGCCCTGCGCGTACTGGATCCGCTTCTGCCGCTCGGCCTCCTCGGCGGCGCGGGCGGCGGCGTCGTCCTCGCCGAGGAGTTCGGCGGCCTCGTCGAGGAGCGGGACGTCGGCGGGGGTCCAGGGCCCGCCGTCCCGGCGGATGGCGGCGGCGTCCGCCTCGTCGAGGTGGGTGGGTTCGGCGAGGTAGTCGGCGAGGAAGTCCTGCGGGGTGAGGGGCGGCCAGAGGGTGTCGAGGGCGGCGTGCACCTCGGGGTTGGCGGCGACGCCCTTGGCGAGCAGGGCGCGGTCGTCGGGTCCGAGGAAGTTGGGGCCGCCGTAGGGGTCGGCGCCGATGCGGTCGGCGAGCTGTTCGGCGAGCGCGTCGAGGATCGCGAAGACGAAGTAGGGGCGGGCCAGGTTGTGCGGCAGGAAGGTCTCGCGGGCCCGGTGGCGGGCCTCGAGGGCCATGTCCCAGTCGATCACCAGGTCGCCGTCGTCGTGCGGGACGATCAGCGGCGCGCCGCGCTCGGGCACCTGCTGGCGGTCCCGTACGGCGTTCGCGAGCGCCTCGGCCATGGCGGCGGAGCCCTTGACGGCGGCGGCGCGGGGGGTGTCGGTGCCGGTGGCGCGGACGCCGGGGAAGAGCTCGCCGGGGGTGGCGAGGAGGACGCCGGTCTCGCCGAGGGAGGGCAGCACGTTGCCGATGTAGCCGAGGAAGGCGGGGTTGGGGCCGACGATCAGGACGGCCCGCTTGGCGAGCTGCTCGCGGTGGGCGTAGAGGAGGTAGGCGGCGCGGTGCAGGGCGACGGCGGTCTTGCCGGTGCCGGGTCCGCCCTCGACGACGAGGACCCCGCCGTGCGGGGAGCGGATGATGGCGTCCTGCTCGGCCTGGATGGTCTGCACGATGTCGTGCATGCGGCCGGTGCGGGCGGCGTCGAGGGCGGCGAGCAGCACCTCGTCGGCGTCGCGGTTCTCGTGCCCGGTGCGGGTGGTGTCGGCGAGGTCGAGGACCTCGTCGTGGAGGGAGACGACCTCGCGGCCCTGGGTGGTGATGTGGCGCCTGCGCCGCAGGCCCATCGGCTCGTAGCCGGTGGCGAGGTAGAAGGGGCGGGCGACCTCGGCGCGCCAGTCGACGACGAGCGGGGTGCGGTGGGCGTCGTCCTCGCGGATGCCGAGGCGGCCGATGTGGTGGTCGCGGCCGTCCTGGAAGACGAGCCGGCCGAAGCAGAGTCCGCTCTCGCCAGCGTTGAGGGCGGCGAGCAGCCCGGACTGCTCGGCGACGAGCACGTCCCGCTCCAGGCGCGCCTGCGCGCTGCCCGCGCCGGGCGTGGCGAGCGCGGCCGCGACGCCGGCCTCGGCCTGGTCCCTGAGGGCGTCGAGTCGGGCGTAGAGCTCGGTGATGAATTTCTGCTCGTTCCGAAATTCTTCGGTTGACAATTCGACTCCCGCCGCGATACAGTGCGTTTATTGAATACGTGAGCACGGTTCACCTTGCGCACGCAGAGCCAACCAATATAGTCGCCGAATTACCCCGCCTGTCAATTCTAGGCCGGGGTATTTTTGTGCGCCATGACGAGGCATTCGGCAGCCCATGAGCTGCTTCGCGCCCGGTGCGCGGACACGATCGCCCACCCGGGCGGCACCCTCCTGACCCATCTGAGCGGGTCGAGGCCCGGCTCGCCGGCTGGGGCGCCCGGGAAGACCTGCGCCTGGCGGGCCTGTGCCACGCCTTCTACGGCAAGCACGGCTTCGCCGCGAGCCTGCTGCCCCGGGAGCGCCGCGCGGACCTGGCGGCGGCGATCGGCCCGGCCGCGGAAGAACTGGTGTACTTCTACGCGAGCTGCGACCGGGATTTCACGCACCCGGGGCTTGCGCGTGACGACGGGCTGTTCCGCGACCGGTTCACGGGCGAGGAGTTCGTCCCGACGTCCCGGCAGCGCGCGGATTTCGCGGAGCTGACGGCGGCGAACGAGCTGGACGTGCTGGCGATGAACGCACCATTCCGGCAGCGGTACCGCGCCCCGCTGCTGCGGCTGCTCAACGGCTGGGGGCCCCTGCTGAGCGAGCCGGCCCTCGCGTCCGCCCGCGGGCTGCTGTCGATGACGGTCGACGAGCGCCGCGCCTGAGGGTGCCCCGAGAAGGGTGATGCCGGAAACGTGTAACAGCGCGATCAGGATGACCGCGACTTCTCCAGGGGGTGTGGGAGGCTGCCCTGTCGTGGTCGACAGTCAGGTGGGAGTCCTTCCGTGATCAGCGAACGCCGCCCCTCGCCCGGTTCCGATCGGGCCTTCCGCCTTCTCGTGACGGGAGGGGGTACAGGTGGCCACACCTACCCGGCCCTGACGGCCGTCCGGACCATGCGTGAGCGCCTGTCTTCCGAAGGCCGGACGCTGGAGGTTCTCTGGATCGGCACGGCCGAGGGCCTCGAGGCACGAGTCGCGCCGTCGGAGGGGATCGCCTTCGCAACGGTCGCCACGGGGAAGGTCCGTCGATCGGGCAACCCGCTCAAGATGCTGTCCGCGGCGAACGTGAAGGACATGGCGAAGGTCCCACTGGGTATCGCCCAGGCCCGGAAGCTGGTGGCGGAGTTCCGACCGGACGTGGTGCTTGCGACCGGCGGCTACGTCGCTGTTCCGGCAGGGCTTGCGGCGCGGATGTGCCGTCGCCCGCTCGTGCTGCACGAGCAGACTGTGCGCCTCGGACTGGCGAACCGACAGCTGGCGAGTTCGGCCACCCGGATCGCGGTGTCGTCGGAGTCGTCGCTGCCGCTCCTGCCCGAGGCCGTACGCGGCGTCGCGGTGGTCACCGGCAACCCGGTGCGCCCCGAGGTGCTGACCGGTCAGGCGGACAAGGCGGTCGAGACCCTGGGGTTGACGGGCTTCGACCGCCGGCTGCCGACCGTGTACGTCACGGGTGGCGCGCAGGGCGCTCAGCAGATCAACGGCGTGGTCGGTGACGCTCTTGAGTGGCTGCTGGAACGCGCCAACGTGATCCATCAGTGCGGGCCCGACAACGTCGGGGGGCTGCGTCAGCGCGCGGACGGGCTGGCGGAGGCGCTCCGCGCCCGATACCACCTGACGGGCTTCGTCGGCGCAGAGCTGCCGGACGTCCTGGCGCTCGCTGACGTCGTCGTCTCCCGCAGCGGCGCCGGGACGCTCGCGGAGTTGACCGCGCTCGGCAAGCCGGCGGTGTTCGTTCCGCTGGCTACGTCGGCCGGGAACGAGCAGGCGCACAACGCTCGGCACTTGGAGGAGTCGGGCGCCGCCGTCGCTCTGGTCGGTGACGTGACCGCGGACCGGCTCAAGCATGCCGTTGGCCCGCTGCTCGTCGATCCCGCGCGGCGGGAGGCGATGGGGCAGCGGGCCAGGGAGCACGGGCGGCCGGACGCGGCGGACAGGCTTGTCGACGTGCTGTTGTCCGCCGCGGGCTGACCCTGCCTATGACCTTCGCGGGTCGATGTGGAGGGCGGTGCCGGCCTCGATCAGCACGGCGCACTCGTTGAACGCCTGAGGTTATCCGTGGCTGCCGCAGGGTCCTCGGAAACCTCCGCCCGCCCGGCGGGTGCGGCTGGCCCCGCGCCGACAAATGCCGGGCGGAGGGCCGGGGCCGTTGCTAGCGTCGGAGGCATGAAGCGCGCTGCCGTCCGCACGACGACGCCGGAGAGTGTCCCGGCGCGCTGACAGCTGTTCTTGTCCGAAGCCCCGGGGCGAACGCCCCGGGGCTTCGTCGTGTCGGCTCCGGGGTCCGCCCCCGACCCACACGAGGAGTGACCATGAGCGAGTCAGGCAACGTCGTCGACCACCGCAGGCTCGGCCGGGAGCTGGACCTGTTCGACACCGATCCGCTGGTCGGGGCCGGGCTGCCGTACTGGCTGCCCGACGGGGCCGCCGTACGGGCCGCCCTGGAGGAGTACGTACGGGAGGCGGAGCGGCGGGCCGGGTACCGGCATGTGTACTCGCCGGTGCTCGGAAAACGCGAGCTGTACGAGATCTCCAGGCACTGGTCGCACTACAGCGACGACATGTTCCCGCCCATGGAGGTCGGCGGGGAGCAGTTCGTGCTGCGGCCCAGCCTCTGCCCGCACCACGCCCTGATCTTCCGCTCCCGGCCCCGCAGCTACCGCGACCTTCCGCTCCGGATGGCCGAGTTGGGCGGCATGTACCGCTCCGAGCTGTCCGGGGTGCTCGGCGGCCTCACCCGCGTGCGGGCCATCCAGCTGAACGACGCCCATGTCTTCTGCACCCTCGACCAGGTCGCCGCCGAGGCCGCCGGGGCCCTGGAGCTGATCCGGCGGGCGTACGCGGCGATGGGCATCGAACCGGCCCGGTACCGGCTGTCGCTGCCCGGGCCCGGCGGCAAGTACGTGGCCGCGCCCGAGAAGTGGGAACGGTCGGTCGCCCTGCTGCGCGAGGTCCTGGACGCCTCCGGTCTCCCGTACGAGGAGGGGGAGGGCGAGGCCGCGTTCTACGGGCCCAAGATCGACGTGCAGGTCGCCGACCCGGCCGGCCGCGAGTCCACCCTCTCCACCGTCCAGGTCGACTTCCACCAGCCCGAGCGGTTCGACCTGCACTACACCGGCCCGGACGGCGACCGGCACCGGCCGGTGATGGTCCACCGCTCGGTCGTCGGCAGCGTGGAACGCGCCGTCGCCCACCTCGTCGAGCACCACGCCGGCGCCTTCCCCGTCTGGCTGGCCCCGGTCCAGCTCGCCGTCCTGCCCGTCTCGGACGAGTCCCGCCCGGCCGCCGCCCGCCTCGCCGACCGGTGCGTCGAGCGTGGCCTGCGTGCCGAGGTCGTCGGCCCCGAGCACGGCACCCTGGGCGCCCGGATCCGCGCGTCCCGGCTCGTCCCGTACCAGGCGGTCATCGGCCCGAAGGAGGCCGCTGCCGACCAGGTCTCGGTCCGGCTCCGTGACGGCCGACGGCTCGCCCCGCTGCCGGCCGCGGAACTCCTCGCCCAGGTGGGGGCGGTGGTGGCGGCGCGCTCGACCGAGCTGTGGGACTGAGCCCTTGCTTCGGATCAGGGCGGACGAGGGAGCGGCTGGCCGGGCGCCGGCACCGGCTACGCGCTCCGGGCCGGCAGACCGGCGTCGATGACCTCAGCTATAAGGGTGGCGCCGCGGCTGTTCTGGTGGATGTGATCGGTCGTGAGCACGAGACCTCGCCGCCGCGAGATCGTGTCGAGGCTGCGGCGCAGCACCGCGTGCTGGAGGAGGACGCCGATGGTCGACGCGGGCGTCGCCTCCCGGTAGGGAATCGGCGGCGGGTCCGCTCGGCGCAGTTCCTCGATCTGGCGTTCGTGGAGAGGAAGGTAGGCCACCTCGTGGGCGGCGGCGACCTCGGCGATCATCCGGCTGTACGCCTGCGATGCCTGGGCCGCCGCTGCGTCGAGTTGCTGGCCGAGTACCGGTATCGACAGCAGACCGATCGTCGCGTCGGTCTCCGCTCGTAGCCGTGCGACGACGGCTTCCAGGCAGTGCTGGAACCAGTCGGCCGACGGGCGAACGGGGAGCTGTTTGCGCTTCATGACCTGCTCGACGGGGTAGCCGGCAAGGCTCGCTCGGGCGTCGTTGGTCCCGATCAGCACGGTGATCACATCGGATGGGTTCGCGACGACGGCGTCGAGGCGCTGCAACAGGTTGTAGGCGAAGTCGCCGTTGACGCCGAAACGGGCAAGCCGCACGTCACCGGAAGGGTGGCGTCGTCCGAGCAGATCCAGGTAGTCGACGCTGAACTGCGCGCGGGTGAGGCTGTCGCCGAGGCACGCGATGCGTGTCGTCACGGCGCTTCCTCCGGCCTTGGCGTGCCGACGTGTTCGATCGGGCGGGTGTCGGTCCGGGGGCGGTGGTCGGTGCCGAGGGTCGCGGTGATGGCCAGGATGGACGTCGGCCCCTCCATGTCGACCACGTGCCATACCCCGGCCGGGTTGATGGTGGCCTCGCCGGGCCCGAGCTGAACGCGCTCGGGCACCCCGTCCACATCCCGGGTGACCGTCACGGACCCGCTGAGGCAGACGACCAGTTCGTCGCCTGCGGGGTGGCGCTCCCCGTGGTCGCCGGGCCCTTCGCCGTCGAAGATCATTACCATCCGGCCCTCGGCGCCGTCTGCCGCGACCGCGGCACTGTAGGCCCGGAGTACCTCCGGGTCCCAGGTGAAGCCCTCGACGGGTTTCGCCGTCGATCCCAGTCCGAGGTGCACGGGGGTGGTCCGCAGGTCCATGGCAGTGCGTTCGTGGTGGAGGAGTCTCATGCCGACGATCGTCCACGACGGCGATCGGATGGTCTTGAAGAAAAGGGAAGAGGAGCCGACGCGCAGGACTGACGGCCTGTGGCTACCCGGATTCGAGGAGGACTTCGCCACGACGCCAGGCCGTCGGCGACCGGCCCGTGAACTCGCGCCAGTCCCGCACCAGATGGGCCTGGTCGGCGTAGCCGGAGACGGTGGCCACATCGCCCCACGGGAGCGGGTCCCGCGCCGCCGCCAGTTCGTGCGCGTGCTCGAAGCGCAAGACTCGGGCGAAGGTCTTCGGCGACAGGCCCATCTCGCCGCGAAACCGCTCGGTGAGGTACCGACGGCTCCAGCCGAGCTCCGCGGCGACCACACCGACCTGGACGCAACCCCGCGCGGCGACGAGGCGGCGCCATGCCTCGGCCACCTCGGGGCGCACCCGGCGCACCTGGTCGCCGCCGGCGCCACGGCCGACAGCTCGCAGGAGCACTTCGTCCAGCACGGTGAACCGCGCCGCCCATGTCGTCGCCGATCGGAGCCGGTCGACGAGCTCGACGGCAAGCGCTCCGAGAAGCTCGTCGAGGGGGACCAGTCGGTGGGCGAGCTCGGCGGCGGGCATGCCGTAGATGGCCCGGGCCCCGAGCGGTGTCAGCGATACCTGAACACCTTGCTGGCGTCCGTCGTGGTGAATCGCGACGGACCGGCACATCAGACCGCCGGCCACACTGCCGAATCGGGTGACCGGTGACCCGTCGTCGACGCCCGCCCCCACCTCCAAAGGATCTGACAGGCTGATCACCGCAGTGAGCGCGCGGCTCGGCGGGCCGCAGTGCACCCCCGTCGGGAGCCCGCGGAGGTCGAAGCCGACATACGAGTCGACGTACTGCCGCAGGACGGGCGCCGGACGTGCACCGATCCCGGTGGCCGCGTGGTCCTCCATTTCGTCAGTGTACGAGCGGCCCTGCCCGGGAGACTGCGAGCGCGGCGCGGTCGTAGCCTCCCGGGCAGCGCCCGTTTGAGGTGGTGCTCGAAGTAGCCGCGGCCGGCTTCGGCCTGCCGGGAGCTCATCTGGGTCTCCGGGTCGTCGTAGGCTCACAGGCCACGACGACGGCAGCACGGGAGACCGGAATGTGGAAGCGGGCCCTCGACCGGGCGGGCATCGGCGAGCCGCGGCTGCGGCGGGACTACACGGAGCAGCGGCGGGCGGTACGGCGGTTCGCGCCGGCCGAGTACGCGGCCGCGCGGCTGCTGCTGCCCGGCGCGCTGCTGCCGCACGTGGTCGCCGCCGTCGCCTTCATGCACGAGACCGACGACCGGATCGACCGCGGTCCGGCCGACGAACGGGCGGCCGCGCTCGAGGAATGGGACGGGCTCGTCCGGATTGCTTTCGCCGAGGGCGACTCGGCGCTGCCGGTGCTGCGCTGCCTGGTGCGCAGCGCCGAGCGCCACCCGGACCTGCGCACGCACGTGACGGAGTTCCTGCGGGGCTGCGCGTACGAGGTGGCGTGGCGGACGATCGCGGACGACGAGGAGCTGGAGCGGTACGTACGCGCGTACTCGCTGCCCGCGCTGATGCTGACCGCCGGTCTACTCGCCCCCGCGGAGCCGCCCGCGCGGGCGGCGTTCACCGCACGCTGCCATGTGCTCATCCGTGCCATGCAGCGCTTCGACTTCCTGGAGGACCTGGCCGAGGACGTGCGGGCGGGCCGGCCGGGCGTCCCGGCCGACGCGGTGCTGCGCCACGGCGCGGACCTCACCCGGCCCGGCCCGGAGCTCGGCCGGCTCGTGGCGGAGCAGGCGGACCGGGCCGCGGCGGACCTGGTGGCGGCGGCGCCGCTGGCGGGTCTGGTCGATCCGGCGTACCGCCCGTTCGTGCGGGCCCTGACCGGTGTGCAGCGGCTCCGGCTCGACGCGGTGCGCCGGGCGGGACCCGCGCTGGCGGTGCGGCCGTCGGGGCCGTCGGCGCTGCGGGCGGGCGTCCTGCTCCTCGGGGCGTCGGCGGCACGGGCCCGGCGCGCGCCGAGACCCGTGTGACCCGCCTGCTCCTCCACCGGTCCGGCGGTCACGCCCCGGCCGGCTCCAGGACGTCCGAAAGCTCCTCCAGGAGGCGGCGCTTGGGGCGGGCGCCGACCATCGACCGGACGGGTTCGCCGGCGCGGAACACCATCAGCGTCGGCATCGACAGGACGCCGTAGCGGGTGACCGTCTCCGGGTTGGTGTCCGCGTCGATCTGTACGACCTTCAGCCGGCCGGCCTCCTCCCGGGCGATCGCGCTCAGGACCGGGGCCAGCTGGCGGCAGGGGCCGCACCAGTCCGCGGTGAACTCCAGGAGGACCGGCAGCGCGGAGCCGAGCACCTCCGCCTCGAAGTCGGCGTCCGTGACCTCGGCCACGCCTTCCGCTCGGATCATCGTCCTCGTCCTCCTGTCGTCATGGGTCCGGGCGCGTCCTCGCGTCCGGTGGGGTGCTCGTGGCCCAGCTCGCATCGCGGCTCCGGGCCGCCCGGCAGCTCCGCCTCGGCCCGCAGCAGTTGCGCGCCGACCTGGGCGCGCACGGTCCGGAGCTGTTCGATGAGCCCGTCGAGCTCGGCGAGCTTGCGCCGGTAGACGGCGATCGACGCGGGGCACGCGTCGCCCGCCGGGTGGCCGGCGCGCAGGCACTCCACGAACGGCCGGGTCTCCTCCAGCTCGAACCCGAAGTCCTGCAGGGTCCGGATCTGCTGGAGGAGCCGCAGGTCGTCCTCGTCGTAGGTGCGGTAGCCGTTCTCCGTGCGCCGTGCGGTCAGCAGGCCCCGGGACTCGTAGTAGCGCAGAGTCCGCGTGGTCGTGCCCGCCCGCTCGGCCAGCTCGCCGATTCTCATGTCCTCGAACGTAAGCCCTGACGCCGACGTCAAGGCAAGCGCGGAGCTCTCAGGCCGGGTCCCGCAGCAGTGGGAGCACCTGCTCCTCCTCGTACGCGAAGTGTTCCTCCAGCTCGCCGGCGAGCCGGTCGAACTCGCCGCGCAGGGCTTCCGGATCCGCCTCGTCGAGACGGGCGAGCAGGGCCTGGAGCTCGTCGAGGACGCGGGCGACGGTGGCGTGCTCGGCCGCGAGGCGGTCGAAGGCGGCGGCCTTCTCGGGATGTTCCCGGGCCAGGTACGGGAAGAGTCCGGCGTCCTCGCCGCCGTGGTGGACGGCGAGGGCGGAGCAGAACGTGAGGCAGTGCCGGCGCAGCTGAACGGTGAGGCCGGGGGCCTCGGCGGGCCGGGCGTCGAGGCCCTTCCGCAGGATTCTCAGCTCGTCGCGCAGCCAGTCGTGGATCGCGACCAGCTCGTCGGCGAGGGCGTCGAGCCGGGTCGGCGGGGTGTAGTCGGAGACCGGGTTCCGGTAGAGAGCGACGACGGGGAGGACCCGGTCGGTGGCCTTCTGGTAGTCGGCGTAGCCGGGCTCGACCGACACGACCTTGGCGAAGAGCTCGTCGCGCTCGGCTCCGGTGGCGGCGACGGCGGTGGCCTGCCAGGTGGCGATGCCGCCGTCGGCCTCGGCGTCCGGGATCTCCACGGTGACCTGCGGGTTCGCCAGGATGTTGCGGTACCAGTCGGGGTGCCGGTCGGATCCGCCCGCGGAGCCGACCACGAGCAGCCGCTCGCCGTCCGGGCCCTCGTGGCCGTCCGGGCCGTCGTCGCGGACGAAGCCGAGAGGGGTGGTGTGCGGGTTTCCGGACCGGGCGCCGGTGGTGGTGAGAAGGAGGAGCACCCATCCTTCGAA
Organism: Streptomyces sp. NPDC126499; assembly: GCF_040302485.1. Lineage (NCBI taxonomy): Bacteria > Bacillati > Actinomycetota > Actinomycetes > Kitasatosporales > Streptomycetaceae > Streptomyces > Streptomyces sp. NPDC126499. Next base: position 272,272 of record NZ_JBEOUO010000004.1, on the reverse strand, counting down.
GGGGCCGCCGAGCCGGCCGCCGTGGGTGCGGAACTCGTCGATGATCTCGGTGTTGAAGTGGAGAGGCAAAGCCGTCCCTACAGTCCTCTTGCCTCCATGCCTCCGCTTTCCAGCGCGGACCGGCACGCGACGCGAGTCCGACCATCTCAACCGCGTGCCACGGGAGTTGTCAAGGCGCGGGCGGCAGCAGCGGTTTCCGCTCGACCGGCGAGGACAGCACGATGGAGGTGGTGGTCCGGCCGAGGGCGGAGGTCTGTTCCAGGATCTCCTCCAGATGGACGGTGTCGGTCACGGCGACCTTGAGGATCCAGCAGTCCTCGCCGACGACGTGGTGGACCTCGCGGATCTCCGGGCGGGCGGTGAGTTCCAGGGTGCGGGGGTGCTTGAGGGTGTAGCCGCCGTGCGGGTTGACGCGGATGAAGGCCTGGATTCCGTAGCCGAGCCGGGCGGGGGCGACCTGCGCGCCGTATCCGGTGATCGCGCCACAGGCCTCCAGGCGGCGGACCCGCTCGGTGACGGCGGCGGGGCTGAGGCGGACGCGGCGGCCGAGCTCGCTGAGTTTGATGCGGCCGTCGCTCTGGAGCAGGTCCAGGATCTGCCGGTCGATGGGGTCGAAGGCGCCCGCCGTCGTTTCGACGGTGGCGGGGCGCGGCGGCCGTGGTTCCTTCGGTGAGACGACCTGGACTCCCATGATTCCCCCTTCAGTTGGCGTGCGCACAACGTAACACTTGAGCCATGGACGTTTTGATCACCGGCGGCAACCGCTATTTCGGAAAGCGCCTGATAACGCGACTGCTGGACGCCGGACATCGGGTGACCGTGCTCAACCGCGGCTCCTCACCCGACCCGGACGGTGTCATTCCGCTGCGCGCGGACCGGAATGACGAGGCCGCGCTGGAAAAGGCGCTCGCCGGGCGGACTTTCGACGTCGTGGTCGACCAGGTCTGTTACACCCCGCGGCAGGCGGACATCGCCCTGCGGGTCTTCGCCGGACGCACCCGGCGTTATGTGATGACCTCGACGGTGGAGGTGTACGCGTACGAGGACTCCGCCCTACCCGTCGCCGAGGACGCGCTCGACCTGGCCGCGCTGCCCGTGGACCTCGGGCTGCCGTGGGAGGACCCCGCGTTCCTGGAGGAGCACTACGGGGAGGGGAAGCGGCAGGCGGAGGCGGTGTTCGCGGCGGCCGGCGCCCGGTTCCCGTGGGCGTCGGTGCGGGTGGCCCACGTCCTGGGCGGCGCCGACGACTTCACCGGGCGGGTCGCGCACTACGCGAGCCGGATCCGGGCGGGCGAGCCGGTCGCGGTGCCGGTCGTGAACCGGCCGGCGACCTATGTGTACGTGGAGGAGATCGCCGCGTTCCTCGCCTGGGCGGCGGTCGGGGCGGATTTCACCGGGCCGGTGAACGCGCATTCCCACGGACCGCTGACGACGGCGGACATCTGCGGGGAGATCGAACGCCTTGTGGGCGGCGGTCCGACCCTTTACCAGGAGGTGGAGGTGGGCGAGGTGTCGCCGTTCTCCTTCGCCCGCGCGTACGCCATGGACAATTCCCGGGCGGAGGGCCTCGGATTCCGTTTCTCGCATTCCTCGGAATGGCTGCGTACGGCGCTCGCGGAAACGCTGGCCGGGACCGGGACGGCCGCCGAAAAGCTCACGGAAACGCTCACGGAAGCGCGGGCGGGCGACGCGGAGGTGGCGCTCTGATGCGGTATCGCCTGCTCGGCGGCACGCCCGTCAGCGCGATCGGGCTCGGCGCGATGCCGCTGTCGATCGAGGGCCGGCCCGACGAGGCCCGCGCCCTCGCCACCGTTCACGCCGCCCTGGACGCGGGCGTCACGCTCCTCGACACGGCGGACTCGTACCACCCGCCGAGCGGGGAGCCGGGCGAGAACGAGCGGCTTCTCGCCCGCGCCCTCGCCGCCTACGGCGGTGACCGCGACACGGTGCTCGTCGCCACCAAGGGCGGGCGCGGCCGGAGCGCCGACGGCGGCTGGACGGTCGACGGCCGCCCGGAGCACCTGCGGCGGGCGGCCGAGGCGTCGGCACGGCGGCTCGGGCTGCCGGCGATCGGCCTCTACCAGCTCCACAAGCCGGACCCGGCCGTTCCGTACGCCGAATCCCTCGGCGCTATACGGGAGTTGCTGGACGCGGGCACGATCCGGCTGGCCGGCGTCTCCAACGTGGACCGCGAGCAGATCCTGCTGGCCCGCGAGATCCTGGGCGAGCGGCTGGTCTCCGTACAGAACCGCTACTCGCCGGCCGTCCGTGACGGCGAGGCGGAGCTGCGCCTGTGCGCGGAGCTCGGCCTCGCCTTTCTGCCGTGGAGCCCGCTCGGCGGCATCTCCCGCAGCTCCCTGGACGGCGCCTCCGCCCAGGAGGCGGATCCCCGCTTCGGCGCCTTCCACCGGGTGGCCCGCGCCCGCGGGGTGAGCCCCCAGCGGGTGGCCCTGGCCTGGCTCCTCGCCCGTCCGGGCTCGGTCGTCCCGATCCCGGGCGCGAGCCGCCCGGAGACGGCCCGCGACTCGGCCGCGGCCACCGAACTGGTGCTGACCAAGGCCGAGCTGGCTGAGCTCGGCGAGTGAGCCGAAGGGGCGCGACGCTGTCGAAAGGGAGCGCGCGCGGAGCCTCCCGAGGAACGAGGGAGGCGAGCACGGGCGACCGTCGACAGCGGCCGAAGCGCCCCGGAGGAGAACCGAGCCGCAGAAGGGGGGGAGGGAACGCCCCCGGCGTCGCTGTGCGCGCTCGGGGGCGTTCCGCGGCCGGGGCCCGGATCCGGCTCAAGGCCCGGGGCCCGGGGCTCGTCAGACGCCGGCGCGGGCCTTCTCGTCGCCCTCGCCGGCGCGCAGGTCCGCGCGCCGGTCGGGGACGGCGCAGTCGTCGGCGGGGGCGCCGTGGCCGTCGTCGACCAGGGTGGTCTCGTCGAAGGGGACGCGGCCGGCCAGGACCTCGGTCACCCGTGCCTTGTCGATCTCCTTGGTCCAGGTGCCGACGAGGACGGTGGCGACGGCGTTGCCCGCGAAGTTGGTGAGGGCGCGGGCCTCGCTCATGAAGCGGTCGATGCCGACGATCAGGCCGACGCCGTCGACGAGTTCGGGGCGGTGCGACTGGAGGCCGCCGGCGAGGGTGGCGAGACCGGCGCCGGTGACGCCCGCCGCGCCCTTGGAGGCGATGATCATGAAGACGAGGAGGGAGATCTGCTCGCCGAGCGACAGCGGGTCGCCCATGGCCTCGGCGACGAAGAGCGAGGCCATCGTCAGATAGATCGCGGTGCCGTCCAGGTTGAAGGAGTAGCCGGTCGGGACGGTGATGCCGACCACCGGCTTGCTGACGCCCAGGTGCTCCATCTTCGCGATCAGGCGCGGCAGCGCCGACTCCGAGGAGGAGGTGGACAGGATCAGCAGGAACTCGCGGCCCAGGTACTTCAGCAGGGTGAGGATGTTGACGCCCGCGACCAGGCGCAGCAGCGCGCCGAGGACCACGAAGACGAACAGCGCGCAGGTGACGTAGAAGCCGATCATGATGACGGCGAGGGACTTGAGGGCGTCCAGGCCGGTCGCGCCGACCACGGCGGCGATCGCGCCGAACGCGCCCACCGGGGCCGCCCACATGATCATGGCGAGGATGCGGAAGACCAGCCGCTGGATGTGCCCGATGCCGCGCAGCACCGGCTCGCCGGCCGAGCCCATCGCCTGGAGCGCGAAGCCCGCGAGGAGCGCGACCAGCAGGGTCTGGAGGACCTCGCCCTCGGTGAAGGCGGAGACGAGGGTCGTGGGGATGATGCCGAGGAGGAAGTCGGCCGTGCCCTCGCTCGCGCCTTCGGCCTGCTTGGCCCCGGCCTCGGCGAGGTCCTTGGTGAGGTGGAGGCTCGAACCGGGCTCCAGGAGGTTGCCGACGAGGAGGCCGATGGCGAGGGCGACGGTCGACATCACCAGGAAGTAGCCGAGGGCCAGGCCGCCGACCGCGCCGACCTTGGCGGCCTTGCGGACCGAGCCGACGCCGAGCACGATCGTGCAGAAGATGATCGGCGAGATCATCATCTTGATCAGGTTGACGAAGCCGGTGCCGAGCGGCTTGAGCTCGACGGCCACTCCGGGCGCCAGGAAGCCCACGGCGATGCCGAGCAGGACGGCGCCGATCACGGCCAGGTACAGATAATGGGTGCGGTCCCGTCGTGCGGCCACGGGGTCCTCCTCGTATTCAGGGGTGTCCACGTCCCGGTGGATCCCCGCGACTATCCACCAGCCTGTGACCGGGGTCACCCTTGCGTACGTTTCGTTCGCGACCGAACCGTTCGTCTCGTTCCAGGACCGATGCGGGAGACACTCGGAAACGATGCGGCGTACGGCTCGGGATCGGCTCGTATCGGCTCGGGAGGCCGCTCGGGAAACGATTCGGCTACGCGGTTCGAGCTTCCGTCGCCGTGACCGGCACACTTGCTCGCATGCGTCTCCACCTGCCCCGGCCCCGCAGTCTCGCGGCTCAGCTCTTCGCGATGCAGGTCGTGCTGGTGGCCGCCGTCGTCGCGGGGTGCGCGGTCTTCGCGTACGTGACGGACCGCGCCCAGGCCGAGGAGACCGCGCGCCGCCAGTCGACGGCGACCGCCACGGCCGTCGCCGAGTCGCCCGCCGTGGTGGCGGCGGCCCGCTCGGCGAACCCGACGGCCGCGCTCCAGCCGTACACGGAGGCGCTGCGGCGGCGCTCGGGCGTCACCTTCGTGGTGATCATGGCTCCGGACGGGACGCGCTGGACGCACCCCGAGCCGGAGCAGATCGGCCGTACCTACCTCGGGCACATCGACCCGGCCGTGCGCGGTGAGACCTTCTCCGAGATCCACATGGGGGTGCTGGGCCCCTCGGTCCGTACGGTCGCGCCGGTCGTCGACCCGCAGGACCACGACCGGGTGATCGCCCTGGTCAGCGCCGGCATCACCATCGAGAAGATCAGCGAGCAGGTGAGCGAGCAGGTCGCGGCCCTGCTCGGCATGGCCGGCGCGGCGCTCGCGCTCGGCGGCGCCGGCACGTATGTGATCAACGCCCGGCTGCGCCGGCACACCAAGGGCATGAACGCGACGGAGCTGAGCCGGATGCACGACTACCACGAGGCCGCGCTGCACGCGGTGCACGAGGGACTGGTGATGCTGGACGGGCGGCGGCGGATCGCGTTGATCAACGACGGGGCGCGGGAACTGCTGGGCCTGGCCGGCGCGGACGGCGACGACGTGGTCGGCCGTCCGGCGGCTGACCTGGGGCTGCCGGCCTCGCTGACGGGCGCGCTGCTCGCCTCGGAGCCGCGCGTGGACGAACTGCACCTGACCGACGAGCGGGTCCTCGTCGTCAACACCCGTCCGGTGGTGGGCGGCGAGCGCCGCGGCACCGTGGTGACCCTGCGGGACCGCACCGAGCTCCAGGCGCTCTCCGGCGAGCTGGACTCCGAGCGCGGCTTCACGGAGGCCCTGCGCTCCCAGGCGCACGAGGCGGCGAACCGGCTCCACACGGTGGTCTCGCTGATCGAACTGGGCCGCGTCGACGAGGCCGTCGGCTTCGCCACCGCCGAACTGGAACTGGCCCAGGCCCTCACCGACCGCGTGGTGACCGCCGTCGGCGAACCCGTCCTCGCCGCCCTCCTCCTCGGCAAGGCGGCGCAGGCGAACGAGCGGGGCGTGGAACTGGTCCTGACCGAGGACAGCCGCATCGACGACGGTGTCCTGCCGGTGTCCCTGCCCTCCCGCGACCTGGTGACGATCCTCGGCAACCTTGTCGACAACGCGGTGGAGGCGGCCGGCGGCACCGGCGGCAAGGGCGCCCGGGTCACCGTGACCGCGCTCGCGGAGGGCGGCGAGCTGCTGCTCCAGGTCGGCGACAGCGGACCCGGTGTGCGGGCCGAGGACCGGGAGGCGGTCCTGGACCGGGGCTGGTCGACCCGGGGGCCCGGGCGGGGGCTCGGGCTCGCCCTGGTCCGGCAGGCGGTCACCCGGGCGTCCGGCACGCTGACCCTGGAGCGGTCCCGGCTCGGCGGCGCGGAGTTCACCGTCCGGCTGCCGCTCGGCGCCGCGCGGGCGGACGCCCCGCAGGCCCCCGCCGGGGACGAGACCACCCGGCGGGCCACCGCCACGGACGAGACCACCCGGCAGGCCACCGCCACGGACGTGACCGCCCCACAGACCACCTCCACAGACGCAGCCGCCACCCAGCCCCCCGCCGCGGACGCAGCCGCCTCGCGGGCTCCCGTCACGGACGACGACGGCGACGGCACCACCCCTCAGGCCCCCGTCGCGGAGGTGGGGGCATGAGCGAGGCCGGCCGGGACATCCGGGTGCTCGTGGTCGAGGACGATCCCGTCGCCGCCGACGCGCACGCCCTGTACGCGGGGCGGGTGGACGGCTTCGTGGTGGTGGGCGTGGCGCATTCGCGGGCCGCGGCGGTGCGGGTGCTGGAACGGACGCCGGTGGACCTCATCCTGCTCGACCTCTATCTTCCGGACGGCCACGGGCTGCAGCTGCTGCGGTCCCTGCGCGCCGCCGGGCACGCGGCCGACGTGATCGCGGTGACCTCGGCGCGCGACCTGGCGATCGTGCGGGAGGGCGTGTCCCTCGGCGTCGTGCAGTACGTCCTGAAGCCGTTCACCTTCGCCACCCTGAGGGACCGGCTCGCCCGGTACGCGGAGTTCCGGGCGACGGCCGGCGAGGCCTCGGGCCAGGACGAGGTGGACCGGGCCCTCGCCACCCTGCGCGCCCCGCAGCCCGCCGCGCTGCCGAAGGGGCTGAGCGGGCCCACCCTGGAGGCGGTGACCCGCTCGCTGCGGGCGGCGGCCGACGGCCTCACCGCGGCGGAGGCGGGCGCGGCCGTCGGGATCTCGCGGATCACGGCCCGCCGCTATCTGGAGCACCTGGTGACCGCCGGCCGGGCGGCCCGCGCGCCGCAGTACGGGCAGATAGGGCGCCCCGAGCTCCAGTACCGGTGGCTCAGCGCGGCCGAGGGCCCGACCCGCGGTTACTGATCAGTTCCCATCTTCCTACGACCTTCCGGGTTTGGGGGAACGCACCGTATCCAATGGTCACACTCCGCATCTACGGTGGCGGCGTGCACCAACCCTCTCCCCCCTTCCACGCGCTCGCCGCCCGCCGTCTGCGCGAGGGGCTCGGCATGGGCCCCGAACACGTCGCCTACGGCCTGCGGGTCCAGTACGGCCTGTACGTCAATCCCGAGACCGTCGTCGCCTGGGAACGCGGCCGGCTCACCCCCACCGCGCAGGAGCTGACCGCGCTGGCCGGCGTGCTGTGGTGTTCCCCCGCCGAGCTCATCGCCGCCGCCACCACCCTGCGGGAACACCGGATGGCCCGGGGCCTCGCCCCGGAGGACCTGGCGCGCCGGGTGGGCCTGGACCCCGGCGCGTACCTGCGCATGGAGGAGTCGGGGCGCTGGCGCGGCAACGAGCGCCAGACCGCCGCCCTCGCGGAGCTCCTCGGCCTCGGCCCGCGCGCGCTGCTCGCCGCGACCGGCGGCGACCAGCAGCTCGCCGGCCTGCTGCGCGACGCGGCGACGACCCGCTGGCAGGCGTATGTGAAACCGGTGGCGAAGCTGCTGCCGCTGCCGAAGCGGACCGTGGAGGACGCCCTCCAGCGCCTGCACGCCGACTACCACTCCACGATGGCCGCCACCAGCAGCTGGGGCGCCTCGGGTGGCACCGGTGACACGGGCCGTGCCTACCTGGACGAGATCACGGACCACTTCTGGGCCGCCGTCGGCCCGTAGTGATCACCGCGTCGCCCGCCGACCCCTAGATTGGGGCCGGTGAGACGACACATACCTTTCGAACGGCTCCACAACTTCCGTGACCTGGGCGGCTATCGGACCGCCGACGGCGGGAGCGTGCGGTGGGCGACCCTCTACCGTTCCGACTCCCTCGCCAAGCTCGCGGGCCCCGACGCGCGCGCCGATCTGGAGCGCTTCCGGGAGCTGGGCGTGGCCACCGTGATCGACCTGCGCTATCCGTGGGAGATCGCCGCCAAGGGCCGCCACCCCGAGACCGAGCCGCAGACCTGGCACAACCTGAGCATCGAGCACCGGCCGTACGACCAGGCCGAGATCGACCCGGCCCTGGACCCCTGGCGCTATCTCGCGGACCGCTTCGCCGAGGTCGCGCTCGACGGCCACGCCGAGATCCGCGCGGCCCTGGAGATCATCGCCGCGGCCGAAGGACCGCTGGTCTTCCACTGCGCCTCCGGCAAGGACCGCACGGGCCTGCTCGCCGCCCTCGTCCTCGGCCTGCTCGACGTGCCGGACGAGGACGTCCTCGCCGACTTCGCCCTCACCGAGCTCGCCACGGAGCGGCTCGTCGCCGACTGGAAGGCCGCCCACCCCGGCCGCGAGCTGCGCTGGCCCGGTTACGGCCGGGCACCCGCCGAGGTCATGCGGCTGGTCCTCGCCGACCTGCGGGCGGAGTACGGCTCGGTGTACGGGTACGTCACCGGGCACGTGGGCCTGGAGCCGACGGCCGTGGACGCGCTGCGGGCCCGGCTCGTGGAGCGGGTCTGACCCTCCGGCCGGCGGCGCCTACCGGCGGTCGAAGCCGAAGAGCTGGCCCCGGGCGTCCGGCCTGCACGGCGCCTGGGCCAGCCGGGCCCACTCGGCCGCGAGGTCGCCGACGACGGTGACGCAGCTGCCCGGGGTCGCGGAGCCGGCCGGGACGATGCGGTAGCCGGTGACCGGGGTGCCGTGCGGCTCCAGGGTGAAGCGTTCGACGCGGGTGGGGTCACCGCACTCGGAGTCCTCGAAGGCGGCGTCGGGTATCCGGCCGCCGGAGGGGATCCCGGAGCAGCCGGGGCCGTAGTCGGGGTGCTGTGAGACGATCCGCCACTGGTCGCCGCCGAGTCGTTTCAGCTCGTACGCGGGGACGTCGGCGCCCGCGCAGGGACGCTGGTGGATCTGACCGCTCCGGCCGCCCCGCCGCTCGTTCAGGCACAGGCCCGAGCCGATCACCCGGATGTGGACGGGGCCCTCGGCGGGTGCGGTGAGCACGGGCGGGGTGCGGTGGGCCGGGGTGTCCTCGCGGAGGAAGGCGACGACGCTGAGGGTGGCGAGGACGAGGCCGGCCACGGCGACGACGGCGACCAGGGTGCGACGCAGGCGGAAGCGGGTCGCGTCGGAGCCGGGCCCTGCGCTGTCCACGGGCGGCTCCGCCCCCGCGACCCCCGGCCACACCGGCGGTGCCTCCGCCGCGCGGTCGGGCGAGTCCGCCACCGGCTCGGCCGCCGCTGGTCGAGCCACCCCGGGGTCGGCGGTCCCTGCCCGGGGCGCCCCGGACCCCGCCGCCCCCGGCTCGTCCGTCGCGGGCCCGGCCGTCACCGGGCCCGCCACCCCGATCCGGTCCGCCCCGGGGCCGGCGGTCACGGTTCCGGCCGCCCCAGGCCCCGCCGCCCCCGCACCGCCCGCCCCCGGCTCGTACACCCCCCGCGTCGCCAGCTCCTTCCGTACCGCCTCCCACTCCTCCGCCTCGCCCGGTCCGACCCCGCACGCGCGGACGAACGCGGCGAGGAGCTCCTCGCGCGGGAGGGTCGTGCGGGCCAGCATGTTGGCGACGGTCGAGCGGGGCAGCACGTCGCCCCGCGCGTCGGCGCGGGCGGCGAGTTCGCGGTAGGTGAGGCCGGACCGGTTCTTCAGGGCCTGGAGGCACGCGAGGAAGTCGGCCGGGTTTCGTGCCTCCCGCGGATCAGGAGCCGTATCCCCCGTGGTCATGCGCGCCGCTCCCCTCGATCCGTACGGCCGGACGGGTTGGGACATGTCCGGGACAGGCCCAAGCCTTGTTGATCGCGGCGCCGGGCTCAAGCATGGATCCGGCCCCGATCTTCCACGGGGGGACGATCGGGGCCGGTTTCCCAAGGATGCGTCAGAAGACGGACTCGGCCTCGCGCATCCGCTCCGTGGGGACGGTCTTGAGCTGGGTGACGGCCTCGGCCAGCGGGACCATCCGGATGTCGGTGCCGCGCAGCGCGGTCATGTTGCCGAACTCGCCGCGGTGCACGGCCTCCACCGCGTGCCAGCCGAAGCGGGTGGCGAGCACCCTGTCGTACGCGGTCGGCGTGCCGCCGCGCTGGACGTGGCCGAGGATGACGGGCCGGGCCTCCTTGCCGAGGCGCTTCTCCAGCTCGTGGGCGAGGGCGGTGCCGATGCCCTGGAAGCGTTCGTGGCCGAACTGGTCGATGGCGCCCTTGCCGTAGTCCATGGTGCCGTCGGCGGGGTGGGCGCCCTCGGCGACGCAGATGACGGCGAACTTCTTGCCGCGGGCGAAGCGCTCCTCGACCATCTTGACCAGGTCGGCCGGGTCGAAGGGGCGCTCGGGCAGGCAGATGCCGTGGGCGCCGCCGGCCATGCCGGACTCCAGGGCGATCCAGCCGGCGTGCCGGCCCATCACCTCGACGACCATGACGCGCTGGTGGGACTCGGCGGTGGTCTTGAGCCGGTCCATGGCCTCGGTGGCGACGCCGACGGCGGTGTCGAAGCCGAAGGTGCGGTCGGTGGAGGAGATGTCGTTGTCGATGGTCTTGGGGACGCCGACGACGGGCACGCCCACCTCGGACAGCATCCGGGCGGCGGTGAGGGTGCCCTCGCCGCCGATCGGGACGAGCGCGTCGAAGCCGCTCTTCTCGATCAGTTCCTTGGCGTTGTCGCAGGCGGCGCGGAAGCGGTCGCGCTCCAGGCGGGAGGAGCCGAGGATGGTGCCGCCGCGGGCGAGGATGCCGCTGACGGCGTTGAGGTCGAGGGGGCGGTAGCGTCCGTCGAGCAGGCCCGCGTAGCCGTCCTCGAAGCCGATGACCTCGTCGCCGTAGTGGGTCACGGCCCGGTGCACGATCGACCGGATCACCGCGTTCAGGCCGGGACAGTCGCCGCCCGCTGTCAGAACTCCGATGCGCATCGTGCCGTGTCTCCTGCTCGGTAGTGGTACGTGTGAGCCGCGTCGATTCTCACACGGTCTTCCGGTGCGGGCGCGCTCCCCGCCGCCCCGCGCGTCCGGCGTCCCGGGGCCCGGCGGGGCCCTGGGGCCGGGGATCCGGGCCCTTCGTCCAGCGGGCGTCGTATCGATCTGCGGGGGTATTGTCAAGAGGGCATTGCCACTCTATCGGGGTTTTTTGAACACACTCGATTGACGCCCGAGGCGGCACCTGCTGACACCTGAACGACTTCGAAGGACACAGGAGACCACGGCGTGACGCGCAGCGTGTACGTGACCGGGATCGACCGCGGAGACGGCCGCCAGGTCGTCGAGCTGGGAGTCATGGAGCTCCTGACCCGCCAGGTGGACCGGGTGGGGGTGTTCCGCCCGCTGGTGCACGACGGCCCCGATCGCCTGTTCGACCTGCTGCGGAGCCGTTACCGGCTCACCCAGGACGCCTCCACCGTGTACGGCATGGACTACCACGAGGCCTCCTCGCTCCAGGCCGAGCGAGGCACCGACGAGCTGGTGTCCCGGCTGGTGGACCGCTTCCACGCGGTGGCCCGCGACTACGAGGTCGTCCTCGTCCTCGGCACCGACTTCGCCGCCACCCAGCTGCCCGACGAGCTCGCGCTCAACGCCCGGCTCGCCAACGAGTTCGGCGCCTCGGTGATCCCGGTGGTCGGCGGCAAGGGCCAGCCCGCCGAGTCCGTACGGGCCGAGGCCCGCAACGCCTTCCGCGCCTACGACGGCCTCGGCTGCGACGTGCTCGCGATGGTGGTCAACCGGGTCGCGGCCGAGGACCGGGCTCCGATCGCCGAGCGCCTTTCGGCCCGGCTGCCCGTGCCCTGCTACGTGCTGCCCGACGATCCGAGCCTCGCGGCGCCGACCGTCGCCCAGATCACCCACGCGCTCGGCGCGACCGTCGTCCTCGGCGACGACGCCGGTCTGGCCCGGGACGCCCTCGATTTCGTCTTCGGCGGCGCGATGCTGCCGAACTTCCTCAACGCGCTGACCCCGGGCTGTCTGGTGGTCACCCCCGGGGACCGGGCCGACCTGGTCGTCGGCGCGCTCGCCGCGCACTCGGCCGGCACCCCGCCGATCGCCGGCGTGCTGCTGACGCTCAACGAGCGGCCCAGCGACGAGATCCTCACGCTGGCCGCCCGTCTCGCGCCGGGCACGCCGGTGATCTCCGTCCCCGGCAACAGCTTCCCCACCGCCGCCGAGCTCTTCGCCCTCGAAGGCAAGCTGAACGCGGCCACCCCGCGCAAGGCGGAGACCGCCCTCGGCCTGTTCGAGCGGCACGTCGACACCGCCGACCTGCTCCGGCGGCTCTCCGTCGCCCGCAGCGGCCGGGTCACCCCGATGATGTTCGAGCACGAGCTGCTCGAACAGGCCCGCGCCGACCGCCGCCGGGTGGTCCTGCCGGAGGGTACCGAGGAGCGGGTGCTGCGCGCCGCCGACGTGCTGATCCGCCGGGACGTCTGCGACCTGACCCTGCTCGGCGACGTCGAGGCCATCCGCAAGAAGGCCGCCGACCTGAGCGTGGACCTGCGCGACACCCAGCTGATCGACCCGCAGACCTCGCAGCTGCGGGACGCGTTCGCCGAGAAGTACGCGGCACTGCGCACCCACAAGGGCGTCACCGTGGAGCTGGCGTACGACGTGGTGTCGGACGTGAACTACTTCGGCACCCTGATGGTGCAGGAGGGCCTGGCCGACGGCATGGTCTCCGGCTCGGTGCACTCCACGGCGGCGACCATCCGGCCCGCCTTCGAGATCATCAAGACCAAGCCGGACGCGCGGATCGTCTCCTCGGTCTTCTTCATGTGCCTGGCCGACAAGGTGCTGGTGTACGGCGACTGCGCGGTCAACCCGGACCCGAACGCCGAGCAGCTCGCCGACATCGCCGTCCAGTCGGCGGCGACCGCCGCCCGCTTCGGCGTCGAGCCGAGGATCGCGATGCTCTCGTACTCCACCGGCACCTCCGGCTCCGGCGCGGACGTCGACAAGGTGCGCGAGGCGACCAAGCTGGTCCGCGAGAGCCGGCCGGAGCTGAAGATCGAGGGTCCGATCCAGTACGACGCGGCCGTCGAGCCCTCCGTCGCGGCGACCAAGCTGCCCGGCTCGGAGGTCGCGGGCCAGGCGAGCGTGCTGATCTTCCCGGACCTCAACACCGGCAACAACACCTACAAGGCCGTGCAGCGCTCGGCCGGCGCGGTCGCCGTCGGCCCGGTGCTGCAGGGTCTGCGCAAGCCCGTGAACGACCTCTCGCGCGGCGCGCTCGTCAGCGACATCGTCAACACCGTCGCCATCACGGCGATCCAGTCCCAGAACCCCGACCGGTCCCACGCCCCCGACCGGTCCCAGAACCCCGCCCAGGGCCAGGAGCTCCCCGCATGACCGCCCCCACCCCCTCCCCCACCCGTGTCCTCGTCCTCAACTCCGGCTCCTCGTCGGTGAAGTACCAGCTGCTCGACATGGCGGACGGCAGCCGGCTCGCGGTCGGCCTGGTCGAGCGGATCGGCGAGGAGGGTTCCCGCCTGGTCCACACCCCGCTGCGCGGGGACGGCGCCAGGCGCGAGCGCAGCGGCGCCGTCGCCGACCACGCGGCGGCCCTGAAGGCGGTCGCCGAGGAGCTGGCGGCCGACGGGCTCGGCCTCGACTCCCCCGAGCTGGCGGCGATCGGCCACCGGGTGGTGCACGGCGGGCTGAGGTTCACCGCGCCGACCGTCATCGACGAGGAGGTGCTCGCCGAGATCGAACGCCTCGTGCCGGTGGCGCCGCTGCACAACCCGGCGAACATCGTCGGCATCCGTACGGCGATGACGCTGCGCCCCGACCTGCCGCAGGTGGCGGTCTTCGACACCGCCTTCCACACCACGATGCCGGAGGCGGCGGCACGCTACGCGATCGACGTGGACACGGCCGACGCGTACCGGATCCGCCGCTACGGCTTCCACGGCACCTCCCACGCGTACGTGTCCCGGGAGACGGCGCGGCTGCTCGGGAAGGCCCCGGAGGAGGTGAACGTGATCGTGCTGCACCTCGGCAACGGGGCCTCCGCGTCGGCGGTGGCGGGCGGCCGGTGCGTGGACACCTCGATGGGGCTGACCCCGCTGGAAGGCCTGGTCATGGGCACCCGCTCGGGCGACGTCGACCCGGCGGTGACCTTCCACCTCATGCGGGTGGCGGGGATGACGGCCGACGAGATCGACACCCTGCTCAACAAGCGGTCCGGTCTGGTGGGGCTGTGCGGCGACAACGACATGCGGGAGATCCGGCGCCGGATCGACGAGGGCGACCAGCGGGCCGCGCTGGCCTTCGACGTCTACATCCACCGGCTGAAGAAGTACATCGGGGCGTACTACGCGGTGCTCGGCCGGGTGGACGCGGTGGTGTTCACGGCGGGGGTGGGTGAGAACGCGGCCCCGGTGCGGGAAGCTGCGGTCGCGGGCCTGGAGGAGCTGGGCCTGGCGGTGGACGCCGATCTGAACGCCGTGCGGTCCGACGAGGCCCGGATCATCTCGCCGGAGTACGCGCGGGTGGCGGTGGCCGTCGTCCCGACCGACGAGGAGCTGGAGATCGCCCGGCAGACCTTCGCTCTGGTGCACGATCCGGCACAGGAGAAGTGAACGCCTGAGCGGGGTCCCGCCCATTTGTACTTTCCGCCAGACGGAATATTCCGCAGTGAAACAAACCGATAGGATCCGCCTCATGCGCCGTTCCAAAATCGTCTGCACGCTGGGCCCCGCCGTCGACTCGTATGAGCAGCTGAAGGCTCTCATCGAGGCCGGCATGAACGTGGCCCGATTCAACATGAGCCACGGGACCCAGGCAGAGCACCAGGAGCGGTACGACCGTCTCCGCAGGGCGGTGGCGGACACCGGCCGCGCCGTGGGCGTGCTCGCCGATCTCCAGGGCCCCAAGATCCGTCTGGAGACCTTCGCGGAGGGCCCGGTCGAGCTGGTGCGCGGTGACGAGTTCACCATCACCACCGAGGACGTCCCCGGCGACAAGTCCATCTGCGGCACCACGTACAAGGGCCTGCCCGGCGACGTCTCCAAGGGCGACCAGGTCCTCATCAACGACGGCAACGTCGAGCTGCGCGTCGTCGAGGTCGAGGGCCCGCGGGTCAAGACGATCGTCGTCGAGGGCGGTGTCATCTCCGACCACAAGGGCATCAACCTGCCCGGCGCGGCGGTCAACGTCCCGGCCCTGTCCGAGAAGGACGTGGAGGACCTCCGTTTCGCGCTGCGCATGGGCTGCGACATGGTCGCGCTCTCCTTCGTCCGCAACGCCGACGACGTCAAGGACGTCCACAAGGTGATGGACGAGGAGGGCCGCCGGGTCCCGGTCATCGCCAAGGTGGAGAAGCCGCAGGCGGTCGACAACATGGAGGACGTCGTCGCGGCCTTCGACGCGGTCATGGTGGCCCGTGGCGACCTCGCCGTGGAGTACCCGCTGGAGAAGGTCCCGATGGTGCAGAAGCGCCTCGTGGAGATGTGCCGGCGCAACGCCAAGCCGGTCATCGTCGCCACCCAGATGATGGAGTCGATGATCACCAACTCCCGGCCCACCCGCGCCGAGGCGAGCGACGTCGCCAACGCGATCCTGGACGGCGCGGACGCGGTCATGCTGTCGGCGGAGTCCAGCGTCGGCGCCTACCCGATCGAGACCGTCAAGACGATGTCGAAGATCGTCGCCGCGGCCGAGGAGGAGCTGCTCTCCAAGGGCCTGCAGCCGCTGGTCCCCGGCAAGAAGCCGCGGACGCAGGGCGGTTCCGTCGCCCGCGCGGCCTGCGAGATCGCCGACTTCCTGAACGGCAAGGCGCTCATCGCCTTCACCCAGTCCGGCGACACGGCCCGCCGGCTCTCGCGCTACCGCGCGCAGCAGCCGATCCTCGCCTTCACGACGGACGAGTCGACCCGCAACCAGCTCACCCTGAGCTGGGGCGTGGAGTCCTTCCTCGTCCCGTTCGTGGAGACCACCGACGCCATGGTCGACCTGGTCGACGCCGAGCTGCTGAAGCTCCAGCGCTACAACGCCGGCGACATCATGGTGATCACGGCCGGCTCGCCCCCCGGCGTGCCGGGCACCACCAACATGGTCCGGGTGCACCACCTCGGCGGCGCCCAGCGCGACTGAGCGCCCCGCCCCGCGACACGACGGCGAAGCCCCCGTCCCTCCTCGGAGGGGCGGGGGCTTTTCGCGCGTGCGGCTCCCGGAGTGGTACGCCGGTCAGTTCGGCTCGACGGTGTTGCGCAGGCCCGGGACCTTGAGCGTGCCGCCGAACTGGCCGGCCTGCTTCACCGTGGCGTCGGAGAAGAAGGCGAAGGGCACGTTCAGCGGCGGCGGGGTCTCGGGGCTGAAGGTGACCGGGATGAGGCCGAAGAGGTTGCCCTTCAGCTGCTCCGTGTACATGGTCACCGTGCCGCCGCGCATGGTCGAGGTCGAGCCCTTGTCGGAGCGGACGTGTCCGGTCAGGCCGTCGGAGTGGACGGTCAGCTGGTGCAGGTCCTTGATGTCGATCTCGTCCGCGGTGAACTTCAGGACCTTCTTGATCTTCCCGCTGGCGGTCTTCACCTCGACGATGCCCTTGTAGTCCAGGCCGCGCAGGGTGAGCATCGTGGTCCGCAGGGTCCACGCCTCGTCCGGCAGGAGCGGCATGCCGGTCTCCAGCTCGGCCGCGGCGAGCGCCTCGGGGTCCGGCTCGGGACACGGGAAGCGCGGCTTGGCGCCCTCGGGGATGTCCTCGTCCTTCTTGGCGTCGAGGCCCTTGGCGGAGTCGGGCAGCTCCTCGGTCGTGGCACCGGCCTTGTCCGCGGCGTCCTTGATGGCCGCCTTGGTGCGCTCGGCGGCCTTGTCGACCGGGGCGGTGCTCTTCGTCGCCGTCGGCTTGGGGGCGGCGGGCGCGCCGGACTGGGTGGCGGTGGGCGCGCCGGGCCGGGTGGCGGTGGGCGTGGGCGCCGGGGCCGTCGTCTTGTCCGGTCCGTCGAAGAGGTCCTTGAGGGCGTCGCCGATGCCCAGCGGGTCGAGCGGGTTGACCGACGGGGTGGCCGTCGGGGTCGGCGAGGGGGCCGTGCCGGGCGCCTTGGGCGCCTGGGATCCCTGGGGCGCCTGGGGCGCGGCCGTGGCGCCGGTCGTCGCGGTCGGCTTCGGCTCGGTGGTGGCCGAGGTCTCCGGGGCCGGCGTGCCGGTGGCGGTCGCGCTCGCCGTCGGCTCGGGAGTCTGCGTCCGCGCCGGCTTCTTCGTCTCCTCGGCCGTCGGTTCGTCCGAGCGGGTCACGCACGGGCCGGGGGCGAAGGGGATGTCCTTGTTGTCGTCGGCGAGGGCGAGCCGGGGTGCCAGGCCCATGCCCACGATCACCGCGGTGGGCATGGCCGCGAGGGCCATCGCCTTGCCGGCCGGGACGTGGAGCTTGTTCAGGAGGGACTTGCGGGGGGCCGCGTGGCGCCCTCTCGCCGTCCCGGCCGACTGTGTTTCGTCACCCCGCACTGTTCCTCCCGCCGTTGACGTGGATCGTCGTCTCGGCCACCGGCGCCTCGGAACCCTGCTGCGGGATCACCGGCTGCGTCGTGCCGTCGTGCATGTGCGCGTGCTCGTGCCCGGCCGGGGCGGTCTCGGTCCCGTCCGCGGCCTGCCCGGTGCTCTGCCCGGCGTGCGCCGCGGTGCCCGGCTCGGTCCCGGTGTCCTCCGCGGCCGGTTCGGCCGGTGCCCACGAGGCGGACATGCCGCCGCCGACGAGGGCGAAGAGGAAGCCGACGACCAGGCCGCCGAAGTTCGACACGGGGATGGAGATGAGCCCGAGCACGATCGCCGCGACGCCCGCGAAGACCCGGACGACGGGCTGGAACCACATCGTCAGTCCGAGCGTGATGAGCAGGACACCGATGATCAGCGCACCGGCGCCGGCCGTCGTCGCCATGGCGAGCGTGACGTTGCCGAGCCGCATGTCCCCGTACGGGAGGTAGGCGATCGGAATGCCACCGATGATGGTGAACAGGCCCGCCCAGAAGGGCCGGGTCTGCCGCCAGACACGGAACCGGTTCTCCTGGGGGACTCCGCTGGAAGCAGTGGACTCGGCGCTCATGGAAACAGCTCCCTGAAAGCGGTGTTGCTGAGAAAGAAGATGAAGAAGGGCACTCGCCGGAGCGGGTGGGGGCCGCGCACGACGGCACCCCACCCTGGGGCTTCAGTCCTGGACGGACCTCGGCCTCAGAAGCACTCGACCTTGTCGCCCTTGCCCCGGTGGAGGGACAGGTTGAGGTCGGGCAGCTTGAAGGTGCCGGCGGTGGTCGCCCACGCCTTCTGCTCGACGTTCGAGAGCTTCGCGACCTCGGCCCGCTGGCCGAAGCCGTACGGGTTGGCCTTGGTGTTGGGCTGGATGCCGGGCTTGCCCGGCGCCTTGGCCAGGTTGCCGGCGGCGACGCCGATGTCGATGTTGGTGAACTCGGCGTCGGTCTTCAGCGAGGAGACATCCAGGTAGATGTTCTTCGCGTAGACCTTGTCCTTGCCCGTGCCGGCCGTCAGCTGCAGCGTCACGTCACCGACGAACGGAACGTGCGGCGTCACGACGGACTGGCACATGTTGCTGATCCAGGCCTCGGAGAAGCCGGACACCGCGACCGGGGCGGCGAAGTCCTTGCCCTCCAGGTCCTTGCCGACGTTGACGCTGCCGTACTGGACGAAGTCGTTACCGACGAGGCTGTCGGTCTTCACCTTGAATTCCTGGCCGGAGATGCTGAAGGACGCGGCGAGCGCGCCCTGGGCCAGGCCGACACCGATCGCGGCCGTCGCGGCCACGCTCGGCACCATGACGACGGCGAACCGCTTCCATCTGGTCCCGCCACGAACCTGGGACTTCATGAGAATCCTCCTTCTCGGACGTACATCTCCGGATGGGCCCAGGGGCCCGTCCTGGGATGGGAGAAGTGCTACGTCCTCGGGAAGGAGAGCGCCGAAGGCTCAGGCGGCACGATGCGCGTCCGAATCACCGGCGATCACCCCCGAGCGACAACCACTGGCCACGCCGTGTGCGCAACCGGATTGGACAGGCCCTGCCCGTCGGAGCAGGAACCCCCCTGTCCACGACCGGCGGCACTGCCGCCGGCCCGCTCGGTGGGGACCCGCCGCCGCACCGCCGGCGGGCTGCCGGGCTGGTGCGGTGTCGGACCGAGCGTCGCCGATCGTGGTCCATTCCCGGCGCCCGCACAAGGGGGTTCGTTACTCGCTAGTAACGGCCTGATAACCCCGGCACGACGGGCTGCCGCCGGTTGACGACACAGGGTGCCGCCACCTGATGCGACAAAGGATGATGAGGTCGGAGAAATCCGGACGGAAATCCAGGTTCGACTTACTGCAAGTAACAGCGGCCGCGATTACCAAGTTTTGGTAAAGCGCGGCCGCCGAATGTCGCTGTGTCGCCAAATCGTCCCCGTACGGGCGGGGCGATCGGTCAGTACAGGGCCCTCGCCAGGGCCTGCCGGGCGGTCGTCACCCGCGGGTCCTCGGGGCCGATGACCTCGAACAGCTCCAGGAGCCGCAGCCGCGCCGCGTCCCGGTCCTCGCCCGCCGTACGGCGCACGGTGTCCACGAGCCGCCCGAAGGCGTCCTGCACGTGACCGCCCACCAGGTCCAGGTCGGCGGCGGCGATCTGCGCGGTGACGTCGGCCGGGTCGTCGGCGGCCTTCTTGCGCACCTCGGCCGGGTCCACGGACTGCACCCGCTGGAGCAGCTCGGCCTGGGCGAGCCCGAGCTTCGCCTCCGGGTGCCCGGGGTCGTCCGCGAGCACGTTCTTGTACGCCTGGACGGCACCGGCGAGGTCGCCCGCGTCGAGCGCGGACATGGCCGCCTCCAGGAGCGCGTCGTACGGACCGGCCGGCACGGAGGCCGCGGCGTGCGGATCGGCGTCGGCGTCCACCGGGATGCCGGTGAGACCGAAGCGCTCCTCGGCGACCTGGACCAGCTGGTCGAGGGTCTGGCGGACCTGGGCCTCGGGAGCGGCACCCTGGAAGAGCGGCAGCGCCTGGCCGGCGACCACCGCGAAAACGGCCGGAATTCCCTGGATGCCGAACTGCTGCATCAGCATCTGGTTGGCGTCGACGTCGACCTTGGCGAGCAGGAAGCGGCCGTTGTACTCGACGGCGAGCCGCTCCAGAAGGGGGCCGAGCTGCTTGCAGGGCTGACACCACTCGGCCCAGAAGTCGATGACGACCGGAACCTCGGCGGAACGCTGGAGCACATCGCGCTCGAAGCCCGCCTCGTCGACGTCGATCACCAGGGCGGAGGGGGCCACGGCCGCCGTCCCGCCCTGCCGGGCCGCCTGGGCGCGCGCCTGCTCCGCCTTCGCCTTGGCCTCGCCGGCCGCCTTCACCGCGGCGAGGTCGACGACGCCGCTCATGGACATGTTTCGGGGCTGCATGGCTACATCCTCCCCCTTCCGCGCGCGTAACCGGTAAGCGATGGCCGAACCGTGCCGCCCGCGGGCGGGACGACACGCTCTGCTGTTCGTACGCGCCGGGTCCCCACCCGGCGCACGTGGTTGTCGCGAGGGCCCGTCGCGGGCTTTCGCTACGAGCCGTAGCGTAATCCTCCCGCAGCGGTCTCGGGGAGACCCGTGCCGTGAACTGCCTCACACGACCGGCCCCTGGCGCAATACCTACCGGCGGGTATGGTCGACCTCCATGTGCAGCCGCCCCCGCTCCCGCACCCGACCCGGACGCCCCCGTTCCGCCGAGGCCGACACGGCCATCCTGGAGGCGACCCGGGCGGCCCTGGTGGAGCTGGGCTGGTCGAGGCTGACCATGGGCGACGTGGCGACCCGGGCCGGCGTCGCCAAGACCACCCTCTACCGGCGCTGGAACAACAAGAACGAGCTCGTCGTCGACGCCGTCGCCGTCCTCTTCGATCAACTCCGGCTGCCCGACCTGGGTTCCCTCGAAGCCGACATCGAGGACGTCGTCCTGCAGTTCGCGGCCCTCCTGGAACGCCCCGAGACCAAGACCGCCCTGATGGCGGTCGTCGCCGAGTCCACCCGCGACGAGCCGCTGCGCGCCCGCATCCGCGCCTCGATCGTGGACCGCCAGAAGCGTCTGGTCCTGGAAGGTCGCCAGCGCGCCCAGGAGCGCGGCGAACTCCCCCACGAGCGCGACCCGGCGACCGTCGAGGCCGTCGACGACCTGATCTTCGACGTGGTCGCGGGCGCGGTGGTGCACCGGGCGCTGGTGAGCGCCGAGCCGGTGGACCACGCGTGGGCGCGGCGGCTCACGGCCCTGATGCTCGGCGGCCTGACGGCGGCGGCGGAGCTGTAGGGACGGGAGCGGAGCTGGAGACACGGGGGGCGGAGCCTGAGACACGGAGGCGCCCCCGGGACGACCCGGAAGGTCGTGCGGGGGCGCCGGAGCGTGAGCCGTACGGGCCGGCGAGAGGCCCCGGCCGCAGGCGGTCCTAGAAGCCCGGGGGCTCCGTGTAGACGCCCCACTCGTCGCGGAGCACGCCGCAGATCTCGCCGAGCGTGGCCTCCGCCCGTACGGCGTCCAGCATCGGGCCGATCATGTTGGAGCCGTCCCGGGCCGCCGCCAGCATGGCGTCCAGGCAGGACTTCACCTGCGCCTCGTCCCGGCGGCCCTTGCGCTCGCCGAGCACCCGGACCTGCTCCCGCTCGACCTCGTGGCTGACCCGCAGGATCTCCAGGTCGCCGGTGACCGAGCCGTGGTGCACGTTGACGCCGACGACCCGCTTGTCGCCCTTCTCCAGGGCCTGCTGGTAGCGGAAGGCGGACTCGGCGATCTCGCCGGTGAACCAGCCGTCCTCGATGCCGCGCAGGATGCCGGAGGTGATCGGACCGATCGGGTGCCGGCCGTCCGGGTGGGCGCGCAGTCCGCGCTCCTTGATCTGGTCGAAGATCTTCTCGGCGTCGGCCTCGATCCGGTCGGTGAGCTGCTCGACGTACCAGGAGCCGCCCAGCGGGTCGGCCACGTTGGCGACGCCGGTCTCCTCCATGAGGACCTGCTGGGTGCGCAGGGCGATCTCGGCGGCCTGCTCGCTGGGGAGCGCGAGGGTCTCGTCGAGGGCGTTGGTGTGCAGCGAGTTGGTGCCGCCGAGGACGGCCGCGAGGGCCTCGACCGCGGTGCGTACGACGTTGTTGTACGGCTGCTGGGCGGTGAGCGAGACACCGGCGGTCTGGGTGTGGAAGCGGAGCCACTGCGCCTTGTCGGTCCGGGCGCCGTAGACCTCCTTCATCCAGCGGGCCCAGATCCGGCGGGCCGCGCGGAACTTGGCGATCTCCTCGAAGAAGTCGACGTGGGCGTCGAAGAAGAAGGACAGGCCGGGCGCGAAGACGTCCACGTCGAGACCGCGGGACAGGCCGAGCTCCACGTAGCCGAAGCCGTCGGCGAGGGTGTACGCGAGCTCCTGCGCGGCCGTCGCGCCGGCCTCGCGGATGTGGTAGCCGGAGACCGAGAGCGGCTTGTACGCGGGGATCTTCGCCGCGCAGTGCTCCATCAGGTCACCGATCAGGCGCAGGTGCGGCTCCGGCTGGAAGAGCCACTCCTTCTGCGCGATGTACTCCTTGAAGATGTCGGTCTGCAGCGTGCCGTTGAGCACGGCCGGGTCGACGCCCTGGCGCTCGGCGGCGACCAGGTACATGCAGAAGACCGGGACGGCGGGGCCGGAGATCGTCATCGAGGTGGTGACGTCGCCGAGCGGGATGTCCTTGAAGAGGACCTCCATGTCGGCGGCGGAGTCGATGGCGACGCCGCAGTGGCCCACCTCGCCGAGCGAGCGGGGGTCGTCGGAGTCGCGGCCCATCAGGGTCGGCATGTCGAAGGCGACCGAGAGCCCGCCGCCGCCGGCGGCGAGGATCATCTTGTAGCGCTCGTTGGTCTGCTCGGCGTTGCCGAAGCCGGCGAACTGGCGGATGGTCCAGGTCCGGCCGCGGTAGCCGGTCGGGTGCAGGCCGCGGGTGAAGGGATACTCACCGGGCCAGCCGATCCGCTCGAACCCCTCGTAGGTGTCCCCGGGCCGGGGCCCGTAGACCGGGTCGACCGGGTCCCCGGAGAGCGTGGTGAAGTCGGCGTCGCGCTTGCGGGCCTTGTCGTAACGGGCCTGCCAGCGACGGCGGCCTTCCTCGATGGCGTCAGCGTCCATACCTTCGAATTTACTAGGACGTCCTAGTAAATGTCGATGGCAAACCCCCGCACATCTGTGCGGGGGTGGTCCCGGCGGGCCGGGTCAGGCCTTGGCGGGAGCCGGCTGCGCGCCGCTGACCAGCGGAAGCGTCTCGCGGGTGACCTTGCGCTCCACGAAGAAGGCGACGAAGGGAATCGTGCCGCTCAGCAGGATCCACAGGAGCTTGCCGAAGGGCCACTTCGCCTTGGAGCCCAGGTCGAAGGCGAAGATCAGGTAGATGATGTAGAGGACGCCGTGGGTCTGGGAGACCGCGAAGGTCAGGTCCTCGCCGGTGTCGAAGCCGTACTTGGCGACCATGCACGCGCAGAGGATCAGGAGCATGACGGCGGTCACGTACGCCATGACGCGGTAGCGGGTCAGCACGCTGGATTTCATGCCGTCGAGCGTAACGGCACGTTCCGGGAGATCTTCCGGCGGGGCCCTGCCCGCTTCCGGGCCGCTCAGCCCTCCTCGAAGTCGCCCGCCGCCACCCGCAGCGGCCGCAGCATCGCGAAGATCTCCGCGCACTCCTCCGCGTCGTACGCGCCCAGGCCGAAGTCCATCGCCATCAGGTCCCGGGTGGCCGCCTCGACGACCTCGCGGCCCTTCTCGGTGATCGAGGCCAGCGTCCCGCGGCCGTCGTTGGGGTTGGGCCGCTTGTCGACCAGGCCGGACCGCACCAGGCGGTCGACCGTGTTGGTCACCGAGGTGGGGTGGACCATCAGACGCTCGCCGATCTTGGACATGGGCAGCTCGCCGGCCTTGGAGAAGGTCAGCAGCACCAGCGCCTCGTAACGGGCGAAGGTCAGCCCGTACGGCTTGACCACGGCGTCGACCTCGGCCAGCAGGATCTGGTGCGCGCGCATGATCGAGGTGATCGCGGCCATCGAGGGGACCGGCCCCCAGCGCTTCTGCCAGAGTTCGTCGGCGCGGGCGATGGGGTCGAACGGGAGACTGAGCGGCTTCGGCACGCGTCGACCTTACCCACTGGTCATATGGCGGTCAGCCGCGTCTCGCCTTTCGGTCGCCCGCACGTCGAGGGCGAGCGGGAGCGCGCCCCGCGCCGGCGCCGCGGGGGAGCGCACCGGCGGTGTCGGAACCCGGCACCGACTGACCGTTATGCCAGGATGACCCGGGTCTGTCGCGTATCGTCCGCGCGACCTGCCCTGCCGTCCGTAGCCGACCCTGGGGGCCGGATGTCCCGTCGTTCCCTTGCCACCGTCGCGCTCGCCGCCGCGCTGCTGCTCACCGGGTGCGGCGGTAAGGACGCGCCCGGGCCCTCCGCCTCGCCGACCGCGGGGCGCGGCGAGGCGGCGTCGCCGACCGGCGGTTCGCCGTTCTGGGTGGACCCGGACAGCGACGCGGCCCGGCAGGTGAAGGAGTACGAGAAGCAGGGCCGTACGGAGGACGCCCGGATCATGCGGCGGATCGCGGACCGGCCGCTGGCCGTGTGGCCGGCCGGTGACGATCCCGGGCCGGACGTGACCCGGGCGGTGAAGGGCGCCGCGCCCGAGGGGCGGACGGTGGTCCTGGTCGCGTACAACATCCCGCACCGCGACTGCGGCATGTACTCGGCGGGCGGGGCGCGCGACGCCGGGGCCTACCGGGACTGGGTGGACGCCTTCGCCTCCGCCGTCGGGGACGCGCCCGCGATCGTGATCCTGGAGCCGGACGCGGTGCCGCACATCGTGGACGGCTGCACCCCGGCCGGGTACCACGACGAACGCCTTCAGCTGCTGGCCGGGGCGGTCGAGCGGTTCAAGGAGCAGCCGCGCACCCGGGTCTATCTGGACGCCGGCAACCCGGCCTGGATCGACACCCCGGCCAAGCTGGTGGAGCCGCTGCGCCGGGCGGGCGTCGCGAAGGCGGACGGCTTCGCCCTGAACGTGGCCAACTTCCAGACCGACGCCGTGGTGCGCGGCTTCGGCGCGGGCCTGTCCCGGCTGCTCGGCGGCGCCCACTTCACGGTGGACACCAGCCGCAACGGCGCGGGTCCGCTGCCGGGCGACCGGGCGGACGCCTGGTGCAATCCGCCGGGCCGGGCGCTCGGCGTGCCGCCGACCGACCAGACCGGGGACGGGCTGATCGACGCGTTCCTGTGGATCAAGCGGCCCGGCGAGTCGGACGGCACCTGCCGCGGCGGCCCGGCGGCCGGCACCTGGTGGCCGGACTACGCGCTGGGCCTGGCCCGCCGGGCCAAGAACTAGCCGGCCCCCGGGGCCGAGAACGAGCGCCGGCCCGCCGGGCCGAGAACCGACCGGCCCCCGGGCGAGGACAGCCCGGTGCGACGGAGCTACTCCACCTGGATCCACTTCGCCTCGGACGGGACCCCGTCCCGGTCGGTCACGAAGAGCATGTACCAGCCGGGCGGCACCAGGGTCCGGTCGTCGGGGGCCTGGACGGTGACGCTCAGGCCGTCCGCTCCCTTCGTCAGGGCGAGCTCCACGGAGCGCTGTTCGACGTCCGTGGTGTGGGTGACGGCGCTCGGCCGCATCAGCCGGGCCTTGGTGATCCGGGCGGCGTCCTTGGTCCGGAAGGTGGCGCGGCCGTTCTGGTCGAGCTCCTCGGGGCCCTCGCCGAGGACCGGCCGGGTGGCGCCGCCCCGGTGCAGGGCGGGCGGGGTGAAGACCTCGATGCGCTGTTCGAAGGTGCCGAGCCGGGTGTTGTCGGCGTCGTCGAAGAGCGGGTCGGAGCCGAAGGTGGCGACCCGTCCGTCGGGCAGCAGCAGCGCGGCGGAGTGGTAGTTGCGGCCGACGGTGGGGTCGGCGGCGCGGGCGAAGGCGTTGGCCTTCGGGTCGTAGAACTGGGCCTTGAGGATGTCGCTGCCGCCGCGGCCGCGGTAGTCGCGGGAGCCGCCGCTGGTGAAGACGGTGTCGTCGGGCATCAGCACGCTGTTGAGGTAGCGGGTGCCCTGGGGCAGCGCGGGTCCGTCGCTGAAGACGGGGCTGTCCTTGGACAGGTCGATGATCGAGGTGCGGGCGGTGGAGGCGGGCGACTCGCCGACCCCGCCGCCGCCGAGGACCATCACCTTCTGGTTCTGGACGGGCGGCAGGACGAGGGAGGCGGAGGTCTCCAGCTGGTCGGGGTCGGTGAGGCCGCGGAGCTTGGTGAAGGTGTTCGTCTTCAGGTCCCACAGGCCCGGTTCGCGGCCCTTGTCGGCGGGCCCGTAGCCGGCGTTGGAGCCGGTGTAGAGGAGTTTGCCGCCCTTGGTGAGGAAGAGCGCGGGGTAGGTGGGGAAGTAGCGGAAGGGGCCCTTGGACCACTTCTTGGTGACGGGGTCGTAGATCTCGTTGTCGCCGGGGACGACGTCGCCGACGTCGTTGAGCCCGGAGACGGCGAGCACCTTGCCGTCCTGGAGGGTGACGAGGGTGGGGTACCAGCGGGCGTCCTTCATGGGCGAGACGGGGATGTAGCGCTCGGCCTTCGGGTCGAACTCGTAGGCGGCCCTGATGCCCTGGAAGTCCTGCTTCTCGGTGGTGATCTTCTGGGCGAGGCCGTAGACGTTGTCGGCGTCGTCGCCCTTGAGGCCGAGGATCTCGTACTGCGCGGCCTCGGTGGTCAGCGCCTGCGGGCCCTCCTCGCGCGCCTCGACGAAGACCCGGGCCTCGGCGGCGGTGACCTTGGTCTTCCAGGGCTTCATCTGGCCGCTCTTGAAGTACGAGATCTCGAACTCGCGCTTGGCCTTGGGGACGGTGACGTCGGAGGTGGAGACGTACTCGACGCCGGAGGGGGAGCGGAAGACGGTGCCCTTCTTGAGGGTGACGGCCTTGTCGGGGCTCTCGTTCTTGACCCGCATGCCGCCGCCGGCCCGCTTGACCTCGCCGTCGAGGACCTCGTAGCGGGCGGTGCCGCCGGCGACGAGCAGCCGGCCGTCGGCGAGCTGGGTGTGGCCGGAGCAGAAGAAGTCCTCGGGGGTGGGGATCGTCTTGAAGGTGTTCTTCACCGGGTCCCACAGGACGGTGTCGAAGGTGCCGGCGTCGAACTTCTTCTGGTCGTTGCCGGAGCCGGCGATGAGCAGCACCTTGCCGGTGTGCAGCAGGGCGGCGTGGATGGCGTTGACGCGGTACCGCTCGGGGACGTCGACCACGGCCCAGGAGCCGTACCTCTTCTTGTAGCCGGGCTGGGCGATCTTGTACGCGTGGTACTTCTCGGTGGCGAAGGAGACGGCGGCGGGGGCGTTGAGGGCCGCGAGGACGAGGACGGCGCCGCTGCCGAACAGGGTCTTCTTGAACTGCCGGGACGGCCGGTAGGCCATGGCTCAGTTCCCTCCGGTCGTCGTGGGCGCGGCGGCGGGGCCGGCCGTGGGAGCGGTGGCGGGCTTCGCGGGGGTGGTGACGAGGGTGACGCCCTGGGCGGCGTCGGCCCGGCCGCGGGCCCTGGCGCGGGCCCTGACCTGGGCGCGGAGGCGGTCGCGCAGGCGCAGGCGGCGCTGGTCGCGCAGGCTCGTGAAGGTCCAGACGGCGAGCGGGGCGAGGGCGATGGCGAGGGCGAGGGCCGCCCAGGTGCGCATGGCGGCGTGGGTGTGGCCGAAGTACACGGAGGCGATGAGCGAGGCGACGAGGACCGCGGCCCAGGAGAGGTGGATGCGGAAGGTGAGGAGGCGGTCGGGGCTGGTCTGGCCGCCCTTGGGGGTGACGACGAACCGGCCCCGGGTGCGCAGGACCGCCGAGGCGAGGGACTTGAGGTAGATCGGCGCGCAGAGCGCGGACATCGCCATGCCGGCGAGACCGCCGGAGCCCTCGGGTTCGTGGGGCGAGACGTTGTGGCGCCGGTTCCACAGGTAGAGGCAGATCTGGAGGGCGACGGCGTCGCTGTAGATCATCAGCCAGACCGAGGAGGAGACCTGGGTGCCGGAGGCGCCGAGCCACAGGAAGAGGACGCAGGAGAGGATGCCGAGGAACCAGTTGACGGCCGTCATCGGGTAGTAGACGAGCATCAGCGTGTAGTTGAGGAGACGGCCGGGAGGCATCCGGAGGGGAGCTTTCCAGTACTGCTTGAGCAGCGTCTCGTAGGTGCCGCGGGACCAGCGCAGCTGCTGGGTGAAGAAGTCGGTCCAGGAGGCCGGCCCCTCCCCCACGGCGAGGACGTCGGGGGTGTAGACGGAGCGCCAGTGGCGGCCGGTCCTCGGGTTGCGGCTGCGGTGCAGTTCGAAGCCGGTGGCCATGTCCTCGGTGACGGAGTCGTACAGGCCGCCGACCCGCATCAGCGCGGCGACGCGTACGACGTTGTTGGTGCCGACGAACATCGGGGCGCGGTAGCGGTTGCCGGCGCGCTGGATGAGGGCGTGGAAGAGGAACTGCTGGGACTCGGCGGCCTTGGTGACGGCGGAGCTGTAGTTGCCGTAGACCTGGGGTCCGACGACGAAGGCGACGTCGGGGTCGCGGAAGTAGCCGAGCATCCGCTCCAGGAAGTTCGGCAGCGGCACGTGGTCGGTGTCGACGGACGCGAAGAAGTCGTAGTCGCCGCCGTGCATGGCGAGCCAGGCGTTGTAGTTGCCGTGCTTGGTGCGGGCCTTGTGGACGCCCTTGGCGCGGTTCCACTCGGGGACGCCGGCGCGGGTGAAGTGGCGGACGCCGAGTTCCGCGCAGAGGGCCTTGGCGGTGGCGTTGTCGCCCTCGTCGAGCAGCCACACGTCGAGGGGGCCGTCGTGGCGCAGCCGTACGGCGCCTTCGAGGGTGGCCCGGACCATGGTGAGCGGTTCCTTGCCGGGCACGTAGGTGGTGAGGAAGGCGACCCGGGTGCCGGGCTCGGGGCGGACGGGTACGGGGTCGCGGGCGACGAGGGTGGCGTGGGCGATCGAGGTGACGTTGACCAGCATGAAGAAGCAGATGAGCCCGATCGACACGAGCATCACGGTGTCGAAGTGGATCAGCCACTGTTCGCCGCCTTCGCGGACGGTCCAGTGACTCGGCCAGACGAGGTAGACCAGGAGCAGGGCCGACAGGACGGGGGCGAGGCCCATGAGGAGGATCGCGCGTATTCGGTGCGGCTCCTTCGACAGCAGGCTCCGGTAGCGCACCGTGTAGGGGCCTGCCTCCGGGTCCGGTTCCGTGAGGGGACCGGCGAGTCGGCTGTAGGTGTCGTAGTCGTAGCCTCCCGGCCGCACGGTGCCTCCAGCTGTCGTCGAACAGGTCGATAGCCCCACAAAAGGGGACATTCAACGAAGTGGCGACCGGACGCGTCCGAGTGAGGGTTTTTACGAGGAATCGCTCTGACGGCGCAACGCGAAGCGCACCGCCCTGCGGGTGACCGGCCCGAGCTCGTCGAGCGCCGCGAGGAGCCCGCCCAGGTGTTCGAGCGCGTCCAGGGCGGCACCCGCGCCCGCCGGGTCCACCCCCTCGTACAGCTCCATCCCGACGAAGGAGGCGGCGACGGCGCGCGCGAGCCCGGCCGGGTCGACGAGCCCGTCGAGCGGGCCGCCGGCCAGCACCCGCCGCAGTACCCGCTCGACCTCCTCGATCCACAGGTCGAGCCCGGCGGCCGTGGCCGGGCCCAGCCGCGGATGGGTCTGCGCACCGGCGAGCAGCTGCCCGAGAACGGCCACGTGTCCGGCCGCCCGCTCCTCCTCGTGCATCACCCGCCCGAACGCGAGGAGTTCCGACAGGCTGGAGACCGCCCGCAGCCGCTCGCGGTGCCGGGCCACCCGCTGCTCGGCGCCGTACCGGCAGGCGGCCGACAGCAGCTCGTCGACCGACCCGAAGTGATAGAAGACCAGCGCCTGGTTGACACCCGCGGCGGCGGCCACGGAACGGGCCGAGGTCTTGGCGATGCCCTGCTCGACGAGGGTGCGCAGCGCGCCCTCAAGCAGCCTGGTCCGGGTGTCCTCGGCGCTCACGCCCGCACCTCCTCGCGGACGGGACGCAGCCCCTGCCGCACGCCGCGTTCGCGGACGGGGGCGTACGAGGCGGTGAAGGACCCCTCGTAGCCGAACAGCGGGCCCACGTACCGGTTGACGACCCGCACCCGGACGCGGAAACGGCCGGTGCGCTCGTCGAAGGACTCCCGCACCTCCGCCTCCCCGCCGATCAGTTCGGGCACGCGCAGGTCCAACGGGCCTTCACGGAAGCGGTGTTCGCCGGAGCGGATGAGCAGCGAGCCGTCCGGTTCGGCGGTCATCCGCAGTTCGCTGGCGAGGTGCTGGTGAGTGCCGAGGTAGTCGAGCACACAGCCGCGCGCGGGGCTGAGCACCATGGTGGCGTCGAAGCGGCGCGGGCCGCCGGGCAGCGCGAAGGTCCGCACGAAGGTGACGGTCTCCCGCCCGTACGAGTCGAGGTACGGGGTGTTCTCGATGACGAAGGGCACGTCGCGGCCCGTGCGCGGCAGCAGGATGTTGCGCGTGCCGCCGAGCGCGAGGAACGGCTTCAACAGGGGGCGGGTGAGCCCCTTGCCGTGCCAGATCCGGTCCATGACGCCCCGCCCGACGCACAGTTCGCCGCTCGCGAGCCCGACCGAGAAGCGCCGCCGCAGCTCCGGGTGCAGCCGCTCGAAGGCGGCGTCGCCCATGGCGGCACGGAAGATCGAGGTCATGGCCTCTCCAGGGTGGCGAGGAGCCGCGGCGCACGGCTCCGGTCGGGCGGGGTGCGCAGACAGCGGCGGGCGGCGGGCGTCCGCGGCGACGGCGGTACGAGGAGGGCGGCGGCGCAGCCGGCCGCGAGCGCCAGGGGGTGGCCGACGCAGAAGGCGACCAGGAGGGCGCGGGCGGCGAGTTCGAGGAGCCAGTGGGCACGGGCCCGCTCCGGGGTGAGGCCGTGCTCGCACCACAGCCGCAGCCGGTCGAAGGACCAGGCGGTCGCCCACCCCATCAGGGGGCGGAAGACCAGCCGGTCGGCGACCAGGCCGAAGCGGCCCCAGCGCGGCCGGTAGTCGTAGCCGGTGAGGAACCGGATCCCGCGCCCGGCCTCGTCCCCGTCCTCGACGTCCTCGCCGTCCTGCGGGAGATAGCGCCAGTAGCCGCTGCCCTCGGCGAGCGGCGACAGCGGATGCGGCGAGGCGAACCGCAGGGCGGACACCCGGTCGCCGCCGGCCCGGTGGCGCTCCCCCGCGGAGACACCGGTGCCGGCGACGGCCGGAAAGGGCGGCACGCGCACGGCGTACCGGAACCGCCGGGGCCCGTCCTCGGCACCCGGCTCCGCCGGCAGGTACGTGATCTCGGTGAACCGCAGATCCCACCGCTGGTGCTCGGCCGGATCCTGGGTCCGCTCCCAGAGCGTGTCCAGGTCGGTGCGGACGCGCGTCTCGACGTAGAGCCCCATGACCGTGCCCTTCCCCCCGTTTTGAGCGACCGCTCAAAACGGCGTCCGTGAGGACAGTATCCGGGTTTGAGCACATGCTCAAGATCGAACGCGGATTCGTGCGGGCGTGCCAGACTGCGCGGCATGACGAAGGATCACACCCGCCCGAAGCTGAGCGTCGGCGACCGCGACACGGCACTCGACGAGCGGCTGTCGAAGGGCCTCGACGAGATCAACTTCCCGGCGACGGGCACCACGGCCGCCGACCAGGGCGCGCTGACGGTGAAGGTCGTCGACGACGCGGGCGAGCTGGTCGGCGGTCTTTCCGCGTGGACCTGGGGCGGGCTGCTCGGCATCGAGATGCTCTGGGTGCGCGAGGACAGCCGGGGCGACGGCTGGGGCGGCGAGCTGCTGCTGGCCGCGGAGGAGGAGGCCCGCCGCCGTGGCTGCGACCGCGCCTGCGTGTCGTCGTTCACGTTCCAGGCGCCGGCGTTCTACCAGCGCCACGGCTACGTCGAGACGGGCCGGACCCTGGGCATCCCCGGCGGGGCCGAGGACGTCCACATGTACAAGGAGCTGGCCTGACGGGCCGGAGCGGCCCGACGGGCCTGGGCCGCGTGGGCCGCCTGAGCGGCCTGCGCCGCCTGGGCGGCCTGGGCGGCCGGGCCTGGGCGGAGTGAACGTTCCTCCGGCCCGGTCGGGCCGGAGGAGAAAGGCGTCAGGCGCCCAGGTGCCGTTCCACCGTCTCGACCTTGGAGGTCAGACCGTCGGTGACGCCGGGGCGGATGTCGGCCTTGAGGACGAGGGAGACCCGCGGCGCCCGCGCCTCCACGGCGGCGACCGCGCGCTTGACGACGTCCATGACCTCGTCCCACTCGCCCTCGACGGACGTGAACATCGCGTCCGTGCGGTTCGGCAGCCCCGACTCGCGCACGACCCGGACCGCGTCGGCGACGTACTCGCCGACCTCCTCGCCCACGCCGAGCGGGGTCACCGAGAACGCGACGATCATGCGTTCACCGTGCCCTCGCGGCGGGCGCGGGAGGCGATCACCGCGGCCTCGGCCTCGGCCTTCAGCTTGCGCTCCGCGAAGAAGCCGCCGAAGGGCAGGACGGACAGGACGAAGTAGAGGGCCGCCGTCTTGAAGGACCACTTGGTGCGGTTCCAGGCGTCCAGCCAGAAGAGCACGTAGAGGATGAAGAGGATGCCGTGGATCGCGCCCATCACCGGCACCGCGTTGAAGTCCGTGGTCCGCTTCAGCACCGAGCAGACGAGCAGCAGCAGGAACGACACGGCTTCCGGCGCGGAGACGAGCCGGAGCCGGTGCAGGGAGGAGGCGGTCTTGATGTCCACGACAGGGGTCACCTTCGTTCGATCTTGTGAACGGATGCACAAGGGCCGTCCCATTGTGCACGGCCCCTTTGCTGTCTCTTTATCCGGGGGGCAAGTACCGTCCCTTCGTGGCAACGTTCCGACTCCAGGGCAGCAAAGTGCTCGCCGTGACCATGACCGGCGACGCCGTCAAGGCGAAAAACGGCTCCATGGTCGCCTACGACGGCCAGATGGCCTTCAAGAAGATGTCCGGCGGCGGTGAGGGCCTGCGCGGCATGGTGACGCGCCGGCTCACCGGGGAGCAGATGGAGGTGATGGAGGTCCGCGGGCAGGGCACCTGCTGGTTCGCCGACCGCGCCTCCGAGATCAACCTCGTCCAGCTGCACGGCGACAAGCTCTACGTCGAGGCGAGCAATCTGCTCTGCACCGACGCGGGCCTGCGCACCGGCACCACCTTCACGGGCCTGCGCGGCGGCGCCACCGGGAACGGTCTGTTCACCACGACCGTCGAGGGCACCGGCCAGGCCGCGATCATGTCCGACGGCCCGGCGGTCGTGCTCCGGGTGACCCCGCAGTACCCGCTCTCCGTCGACCCCGGCGCGTACATCGCCCACCAGGGCAACCTCCAGCAGCACTTCCAGTCCGGTGTGACCTTCCGCACGTTCATGGGCGAGGGCGGCGGCGAGGCGTTCCAGATCCGCTTCGAAGGTGACGGACTCGTCTACGTCCAGCCGAGCGAGCGGAACACGATCGGGGGTGACGTGTGAGCGTCGCACGCGCGGCCGCCGGGCCGCAGACGACGACGATGCCCGCACCTCCGCGCCGCGCGGGCGGAGAAGCGAACGAGGAGTGCTGATGCCGTTCCGTGAGATCAACTCCAAGATGGTCGAGGCCACGGTCGTCCCGGGGCAGCGCGTGTTCAGCCAGCGTGGCGCCATGCTCGCCTACCGCGGCGACGTCACTTTCACGCCGAACATCACCGGCGGCCAGGGCGGCCTGATGTCGATGATCGGCCGTCGGGTCGCCGGCGAGGCGACGCCGCTGATGACGGTCGAGGGCAACGGCACCGTGATGTTCGGGCACGGCGGGCACCACATCCAGGTGATCGCCCTGACCGGCGACACCCTCTACGTGGAGGCCGACCGCCTCCTCGCCTTCGACGGCACCCTGGAGCAGGGCACCATGTTCATGGGCTCGCAGGGCGGCGTGATGGGCATGGTGCGCGGCCAGGTGACCGGCCAGGGCCTCTTCACGACCACGCTCAAGGGCCATGGCGCCGTGGCCGTGATGGCGCACGGCGGGGTCATCGAGCTGCCGATCACCCCCGGCCGTCCGGTCCACGTGGATCCCCAGGCGTACGTCGCCCACCACGGCGACGTGCGCAACAAGCTCTCCACCGCGCTCGGCTGGCGCGACATGGTGGGCCGCGGCTCGGGCGAGGCGTTCCAGCTGGAGCTGAGCGGCAGCGGTGTGGTGTACGTCCAGGCCTCGGAGGAGAAGCTGTGAGCGCCCCGGTGATTCATGACCCGATGACGCTGCCGAGCGACGACAACGTCAATCCGTACACCTTCTGCGTGGAGCTCAAGGGCGGCCCGTGGTTCCTGCAGAAGGGCAAGATGATCGCCTACTACGGGCGGATCGAGTTCAACGGCATCGGCCACGGCCGGCTGGACCGGCTGGTGCGCACCTCCTTCCACTCGCCGCTGCACGCGAGCGACTGGGTGGTGGCGGAGGGCAGCGGCAAGATGCTGCTCGCCGACCGGGCCTTCGACGTGAACTCGTTCGATCTGGACGAGGGCAACCTGACGATCCGTTCCGGCAATCTGCTGGCCTATCAGCCGTCGCTGGCGCTGAAGCAGTCGATCGTGCCGGGCTTCGTGACGCTGATCGGCACGGGCAAGTTCGTCGCCGCGTCCAACGGCCCGGTGGTCTTCATGGAGCCCCCGTTGCGGGTGGACCCGCAGGCGCTGGTCGGCTGGGCCGACTGTCCTTCCCCCTGCCACCACTACGACCACGGCTATCTGACGGGCGTGATGGGCGGCGTACGGGCGCTGACGGGCATCGGGGGCACCTCGGGCGAGGAGCACCAGTTCGAGTTCGTGGGGGCGGGCACGGTGCTGCTCCAGTCGACGGAGCTGCTGATGCCGGACCGGGCCATCGGGGAGCCGGGGGGCGGGCCGGGCGTTCCGGGTGGTCACGGCGGGCCGGGAGCGCATGGTTCCGGCCAGGGTGGGCCGGGTTCCGTACCGCGTCTTCCCGGTCAGCTCGGGGACCTGCAGCGGCGCTTCGGGCTGTGAGCGGTAGTCTGCGGAGAGTGACGCGTCGAACACACTCCCAGTATTCGTCAAGTATTCAACTTCTTAGGTAGAATCCATATATGGAGACCGAGACGGCCACCCCCTGGCTCACCGATGCCGAGCAGTGCGCCTGGCGCACCTATCTGGACGTCAACAGGATGCTGATGTACCAGCTGGAGAAGGACCTCCAGCCCTTCGGCCTGACGATCAACGACTACGAGATCCTGGTGAACCTCTCGGAGTCCGCGGAGCGGCGTCTGCGGATGAGCGACCTGGCGTCGGCCACCCTCCAGTCCAAGAGCCGGCTCTCCCACCAGATCACCAGGATGGAGAACGCCGGCCTGGTCCGGCGCGAGAACTGCGAGTCCGACCGGCGCGGGCTGTACGCGGTGCTGACCGACCAGGGCATGGAGACCATGCACAAGGTCGCCCCGCACCACGTCGAGTCGGTCCGCAAGCACTTCATCGACCAGCTCAGCCCGGAGGCCCTCGGCGACCTCCACGAGTCGCTGAAGCCCATCTCCGAGCAGCTGCGGGGGCGCCGCGGCAAGCCGTGACCCGAACGACCTGACACATTCGACGCGGACAGCGAGAAGGGCCTCCCCCGTCCCCGGGGGAGGCCCTTCTCGGGTTCGTACCGCTCAGTTGCCCGTCAGGCTCGCCACCAGTTCGTCGGACGCCGCGTACGGGTCCAGCTCGCCCGACGTGATGCGCTCCGCGAGGGCGTCGAGGCGGCGGTCGCCGCGCAGGTCGCCGATGCGCTCGCGCAGGGCCGTGATCGTGATCGTCTCCACCTCGCGGGCCGCGCGGGAGCGGCGGCGCTCGGCGAGGACGCCGTGCTCCTCCATCCACGCGCGGTGCTTCTCCAGGGCCTCCACGACCTCGTCCACGCCCTCGCCGCGCGCCGCGACCGTCTTCACGATCGGCGGCCGCCAGTCGCCCGGGGCGCGGGCCTCGCCGAGGCCCAGCATGTGGTTGAGCTCCCGGGCGGTGGCGTCGGCCCCGTCCCGGTCGGCCTTGTTGACCACGTACACGTCGCCGATCTCCAGGATGCCCGCCTTCGCGGCCTGGATGCCGTCGCCCATGCCGGGCGCGAGCAGCACCACCGAGGTGTCGGCCTGGGAGGCGATCTCCACCTCGGACTGGCCCACGCCGACGGTCTCCACCAGGATCACCTCGCAGCCGGCCGCGTCCAGGACGCGGATGGCCTGCGGGGCGGCCCAGGCGAGGCCGCCGAGGTGGCCGCGGGTCGCCATGGAGCGGATGTAGACGCCCGGGTCGGAGGCGTGCTCCGACATCCGCACCCGGTCGCCGAGGAGCGCGCCGCCGCTGAACGGCGAGGACGGGTCGACGGCGAGCACGCCGACCCGCTTGCCGGCCCTGCGGTACGCGGAGACCAGCGCCGAGGTCGACGTGGACTTGCCCACGCCGGGCGAGCCGGTCAGGCCCACGACGTAGG
This sequence comes from Streptomyces sp. NPDC126499, assembly GCF_040302485.1. Taxonomy (NCBI): domain Bacteria; kingdom Bacillati; phylum Actinomycetota; class Actinomycetes; order Kitasatosporales; family Streptomycetaceae; genus Streptomyces; species Streptomyces sp. NPDC126499. The sequence continues at coordinate 235,850 of NZ_JBEOUO010000004.1, read as the reverse complement.
CGCCGCCCGTGAGCGGGGCGAGCGCCGCCATCACCTCGCGCAGCTGCGGGGACGCCCCCTCCACGAGTGAGATCAACCGGGCCACGGCACGGGGCCGGCCCTCCCGTGCCTGGGCGACCAGAGCGGGGACGTCCACCATCAGTCGAGCTCCTTGCGCTGTACGTGGGTGACTTACTTGCCCGGGACCTTGAGGATCAGCGCGTCGCCCTGGCCGCCGCCACCGCACAGGGCCGCCGCGCCCACGCCGCCGCCGCGGCGCTTGAGCTCCAGGGCGAGGTGCAGCACCACGCGGGCGCCGGACATGCCGATGGGGTGGCCGAGCGCGATGGCGCCGCCGTTGACGTTCACCTTTTCGGGGGTGACGCCGAGGTCCTTCATTGACTGGTGGGCGACCGCGGCGAAGGCCTCGTTGATCTCGATCAGGTCGAGGTCCTCGACCTGGAGGCCCTCCTTCTTCAGGGCGTGGCGGATCGCGTTGGACGGCTGCGACTGGAGGGAGTTGTCGGGGCCGGCCACGTTGCCGTGGGCGCCGATCTCGGCGATCCACTCCAGGCCGAGCTCCTGGGCCTTGGCCTTGCTCATCACGACCACGGCGGCGGCGCCGTCGGAGATCTGCGAGGAGGTGCCGGCGGTGATCGTGCCGTCCTTGGCGAAGGCGGGGCGGAGCTTGGCGAGGGACTCGGCGGTGGTCTCGGCGCGGATGCCCTCGTCCTGGGAGAAGACCACCGGCTCGCCCTTGCGCTGCGGGATCTCGACCGGGGTGATCTCGGCCTCGAAGATGCCGTTCTTCTGGGCGGCGGCGGCGCGCTGGTGCGACAGGGCGGCGATCTCGTCCTGCACCTCGCGCGGGATGCCCAGGCGGGTGTTGTGCTTCTCGGTGGACTCGCCCATGGCGATGCCCTCGAAGGAGTCGGTGAGGCCGTCGTACGCCATGGCGTCGAGCATCTCGATGGCGCCGTACTTGTAGCCCTCGCGGGACTTCGGGAGCAGGTGCGGGGCGTTGGTCATGGACTCCTGGCCGCCGGCGACGACCACGTCGAACTCGCCCGCGCGGATCAGCTGGTCGGCGAGCGCGATGGCGTCGAGGCCGGAGAGGCAGACCTTGTTGACGGTGAGGGCGGGGACGCTCATCGGGATGCCGGCCTTGACGGCGGCCTGGCGGGCGGGGATCTGCCCGGCCCCCGCCTGGAGCACCTGGCCCATGATCACGTACTGCACCTGGTCGCCGCCGATGCCGGCGCGGTCCAGGGCGGCCTTGATGGCGAAACCGCCGAGGTCGGCGCCGGAGAAGGACTTGAGCGAGCCCAGCAGGCGACCCATGGGCGTGCGGGCGCCCGCGACGATCACTGAGGTGGTACCGGTCGTTCCAGACATGAGGCACGGCCCCTTGGGATGAGGAGTGAACGAGGGTTTACCGCCAATGTACTGAGCGGTGCCTCACCGGGTCACCGGCCTGCCGGTGTGATCGCGCGCACGTTGCGTAACCACCCGGTGGGCGCTGCACTGGAGGCATGCTGACGCGAATCGACCACATCGGGATCGCCTGCCGGAACCTCGACGAGACCGTCGAGTTCTACCGGGCCACGTACGGCTTCGAGGTCTTCCACGAGGAGGTCAACGAGGAGCAGGGCGTCCGGGAGGCCATGCTCAAGATCAACGAGACCTCCGACGGCGGCGCCTCCTACCTCCAGCTCCTGGAGCCCACCCGCGAGGACTCGGCGGTGGGCAAGTGGCTGGCGAAGAACGGCGAGGGGGTGCACCACATCGCCTTCGGGACCGCGGACGTCGACGGTGACGCCGAGGCCATCCGCGGCAAGGGCGTCCGGGTGCTCTACGACGAGCCGCGGATCGGCTCCATGGGCTCGCGCATCACCTTCCTCCACCCCAAGGACTGCCACGGCGTCCTGACGGAACTGGTCACCTCGGCGAAGCCGTCGGCTGACCACTCCTCAGCGGAGCACTGACCTCCGGATTCCCGGCCCGGTAGAGTGGGCCACTCCGGGCCGGGGCCGGTCGGAGCCGTGCGCGCACGGCGCCGAAGTCGGGATGTCGGGGTCGTCCGATCTGCCACGATTCCCCGGGGGGCCGTTCTGTCCGGTGAACGGTGCTCGTTGGAGTTGCGAGCAGGGTTGGGGTCTCCCCTGCTCGGAGAGCTCGGGGAAGGATGGACCGCGCAGTGCGGGGCTACGAACGCCAGGAGAGCCACCGAGCTGAAGACGACCATCTTTCGCGGTTCGAAGCCGAGATGGACCGGCTGAAGAAGGAGCGAGAGAAGGCCGTCCAGCACGCCGAGGACCTCGGGTACCAGGTCGAGGTGTTGCGCGCCAAGCTCCACGAGGCGCGGCGCACCATCGCGACCCGTCCCGCCTACGACAGCGCGGACATCGGCTACCAGGCCGAGCAGATGCTGCGCAACGCGCAGATGCAGGCCGAGCAGCTGCGCCAGGACGCCGAGCGGGAGCTGCGGGAGGCCCGTGCCCAGACGCAGCGGATCCTCCAGGAGCACGCCGAGCAGCAGGCCCGTCTCCAGGCGGAGCTGCACAACGAGGCCGTCCAGCGCCGTCAGCAGCTCGACCAGGAGCTGAACGAGCGCCGTCAGACCGTCGAGTCGCACGTCAACGAGAACGTGGCGTGGGCCGAGCAGCTGCGGGCCCGCACCGAGTCCCAGGCCCGCCGGCTGCTGGAGGAGTCCCGCGCCGAGGCCGAGCAGTCGCTCGCCGCCGCCCGCGCCGAGGCCGCCCGGATCGCCGACGAGACCCGCCGCCGGGTGGGTTCCGAGGCGGAGGCGGCCCGTGCCGAGGCCGAAGCGATTCTGCTGCGGGCCCGCAAGGACGCCGAGCGGCTTCTGAACGCCGCCTCCAGCCAGGCGCAGGAGGCCACCAGCCACGCCGAGCAGCTGCGTACCTCCACCACCGCCGAGACGGAGCAGGCCCGCCGCCAGGCCGCCGAGCTGTCCCGCGCCGCCGAGCTGCGGGTCCAGGAGGCCGAGGAGCGGCTGCGCGAGGCCCGCGCGGAGGCCGAGCGCACCCTCGCCGAGGCCAAGGAGACGGCGGCCAGGCAGCTCGCCACCGCCGAGTCCGTCAACGAGCAGCGCACCCGTACCGCCAAGACGGAGATCGCCCGGCTCGTCGGCGAGGCCACCAAGGAGGCCGAGGCCCTCAAGGAGCAGGCCGAGGAGAAGCTGCGCGAGGCGACCGCCGAGGCCGAGAAGATGGTCGCCGAGGCGGCCGAGAGGGCCCGTACGGTCGCCGCGGAGGACTCCGCCGCCGCCCTCGCCAAGGCCGCGCGCACCGCCGAGGAGGTCCTGAACAAGGCCTCCCAGGACGCCCAGGAGACCACCCGCAAGGCCGCCGAGGAGGCGGAGCGGATCCGCCGCGAGGCCGAGGCGGAGGCCGACCGGCTGCGTTCGCGGGCCGAGGAGCAGGCCGACGAGCTGCTCGGTTCGGCGAAGGACGACACCAAGGAGTACCGCGCCAAGACGGTCGAGCTGCAGGAGGAGGCGCGCCGGCTGCGCGGCGAGGCCGAGCAGCTGCGTGCCGAGGCCGTCGCCGAGGGCGAGCGGATCCGGGGCGAGGCCCGGCGCGAGGCCGTCCAGCAGATCGAGGAGGCGGCGAAGACCGCCGAGGAGCTGCTCACCAAGGCCCGCAAGGACGCCGACGAGCTGCGTACGAGCGCGGGCGCCGAGAGCGAGCGGGTGCGCGGCGAGGCCATGGAGCGGGCGCAGACGCTGCGCGCCCAGGCCGAGGAGACCCTGGAGCGGACCCGCGCCGAGGCGGAGCGGATGCGCGCCGAGGCCGAGGAGCAGGCCGAGTCGGTCAAGGAGGCCGCCGAGGCCGCCGCGGCCCGGCTGCGCGAGGAGGCCGAGCGGGCCGCCGCGGCCCGGCAGGCGGAGGCCGCCGAGGAGCTGGCCCGGCTGCACGCCGAGGCCGAGACGAAGCTGTCGACGGCCGGTCAGGAGCTTCAGGACGCGCGCGCCGAGGGCGAGCGGATCCGCCGGGAGGCCGCCGAGGAGACCGAGCGGCTGCGCACGGAGGCCGCCGAGCGGATCCGTACGCTCCAGGAGCGGGCCGAGCAGGAGGCCGAGCGGCTGCGTACCGAGGCGGCGACGGACGCGTCCACCGCCCGCTCCGAGGCGGAGGCCGCGGCCACCGCGCTGCGCGAGGAGGCCGAGGCCGAGGCCGAGCGGCTGCGCTCAGAGGCGCAGGAGACCGCCGACCGGGTACGGGCCGAGGCCGCGGCCGCCGCCGAGCGGGTGGCCGCCGAGGCCGCGGAGGCGCTGGCCGCCGCGCAGGAGGAGGCCAACCGGCGCCGCCGGGAGGCCGAGGAGACGCTGGACTCGGCCCGTTCCGAGGCCGGCCGGGAGCGTGAGCTCGCCCGCGAACAGAGCGAGGAGCTGCTGGCCTCCGCCCGCAAGCGGGTCGAGGAGGCGCAGGCCGAGGCGCACCGTCTGGTCGAGGAGGCGGACGCCCGCGCCACGGAGATGGTGTCGGCGGCCGAGCAGACCGCGCAGGAGGTCCGGGACTCGGTCGCGGGCCTGCGGGAGGCGGCCGAGGAGGAGATCGCCGGGCTGCGCAGCGCGGCCGAGCACGCGGCCGAGCGCACCCGCACCGAGGCGCAGGAGGAGGCGGACCGGGTCCGCGCCGACGCGTACGAGGAGCGGGAGCGGGCCACCGATGACGCGAACCGGATCCGCGAGCGGGCCCAGGAGGAGTCGGAGGCGGCGAAGGCGCTGGCCGAGCGGACCGTCACGGACGCGCTGGCCGAGGCGGAGAAGCTGCGCTCGGACACCGCCGAGTACGCGCAGCGGGTACGGACCGAGGCGACGGACGCCCTGGCGTCGGCCGAGCAGGACGCGGCCCGCACCCGTGCGGACGCCCGCGAGGACGCCAACCGGATCCGTTCGGAGGCGGCCGCGCAGGCGGAGACGGTGGTCGGCGAGGCCCGCGCGGAGGCGGAGCGGATCGGCGAGGAGGCGGCGCGCACCCTCGACGAGGCCCGGGAGGCCGCGGACAAGCGCCGCGCCGACGCCGCCCAGCAGGCCGACACCCTCATCGGCGAGGCCACGGCCGAAGCCGAACGGATCACCGCCGAAGCCGAACGGCTCCTCACCGAGGCCGAGCAGGTCAAGGCCGACGGCGAAGCCGAGGCCGAAGCCCTGCGCGCCGCCGCCCGCGCCGACGGCGAACAGGTCCTCGACGAGGCCCGCAAGGCCGCCGACAAGCGCCGCGCCGACGCCGCCCAGCAGGCCGACACCCTCATCGGCGAGGCCACGGCCGAAGCCGAACGGATCACCGCCGAAGCCGAACGCCTCCTCACCGAGGCCGAGCAGGTCAAGGCCGACGGCGAAGCCGAGGCCGAAGCCCTGCGCGCCGCCGCCCGCGCCGACGGCGAACAGGTCCTCGACG
>NZ_JBEOUO010000004.1:0-230349 GCF_040302485.1 Streptomyces sp. NPDC126499 | reverse complement strand
GACGAGGCCCGCAAGGCCGCCGACAAGCGCCGCGCCGACGCCGCCCAGCAGGCCGACACCCTCATCGGCGAGGCCACGGCCGAAGCCGAACGGATCACGACGGAGGCCGCCGAGCTCCTGGAGTCGACCGAGCAGGAGGCGCTGCGGCTGCGGACCGAGGCGGAGCAGGTCAAGGTCGACGGCGAGGCGCACGCGCAGGCGCTGCGCAGTGCCGCGCTCGCGGACGCGGACCGGATCCTGGACGAGGCCCGCAAGGCCGCTGACAAGCGCCGTTCCGAGGCGGCCGAGCAGGCCGACGCCCTCGTGGGCGAGGCGACGGCCGAGGCGGAGCGGATCGCCGCGGAGGCCGAGCGCGTCAAGGCGGAGGCGCAGGCCGCGGCCGAGGAGATGCGGGCGGACGCGCGCGCCGAGGCCGACCGCACGCTCGACGAGGCGCGGGAGGCCGGCGCGAAGCGGCGCGCGGACGCCGCCGAGCAGGCGGACCAGCTGATGGCCAAGGCCCAGGAGGAGGCGCTGCGCGCCACCACCGAGGCGGAGGCGCAGGCGGACACGATGGTCGGCGCGGCCCGCAAGGAGGCCGAGCGGATCGTCACCGAGGCGACCATCGAGGGCAACTCGCTGGTGGAGAAGGCGCGTACGGACGCCGACGAGCTCCTTGTCGGGGCGCGCAGCGACGCGACGGCCATAAGGGAGCGGGCGGAGGAGCTGCGCTCCCGGGTCGAGGCGGAGATCGAGGAGCTGCACGAGCGGGCGCGGCGCGAGACGGCCGAGCAGATGAAGACGGCCGGCGAGCGCGTGGACAAGCTGGTGAAGGCCGCGGAGGAGCAGCGGGCGGAGGCCGAGGAGAAGGCCAGGGAGCTGGTCTCGGAGGCGACTTCGGAGGCGAGCAAGGTGCGCATCGCCGCCGTGAAGAGGGCCGAGGCGCTCCTGAAGGAGGCCGAGCAGAAGAAGGCCTCGCTCGTCGCGGAGGCGGAACGGATCAAGGCGGAGGCCGAGCGGGAGGCCGAGAAGACGGTGTCCGAGGGCAAGCGCGAGCTGGACGTGCTGGTGCGCCGGCGCGAGGACATCAATGCCGAGATCTCCCGTGTCCAGGACGTCCTGGAAGCGTTGGAGTCTTTCGAGACGCCGTCCGGCGGTGACAAGTCCGCCGCGCGGGAAGGGGCCAAGGCAGCCGCCGCCGTGGGGTCCACCCGTTCGGGTGGCAAGTCCTCCGACGGCTAGCCACTCAAAAGGCTGGACATTCTCCAGATCAAACGGGCATACGCTCGATGACACGCCGCTTCGACCCCTAGGATTCCCTCTAACACCTCACCGGTCTCATTCGACAGGAACCCCATGAGCGACACTTCCTCCCCCTTCGGCTTCGAGCTCGTGCGGCGTGGTTACGACCGCGGTCAGGTGGACGACCGCATTACCAAGCTCGTCGCCGACCGTGACAGTGCTCTGGCCCGAATCACCTCTCTGGAAAAGCGCATCGAGGAACTTCACCTCGAAACGCAGAACGCCCAGGCGCAGGTCAGCGACGCCGAGCCGTCGTACGCCGGTCTCGGCGCCCGCGTCGAGAAGATCCTCCGGCTCGCCGAGGAGGAGGCGAAGGACCTGCGCGAGGAGGCCCGTCGCGCCGCCGAGCAGCACCGTGAGCTGGCCGAGTCCGCCGCCCAGCAGGTCCGCAACGACGCCGAGGCGTTCGCGGCCGAGCGCAAGGCGAAGGCCGAGGACGAGGGCGTCCGGATCGTCGAGAAGGCGCAGGGCGAGGCCAACTCGCTGCGTGCCGAGGCCCAGAAGGACGCGCAGTCGAAGCGCGAGGAGGCCGACGCGCTCTTCGAGGAGACCCGCGCCAAGGCCGCCCAGGCCGCCGCGGACTTCGAGACGAACCTGGCCAAGCGCCGCGAGCAGTCCGAGCGCGACCTGGCCTCGCGTCAGGCGAAGGCGGAGAAGCGCCTCGCGGAGATCGAGCACCGGGCGGAGCAGCTGCGCCTGGAGGCCGAGAAGCTGCGTACGGACGCGGAGCGCCGGGCCCGTCAGACGGTGGAGACCGCGCAGCGCCAGGCCGAGGACATCGTGGCCGACGCGAACGCCAAGGCGGACCGGATCCGCAGCGAATCGGAGCGCGAGCTGGCGGCGCTGACGAACCGCCGCGACTCCATCAACGCGCAGCTGACCAACGTGCGCGAGATGCTGGCGACGCTGACCGGTGCCGCGGTGGCGGCGGCCGGCTCCCCGATCGACGACGAGCGCACCGCGGGCGTCCCGGCCCAGCAGTCGCGCTGACCGAAGCCCCGGGGTTCCGACGCGTGGCAAAACCCCCCGTCACTCCGGTGGCGGGGGGTTTTGCGTGCCCGTACGTTGGTACGCATGATCGAGCTTGAGGGCCTCACCAAGCGCTACGGGCGGAAGACGGCGGTCGACCATCTCACCTTCACCGTACGGCCGGGCCAGGTCACCGGCTTCCTGGGGCCGAACGGGGCGGGCAAGTCGACCACGATGCGGATGATGCTCGATCTGGACAACCCGACGAGCGGGACGGTCCGGATCGACGGCCGGCACTACCGGGAGCTGCGGGAGCCGCTGAAGTACATCGGGGCGCTGCTCGACGCCAAGGCGATGCACGGCGGCCGCTCCGCGTACAACAACCTGCTGTGTCTGGCCCAGGCGAACCGCATTCCGCGGCGGCGGGTCGACGAGGTGTTGGAACTGGTGGGTCTGACGCCGGTCGCGAGGAAGAAGTCGAAGGGGTTCTCGCTCGGCATGGGCCAACGCCTGGGAATCGCCTCGGCGTTGCTGGGGGATCCCGAGATCCTCATGTTCGACGAACCCGTCAATGGTCTGGACCCCGAGGGAATTCACTGGATCCGCAATCTGATGAAGGCGCTGGCCGCGGAGGGCCGGACGATCTTCGTTTCCAGCCATCTCATGAGTGAAATGGCGCTGACGGCCGATCATCTGATCGTGATCGGGCAGGGAAAGCTGCTGGCCGACACGTCGATGGCGGATTTCATCCAGCGGAATTCCCGGAGTTACGTCCGGCTGCGCTCGCCGCAGCAGGAACGCCTGCGGGACGTGCTGCGCGCAGGCGGTTTTGTCGCGGTCGAGGCGGGCGGCGGGGTCCTGGAGGTCGACGGGACGACGACGGAGCGGCTCGGCGAGCTGGCCGCCGCGCACCAGATCGTGCTGCACGAACTGAGTGCCCAGCGGGCCTCCCTGGAGGAGGCCTTCATGCGGATGACGGCGGGCGCGGTGGAGTACCACGCGCACGGGACGGACGTACACGGCGGCGGTGGCGCGGCCGTGCCCCGCTGGGGCGAGAGCTTCGAGGGAGCCTGAACGATGGCAGCGGCATCCGCGGTCCTCCGGTCGGAGTGGACCAAGATCCGGACGGTCTCGTCGACGGTGTGGACGCTGGCGAGCGCCCTGCTGGTGACGGTGGCGATGAGCGCGGCGCTGTGCGCGCTGATGAGGTCGGAGTTCGACAACCTCTCCGAGGTGGAGCGGGCGACCTTCGACCCGACCTTCCTCAGCTTCTCGGGGATGGTGCTCGGGCAGCTGGCGATGGTGGTCTTCGGGGTCCTCGTGGTGGGCACCGAGTACTCGTCGGGCATGATCCGCACGTCCCTGGCGGCCGTGCCGCAGCGGGCGAGCTTCCTCTTCTCCAAGATCGCCGTGGCCGGTGCGCTGGCCCTGGCGGTGGGGCTCGCGACCAGCTTCCTGTCCTTCTTCCTCGGCCAGGCGCTGCTCGGCGAGCACCGCACCACCCTCGGCGCGGACAACGTGCTGCGCGCGGTGGTCGGCGGCGGGCTCTACATGGGCCTGATCGCGATCTTCTCGATGGGCGTGGCGACGATGCTGCGGTCCTCGATGCTGTCGCTCGGCATCCTGGTGCCGTTCTTCTTCCTGATCTCGCGGATCCTGTCGGCGGTGCCCAAGGCCAAGGAGGTCGCCCGCTACTTCCCCGACCAGGCCGGCTCGAAGATCATGCAGGTGGTGCCGGACGCGATGGGCTCGGAGAAGGCGCCGTACGGGCCGTGGGGCGGCCTCGGGATCATGCTGCTCTGGGTGGCGGCGGCGCTGATCGGCGGCTATCTGGTGCTGAAGAAGCGCGACGCCTGAGGGGGACCCGAGAAGTCCCCGGATCCGCCCCTGAGACATCCCGGATCCGACCCTGAGACGTCCCGGACCCGACCCTGGTCCGCCCCCCAGGTCACGATTCACGCATCGGTGGAACCGTGAACGGCTGGATAAGCTCTTCGCTCGTACGGGGGGCTCCGGCCGCCGGCCGTGACGCCCCGACGACGACCTGACCTGTCGATGGGGCTGGAGAATGATCGAGGCAGTCGGCCTGACGAAGCGCTACGGCGCCAAGACGGCCGTGTACAACCTTTCCTTCCAGGTGAGGCCCGGGCACGTCACGGGCTTCCTGGGTCCCAACGGCTCGGGCAAGTCGACGACCATGCGCATGATCCTCGGCCTGGACCGGCCGACGTCCGGGCATGTCACCATCGGCGGGCACCCCTTCCGGCAGCTTCCGAACGCGCCCCGGCAGGTCGGCGCGCTGCTCGACGCCAAGGCGGTGCACGGCGGGCGCAGCGCCCGCAACCACCTGCTGTCGCTCGCCCAGCTCGCCGGCATCCCGGCGCAGCGGGTCGACGAGGTGCTGGGCGTCGTGGGCCTCCAGGACGTCGCCAGGCGCCGCTCCAAGGGCTTCTCGCTCGGCATGGGCCAGCGGCTCGGCATCGCGGCGGCGCTGCTCGGCGACCCGCAGGTGCTGCTCTTCGACGAGCCGGTCAACGGCCTCGACCCGGAGGGCATCCTCTGGGTGCGCAACCTGATGAAGAAGCTGGCGGCCGAGGGCCGCACCGTCTTCGTCTCCAGCCATCTGATGAGCGAGATGGCGCTGACCGCGGACCATCTGATCGTGATCGGCCGCGGGCAGCTGCTCGCGGACATGAGCGTGAAGGACTTCATCTCGGCGAACTCGGCGGACTTCGCCCGGGTGCGGACCCCGCAGACCGAGCCGCAGCAGCGGGAGAAGCTGACCGCGGTGCTCACCGAGGCCGGCGCCGGCGTGCTGTCCGAGCCGGACGGCGCGCTGCGGGTCACCGGCCTCCCGCTGCCGCGGATCAGCGACCTGGCGCACGAGGCGGACGTACGGCTGTGGGAGCTGTCCCCGCACCAGGCGTCGCTGGAGGAGGCGTACATGCGGATGACGCAGGGCGCGGTGGACTACCGCTCCACCGACGACCGCCTGGCCCACCTCCAGCCGCCGCTGCCGCCGCACCTGCGGCACCAGCGGCAGGACCAGGGGTACGTGATCCCCGAGGTGCCGCAGCAGGGCTGGTACGCCCCGCCGCCGCCCGGACAGAACCCGTACGCGCAGAGCCCGGACGCGCCGGCCCCGGGCGGGCAGAACCCGACCGCGCCGAATCCCTCCGCGCAGAGCCCGGACCAGAGCCAGAACCCCGAGGACGCCCGATGACCGCCCCGACCCCGCAGCCGGCCCCGTACGCCTACGTCTCCCCCATCCCGGTCCGCCGGGCGCACCTCGGTGACGCGCTGGCCTCCGAGTGGACCAAGATCCGCTCGGTGCGCTCCACGATGTGGACGGTGGGGATCATGGTGCTGCTGATGCTGGGCATCGGCCTCGCGGTGGGCGCGGTCGCCGCCGCCGCGGGACCGGAGATGTCGGAGGAGTCCGCGCTCGGGCTCGGCTTCTTCGGCATGCTGCCGGCCTCGATCTGCGTGATGACGCTCGGCGTGCTCAGCATCAGCTCCGAGTACGGCACGGGCATGATCCGTACGACGCTGACCGCCTGCCCCAGCCGGTCGCGGGTGCTCACGGCGAAGGCGATCGTCTTCTTCGTGCTGGTCTTCACGCTCGTCACGGTGATGGCGGCGGTGGTCGCCGCCGCCCAGGTGGCCCTGGTCGACGCGGTCGAGCCGACCGGCGCGCAGTGGCTGCGGGCCACCGTCGGCGTGGGGCTGTTCCTGGCGCTGCTCGGACTGCTCGCGATGGCCGTCGGCGCGATCATGCGGCATTCGGCGGGTGCGATCACGGTGATGATCGGGGTCCTGCTGCTGCCGCTGGTGGCGGCGCTGTTCATGTTCTCCGAGGCGCTGCGCTCGGTGCAGGAGACGCTGTTCATGTACGCGATCCCGTCGCAGATGATCGCGCTCTACAGCGAGGCGGCGCCGTTCAACGACCAGGGTCCGGCCGGCTGGGAGCCGGTGCTGATCATGGCCGGGCTCACGGCGGCCGTGCTCGGTGCCGCGTTCGCGCTGCTCAACAGCCGGGACGTGTAGCCGGCGGACACCCGTTCGGAAGGCCCGGGACGCCGGGCCTCAGTACCGAGGCGCGTTGCGGGACCGCTGCACCCGGGTGGTGCGGCGGTCCTTCGCGTTCCAGCACGCCTTGTGCCAGTGGCGGCGGTCGTCGACGCCGCCGTACTCCGGCCAGGCCACCAGGTGCGGGGCGCCGGACGGGATCTCCTGGTCGCAGCCGGGGCAGCGGTAGCGCTTGCCGGGCGCGCTCGCCCCGGCCACGAGGCGGACGTACCACTCCTCGCCCTGCCAGCTCTCGGTGCGCTGCACACCGCCGTACCGCTCTCCCGGATCACCCTGTGCTGTGGGCTTCGCGCCGCCACGGGGGCGGTTGTGGCGCGGGGACACTTCGACACCTCACTGGGGGGTACGGGAACACGGACGGTTCCGTCCAGCGTACGGGCCGCGACGGGGTGCCCCCTGCCCCGCCCGACGGGGATCAGCGGAAAATCGCAAGAACTTCATGAAGGGCCGTTGCCTTTGGCACGTGTCAGACGTTGTTGCCGGTACGTGGGGAAGTCCGAGGGGGAGACGCGCCGTCCGCGAGGAGGCAGATTCGATGCGCGTGGGTACGTTCGTACTGGCCGCCCAGTTCCCGGGGCAGGGCCAGGGGGAAGCACTGCATCGCGCGGTGCGGACCGCCGAGGTCGCCGAGGAGGCGGGGCTCGACTCCGTCTGGCTGGCCGAGCACCACTTCGTGCCGTACGGGGTGTGTCCCTCGGCCGTCACCCTGGCGGCACTGCTCCTGGGCCGCACCCGCCGGATCCGGATCGGCACGGCGGTCAGCGTGCTGCCGAGCGTGCATCCGGTGGCGCTGGGCGAGCAGGCGGCGCTGCTGCACGTCACCTCGGGCGGCCGGTTCACCCTCGGGGTGGGCCGGGGCGGGCCCTGGGTGGACCTGGAGGTCTTCGGCTCGGGACTGCCCGCGTACGAGCGGGACTTCCCCGAGTCCCTCGATCTGCTGCTCCGCTGGCTCTCGGAGCCCCGGGTCGGCGCCCAGGGGGAACGATTCGCTTTCCGCGAGGTGGCGGTCGTGCCCGCGCCGGGCGAGCTCATCGGCGGCCCGGCCGCCCCCGAGGTGGTGGTCGCCTGCACCTCGCAGCGCAGTGTGCGGCTGGCCGCCGAGCGGGGCCTGCCGATGCTGCTCGGCATGCACTGCGGGGACGAGGAGAAGGCCGAGATGGTGGCCTGCTGGCAGCGGTACGCGCGGGAGGCGGGGCGCGACCCGGACGAGATCGCGCGGATCGGCGCCGGCCATGTGTCGGCCGGCGTGGCCCAGATCGCCGACCGCGCCGCGGACGCGGCGGAGGCGCTGGTGAAGGCGATGCCCGGCTGGCTGAAGCAGGGCCTGGACGCGCATGTGACCGTGGACGGCCGCCGGCGCGCGATGCGTGACCCGGTCGCGTACACGGAGCTGCTGTGCGGGCTGCACCCGGTGGGCACGCCCCGGAGTGCGGCGGACCGGCTCGCGGCGACCGCCGAGCGTACGGGCATCACCCGCTTCGCACTGCTCGCCGAGGGCTCGGGCGACCTCGCGGCGACGGAGGAGAACGTGCGGCGCCTGGGCGCCGAGGTGCTGCCCCGGCTGGTGTGACGGCTCATCGCCTGGTGACGGTTCACGGTGGTGCGGGACCGTGCCGCCGCCCCGGCATCCCTTGCGTTCTCCCGCGATGCGGAGCGGCGACACCAGGCCTGTCAGCAGTCGCGCAGTTCCGGCGACTGGTTGAGAAGCTGCCCCCGGATGGAGGTGAAGCGGGCGAGTCGCTCGTCCACCGACGGGTCCAGCGGGAAGACCGCCACCCGGTGGCAGTTCTGGAAGGCGAGACGTACCCCGAAGTGCCGCTGCAGCGCACCGCGGATGGCATCGCTCGCGAGTGCACGCAGCAGCTGGCCGCGTGCCTGCTCGTCCGGCGGCGGCGTCTGGTTGTCGGCGAACTCTCCGCCGTCGACCTTCAGCTGTGCCACCAGAGAACTGATCATCTCCCATGCGTAGGGCAGGGAGGTCCGGACGCAGTCGACGAAGTCGGCTTCGTCGACCTCGCCTCGCTCGGCCTGTTCCAACAGCGCCGGTGAGACGTCGAGCGACATGGGTTCTCCTCTCGCGACCCCGCGAGCGGGGTCTTGCGGGCAGGGACAGGGGCCGGCGGCGCGCACGCAGCGTGCACGGGCGACGACCTCCTGTCCTCCACGGTAAGGGCCGGGTCCTGACCGCACCAGGAGATTGGGCACACAACCGGCCAATAAGCGACGGGTGTTGGGCGTACGCCCGGCGGGCGTTACGGACCGAATCGCGTAGAGCGGCGTACGTCTTGTAGCGTTGCGGACCATGCGTCTCGTCATTGCCCGTTGCTCCGTGGACTACGCGGGCCGGCTCACGGCCCACCTGCCCTCCGCCCCCCGTCTGATCCTGGTCAAGGCCGACGGCAGCGTCTCGATCCACGCGGACGACCGGGCGTACAAACCGCTCAATTGGATGTCGCCGCCCTGCACGCTGAAGGAATCCGTCGACGGCGAGGCCGTGGAGAACGGGGCGGCGGCGGTCTGGACCGTGATCAACAAAGCGGGCGAGAAACTGATCATCACGATGGAGGAGATCCTCCACGATTCCTCGCACGAGCTGGGTGTCGACCCGGGTCTCATCAAGGACGGCGTGGAAGCGCACCTCCAGGAGCTCCTCGCGGACCGCATCGAGACGCTGGGCGAGGGCTGGACGCTGGTCCGCCGCGAGTACCCGACCGCCATCGGCCCGGTGGACATCCTGTGCCGGGACGCCGACGGCGCGACGGTCGCGGTGGAGATCAAGCGGCGCGGCGAGATCGACGGCGTGGAGCAGCTGACGCGCTATCTGGAGCTGCTCAACCGCGACCCGCACCTGGCGCCGGTGAAGGGCATCTTCGCGGCCCAGGAGATCAAGCCGCAGGCCCGGGTGCTCGCGACCGACCGCGGGATCGACTGCGTGGTGCTGGACTACGACGCGCTGCGCGGGATCGAGGACGACAAGCTGCGGCTGTTCTGACCCCCGGTACGTACGTACGGAAACGCGTACGGGACACGCGTACGGGATACGTGTCGAAGGCCCGGGTGCGGTGAGCGCACCCGGGCCTTCGGCGTGAGCGGGTCAGGCCGGGGCGCCGCTGCCGGTGGAGGGAGCGGACTGGGAGCCGGAGGCCGAGGCGGAGGTGGAACCACTGGGGGTGCCGGCGTCGGTGGGCGTCGGGGTCGCCGTCTCCGTGGGCGGGTCCGTGGGCGGGGTGGTCGAAGGGGACGGCGGCGTGGGCTTCGGGGACGGCGATCCCGTCGGCGACATCGTCGGGCGCGGCGGCGACTTCGTCGGGTCGCCCGGCTCGCCGCTGTCCGTCGCGGACGGCGAGTCCGTCGGTCGCGGGGAGCCGGTGGCCGGGCCGGTCGCGCCCGGGGACGCCGTGCCGGTCGGGCCGGGGGACGCCGGGCCGGAGGGGCGGTCGGTCGCCTCGTCGGCGGGCTCGGTCTCGCCGCCGGTGCCGTCGTCCGTGCCGTCCGGGGTCGCGGTGCGGTCGGAGGTGACCCGGTCGGCTCCGGGGTCGGTACCGTCGCCGGAGGTGGCGCCGAGGGTCACCACGGTGCCGAGGACGGCGACGAGGAGGGCGCCCGCGCCCACGGCGGTCAGGTTGCGGCGGGCTCCGGTGAGGATGCCCTTGCGCAGGCCGCCGGGCCGCTCGTCGTCCGGGGCGGGGGCCGGAGCCGGGCCGGGTCCCGGGCCGGAGCCCACGGCACCGCCCACGGCGCCGACGCCGGCCGGGGGCTCCGCCATGAAGGCCGGGAAGGAGCGCGGCGGGGTCGGCGGGGCGAGGTCGGGGAAGGCCGGCTTGGCGGGCTTGGCCGGGAGCGGGGCGGTCACCGGGATGCCGCGGGGCGGCGAGGCGGGGCCTTCGCGGCGCGGCAGGGCCGGGGGCCGGGGGCCCGACGGGGTGGCGGCCGACATGCCCGCGGCCGGTGTGCCCGCGGGCGGCGTGGCCGGGGCGGCGGGTTCCACCGGGGCGGTCTCGCCGGCCAGGTCGGCGACGAGCGCGAGGGCCCGGCGGCCGGCGACGGTGCCGCGCTTGTCGGCGAGCGCGCCGCGCAGGGCGATGGAGGCCTCCAGCTCGGCGCGGGCCCGCTGGAGGCTGCCCCGGCAGAGCGCGAGGATGCCCAGCTCGTGGTGGAAGAAGGCCTCTTCGGCGACCTCGCCGGCCAGGCGGGCGGCCTCCTGGCCGCCGCGCAGGACGCGTTCCCAGGCGCTCCAGTGCAGGCCGGCGGCGAAGGCGGGCGCGGCGGCGCGGGCGAGCTGGACGGCGGTGGCCGGGTGCTCGGGTGCGGTGCCGGGGACGAGCGCGGTGAGGGCGGCGAGCAGGGAGTCGGCCTCGGCGGTGGCGCGCTCGGGGCTGACGGAGGGATGTCCGGCCCACCAGGCGTAGTGCTGGGCGACGGTGTGGGCGCGGGCCGCGGGGTCGGGTTCGTAGTTCCGCGCGAGCAGCTGGGTGAGGACGCCGGCGGCGAGCCGGTAGCGGGTGCCGACCGGGGAGAGCAGGCCGCAGGACATGAGCTCGCCGACGGCGGCGTCGGCGTGGGTGTCGCCGACGAGGGCGGGCAGGTGCGCCTGGTGGGGCACCTCGCCGCCGAGGGCGACGGCGAAGCGCAGGGTCTCCTGGGCGGCGCGGCCGAGCCGGGAGGCGAGGAGGGCGGCCGGGGCGGCGCCCTCGCCGAGGCTGGGCAGCGGTATGTCGCGGACCTCGACGTCGGGGTCATCGGCGGGGCCCGAGGCCGCGCGGGGGGCGGTGCCGGTGCCGCCGGAGGGGCCGAAGGCCTCTTCCAGGGCGCCGAAGGCGTCGAACTCGGCGGGGCCGACGCGGAGCCGGTCGCGCTGCCGGAGGAGGGCGCCGGCCTGGACGAAGCGGAGCGGCAGTCCTTCGGACTCGAACCAGAGGTCGCCCGCCCAGTTGGCCTCGTCCTCGGTGAGGGAGCGGCCGACGGCGCTCTCCAGGAGGGTGACGGCGGCGGCGCGGCCGAGTCCGGGGAGCTCGACCTCTTCGAGGGCGGCCTCGGGCGAGGCGGCGGGGGTGTCGGGGGTCGCGGCGAAGAGGAAGGCGCAGTCGGGGGTGGCGGCGAGCAGTTCGTCGAGGGCGGCGCCGCCGAACTCCAGGTCGTCGACGACGACGATGGCGCCGATGCCGCGGACCTCGATGAGGAGTTCCTCGCGGTCGGGCCGGTAGCCGGGGGCGTGCTGGACGGCGTGGAAGAGCTCGTACAGCAGGTCGGTGGGGGTGCGGTGGTGGCCGGAGAGCCGGACGACGCCGTCGGGGGCGATGTCGGCGCAGTCGGCGGCGACGGCGTCGAGGAGGGTGGTGCGGCCGGAGCCGGCGGGGCCGGTGAGCCGGGCGGAGCGGCCCCGGCGGAGGTGGTGGACGAGCTGGTCGCGCTGTTCCTGCCGTTCGAGCAGCGGAAGGGCGGGGGCCGCGGGCCCGGGCGGTACGGGCGGGTTGGCCGCGCGGGCGGCCTCGGCGCGCTCCCGGTCGGTGCGGCGGCGGGGGGCGGGGGGCTGCTCGCCGGGCGGGCAGACCTCGATCTCGCTGCCGTCGAGGGGGTTGACGTTGAGCAGGAGGCCGCCGGAGACGAGCCGGGCGGTGCGCACCCGGGCGGGGGCGGTGGACGCGGGCGTGGGTACGGCGTGTCCGGGGCGGGTGTCCGCGCCCTCGGCGTCGTGACCGTATTCCTCCGGTCCCCGGTTGATCGGGTCCATGGTCCAAGCTCCCAAGCGGCGGGCGATGTGCAGGCGAGCCGACCCTAGACGGTTGTCCGACCTCCGGGAACAGTCGGGGTGGCACCGAGCCCAAGACGTCACGGTCTTGTGAGGATTGCGCGTGACGCCTGGTTCTCACAGTGGCTTCACAGCCGCGTGTCGCGGCTGTGACGTGACGTCCGTTCAGACCCGGGGCAGCGACTCGGCGGCCAGGCCGCCCTCGATGGCGAGGATGCGGTGCAGCCGGGTGGCGACGAGCAGGCGCTGCATCTGGGGCGGCACTCCGCGCAGCACCAGCCGGCGGCCGCAGCGGCCGGCCCGGCGGTGGGCGCCCATGATGACGCCGAGCCCGGTGGCGTCCCAGGAGTCGAGGCCGGTCAGGTCGAGCACGAGGTCGCCGACGCCGTCGTCGACCGCCGAGTGCAGGACCGTTCGGGCGTCCGCCGCGCTGCGGACGTCGAGGCGGCCCCCGACGACCAGCTCGGTGTGGTCGCCCCTGATGTGCATATGCGCTCCCCGGGAGTGCTCCGTCGTGTGCCCGTCCACGCAACGCTTGACTGCCGGATGGGCAGAAGCGTTGCGCCTTGTAAGCGAACCGATATCGAAATTCACCCCTGAGGGCGATGGTGCGGGGGCGGTCGGACCCCTGTGCGGAACCGCCGTGCGGCTCAGTAGCTGTAGAAGCCCTGCCCGCTCTTGCGGCCGATGTCACCCGCGTCCACCATCCGGCGCATCAGCTCCGGCGGTGCGAACTTCTCGTCCTGGGTCTCGGCGTAGATGTTGCTGGTGGCGTTGACGAGGATGTCGACGCCGGTGAGGTCGGTGGTGGCGAGCGGGCCCATGGCGTGCCCGAAGCCGAGCTTGCAGGCGATGTCGATGTCCTCGGCGGTGGCCACGCCCGACTCGTAGAGCTTGGCGGCCTCGACGACGAGCGCCGTGATGAGGCGGGTGGTGACGAAGCCGGCCACGTCGCGGTTGACGACGATGCAGGTCTTGCCGACGGACTCGGCGAACTCACGGGCGGTGGCGAGGGTTTCGTCGCTGGTCTTGTAGCCGCGGACGAGCTCGCAGAGCTGCATCATCGGGACCGGCGAGAAGAAGTGCGTGCCGACGACGGCCTCGGGGCGCTCCGTCACCGCGGCGATCTTGGTGATCGGGATGGCGGAGGTGTTGGAGGCGAGGACGGCGCCGTCCTTGGCGACCTTGTCGAGGGCGCGGAAGATCTCGTGCTTGACCTCGAGCTTCTCGAAGACGGCCTCGACGACGACGTCGGCGTCGGCGACGGCGTCGAGCTCGGTGGTCGCGGTGATCCGGCCGAGCGCGGCCTCGGCGTCGGCGGCGTCGAGCTTGCCCTTGGCGACGAAGCGCTCGTAGGAGGTCTTGATGGCGTCGGTGCCCCGGGTGAGCGCGGCGTCGGTGACGTCGCGCAGGACGACGTCCCAGCCTGCCTGGGCCGAGACCTGCGCGATGCCGGACCCCATGAGTCCGGCCCCGATGACGGCGAGCTTCCTGGCCACGTCTTCCACCCCTCAATGCCCACGACAACTGTTCACTTCTGGCTCTCCGGCGGAGATTAGCGGGCGCGGGCGGCGTTGTGACCGAGAAGTAAGGCGCGTCACGTCCCGTTTGACGGACGTCACACTCGCGACAGGCCGGTTACGCCCGCACGGCGTAGCGCCGCACCCGGCGCCGTGACCATCGGCACAGGCACGGTCCGGAAGGCCGGCGCGAAACTAGGGTGGTCGCATGGTCAATCTGACGCGCATCTACACCCGCACCGGCGACCAGGGCACCACCGCCCTGGGCGACATGAGCCGGACCGCCAAGACCGATCTGCGGATCGCGGCCTACGCCGACGCCAACGAGGCCAACGCCGTGATCGGCACGGCCGTCGCCCTCGGACAGCTCGACGAGGAGGTCGTGAAGGTCCTCGTCCGCGTCCAGAACGACCTGTTCGACGTGGGCGCGGACCTGTCCACGCCGGTCGTCGAGGACCCGAAGTACCCGCCGCTGCGGGTGGAGCAGTCCTACATCGACAAGCTGGAGGCGGACTGCGACCGCTTCCTGGAGCCGCTGGAGAAGCTGCGCTCCTTCATCCTGCCCGGCGGCACGCCCGGTGCGGCGCTGCTGCACCAGGCGTGCACGGTGGTCCGGCGCGCGGAGCGCTCGACCTGGGCGGCCATGGAGGTGCACGGGGAGACGATGAACCCGCTGACCGCCACGTACCTCAACCGGCTCTCAGACCTGCTCTTCATCCTTGCGCGGACCGCCAACCGGGAGGTCGGCGACGTCCTGTGGGTGCCGGGCGGCGACCGCTGAGCCCTTCCCGGCCCTCTTCTCCTCCGGGGCGTGCGCCGGTGCCTTCTCCGACGCCCTGCGCGCCGTCTCCTCCGGCGCCTTCTTCGGCCAGATCGCGTAGCTGAGGGCGATCAGGCCGTGGATCCCGACGGCCCGCCAGGCCCCGTACAGCCAGCTCTTCAGCGAGGACGTGTCGCCGGCGTCGCCGACGTACCACATCGCGCCGAGCAGCAGGGCGGACGCGACCGCGCCGGCGACCACCGAGCCGAGCCAGACCTCGCCCTCGTGGCGGGCACGGGCCCGGCCGTACCTCGGCGGGCCGGCGGGCCTCGGGCCGCCGCCCAGGCGGTGGGCGGCATGGCCGTCGAGCCACTTCACGGTGCGGTGGCCGTGGCCGACGGTGTAGCCGATGTAGACGGCGGCCAGGCCGTGCCGCCAGCTCGGCTCGGCACCGTTCTTGAGGTCGACCGCGGTCACCACGAGCAGCAGGACCTCGAGGAGCGGCTCGCAGAGCAGCAGCGCGAGGCCGGTGCGCGGCATCTTCAGCAGATAGCGCGTGGCGAGGCCCGCGGCGAGCAGCACCCAGAATCCGACCTCGCAGACGACGATGAGCGTGACGATCACGACCAGGCTCCTTCCGGTCTCCCCCGTTGTCCCTCCCAGCCTTCCGTGCCGCCGAGCGCGTTTCGTCGTCGCGAGCGACGAGGTGCGTCTACATCCTTCGACGGAGGGACGGCGCGCCGCGAATCGGCCCGGACGGCGACGTCCCGGCGGCCCGCGGCGTGTTGGATGGGGGGGTGAGACTCCCCCGCCCGCACCGCGTCGACCTGCTCATCGCCGCCTGTGGTCTGGCCTGCGGCCTGCTGCTGTGGGGCTTCGGCATGGTGGTCCGTACGGACGCCGTCGTCGAGACCCGCTGGGCGCCCCTGGTCCCGCTGCTCGTGATGACCGCGGCGGAGACGGTCCGCCGCACCCTGCCGCGCACGGCCCTGCTGGTCGGCACGGTCACCGTCGTGGCGAACGAGTTCACCCACGGCAACGTCCTGACCATCCTGATGTTCACGGACGTGGTCTACGCCGCCGTCGTGTACGGGCCGCCCGCCTCGGCCCGCCGCATCCCGTACACCACGGGTCTGATCACCGTCGGCGTCACCATCGGCTTCCTGGTGTGGTGGCAGAACGCCATCGCCCTCCTGATCGGCCTGGCCAGCGGCATCGTCTGCTTCCTGCCGGCACTCACCGGCGCCGTGGTGCGCAACCACCGGCAGGCCGCCGACGCCGCCCGGCTGCGCGCCGAACAGACCGCCCTGCTCGCCGAGATGGACCGCACCCAGGCGGTGGTCGCCGAACGCGCCCGGATGGCCCGCGAGCTGCACGACATGGTGGCCAACCACCTCTCGGCGATCGCCATCCACTCCACGGCCGCGCTGTCGCTCGACGACCCCGGCACCACCCGGACCGCGCTGGGCGTGATCCGGGAGAACAGCGTGGCGGGTCTCGCCGAGATGCGGCGGCTCATCGGCCTGCTGCGGGACAGCAGCGGTGACGCCGAGCCGGCCGCCGCGCCCACCCTCGCGGGCCTGGACGCGCTGCTCGACCAGGCCAGGACGAACGGCTCGACCAGCGGTCTCACCTTCACGCTCGACGACACCCGCGAGGAGACGGACGAGCGGCTTCCCGCGCCGGTCGAGCTCGCCGCCTACCGGATCGTGCAGGAGTCGCTGACCAACGCCCTCAAGCACGCCTCGGCCGGACCGGTCGCCGTGCACCTGGCCCGGGACGCCGGTGCGCTGACGGTCCGGGTGACCAGCCCCTTCGGGGACCGTCCCGGTCCTCGTGCGCCGGGCTCGGGGGCCGGGCTCGTCGGCATGCGGGAGCGGGTGGCGCTGCTCGGCGGGGAGTTCGAGGCGGGGCCCGTGCCGGACGGGGACGGGACGAAGACGTGGCAGGTGCGGGCCGTGCTGCCCGCCGAGGAGAGGACGCCGGAGGGATGACGATCCGGATCGTGGTCGCCGAGGACCAGAGCGCGGTACGGGCGGGGCTCGTGCTGATCCTGGGCAGCGCGCCCGACATCGAGGTGGTGGGCGAGGCGGCGGACGGTGAGCGGGCGGTGGAGCTGGCCCGCGAGCTGCGCCCCGACCTGGTCCTGATGGACGTACAGATGCCGAAGCTCGACGGGGTGTCGGCGACCCGGCAGGTGGTGGCGGAGGGGCTCGCCGACGTGCTGGTGCTGACCACCTTCGACCTCGACGCGTACGTGTTCGGGGCGCTGCGGGCGGGTGCGGCGGGCTTCCTGCTGAAGAACACGGACGCGAAGGACCTGGTGGAGGCGGTGCGGACGGTGGCGCGCGGCGAGGGTCTGATCGCGCCGGCGGTGACCCGGCGGCTGATCGCCGAGTTCGCCGCGCCGAGCCGGCCGGCCCCGGCGCCTCCGGGTGTCCTCGACACGCTGACGCCCCGGGAGCGGGAGGTGCTGGCGGCGCTCGGCGCGGGGCTGTCCAACGCGGAGATCGCGGTACGTCTGGAGATGGCGGAGGCAACGGTGAAGACCCACGTGTCGAAGGTGCTGGGCAAGCTGGAGCTGCGAAGCAGGGTGCAAGCGGCGGTTCTGGCCAGGGAGTTGGGATTGTAGGCGCGGTGGGTGACGTTGGTCTGGACCTCTTGACGATTGGTCCAGACCTTCCTACGCTCGCGGGGCGCGCGCATCTCCACGGACCACCCCCACCTTTGTCCGTCCGCAACTTGAGGAGCACCGTTGAGCACTCAAGCACCGACGCGCAGAGCGGGCTTCAGACACCGGATCGCCGCCGGTCTGACCGCCCTCGCCCTGCCCCTGGCCGCCATGGTCGGTCTCGCCGCCCCCGCCGAGGCGGCCACCTCCGCCACCGCCACGTACACCAAGGTCTCCGACTGGGGATCGGGCTTCGAGGGCAAGTGGACGGTGAAGAACACCGGCACCACCACCCTCTCCTCCTGGACCGTGGAGTGGGACTTCCCCTCCGGCACCACGGTCACCTCCGCCTGGGACGCCACCGTCACCGGCTCCGGCACCCACTGGACCGCCAAGAACGTCGGCTGGAACGGCACCCTCGCCCCCGGCGCCACCATCTCCTTCGGCTTCAACGGCACGGGCTCCGGCTCGCCCAGCGGCTGCAAGGTCAACGGCGGCTCCTGCGACGGCTCCACCCAGCCCGGCGACAGCGCCCCCTCCGCCCCCGGCACGCCCGTCGCCTCGGCCGTCACCGACACCTCGGTGAAGCTCACCTGGACGGCCGCCACCGACGACAAGGGCATCAAGAACTACGACGTCAGGCGCGGCGGCACCACCGTCGCCACGGTCACCGGCCTGACGTACACCGACACCGGGCTCACCGCCGGCACCGACTACAGCTACACCGTGGTCGCCCGCGACACCGCCGACCAGACCGGCCCGGCCAGCGGCGCCGTCTCCGTGCGCACCACGGGCGGCGGGGGCAACCCGCAGCCCGGCAGCACGGTGAAGATGGGTTACTTCACCAACTGGGGCGTCTACGGCCGCAACTACCACGTCAAGAACATCGTGACCTCGGGCTCCGCGTCCAAGATCACCCACATCAACTACGCCTTCGGCAACGTCCAGGGCGGCAAGTGCACCATCGGCGACGCCTACGCCGACTACGACAAGGCCTACACCGCCGACCAGTCCGTCGACGGCGTCGCCGACACCTGGGACCAGCCGCTGCGCGGCAACTTCAACCAGCTGCGCAAGCTGAAGAAGGCCTACCCGCACATCAAGGTCCTCTGGTCCTTCGGCGGCTGGACCTGGTCCGGCGGCTTCGGCCAGGCCGTGCAGAACCCGACCGCCTTCGCCCAGTCCTGCTACGACCTGGTGGAGGACCCGCGCTGGGCCGACGTCTTCGACGGCATCGACCTGGACTGGGAGTACCCCAACGCCTGCGGTCTGACCTGTGACACCAGCGGTCCGAACGCCTTCAAGAACATGATGCAGGCCATGCGCGCCAAGTTCGGCGCGAACAACCTGGTCACCGCGGCCGTCACGGCCGACGCCTCCGCCGGCGGCAAGATCGACGCCACCGACTACGCGGGCGCGGCGCCGTACATGGACTGGTTCAACGTGATGACGTACGACTTCTTCGGCGCCTGGGCGGCGAAGGGCCCGACGGCCCCGCACTCCCCGCTCACCTCGTACCCCGGCATCCCGCAGGCGGGCTTCAACTCCGCCGAGGCGATCGCCAAGTTCAAGGCCAAGGGCGTCCCGGCGAACAAGCTGCTGCTCGGCATCGGCTTCTACGGCCGGGGCTGGACCGGAGTCACCCAGAAGGAGCCGGGCGGCGCCGCCACCGGACCCGCCGCCGGCACCTACGAGCAGGGCATCGAGGACTACAAGGTCCTCAAGAACTCCTGCCCGGCCAACGGCACCGTCGCCGGCACCGCCTACGCCCACTGCGGCACCAACTGGTGGAGCTACGACACCCCCGCCACCGTCACCTCGAAGATGGGCTGGGCCAAGAACCAGGGCCTGGGCGGCGCCTTCTTCTGGGAGTTCAGCGGGGACACCTCCAACGGCGAGCTGGTCGGCGCCCTCAACAGCGGACTGAGCTGACCGTCCGCACGACGATCCGGTGGGCCCCGCCCCCCAGCAGGGCGACGGCCCCCCGGTATCCCTCCCCCGCGTCCAGGTCGTACAGCCGCACCCTCCGGTGCGGCTGTACGCCGTCCCGCCCCCGCCAGCCGAGCAGCTCCGCCGGCCGGTCGGGGGCCGAGACGGTGAGCCGCGCGGGATCCACCCGCAGCCCCTCACCGGTCGCCTTCAGGACCGCCTCCTTGCGCACCCAGTACGCGGTGAAGGCGGCCGCCCGCTCCGGCTCCGGTACGCGATCGAACACGGTCCGCTCCTCGCCGGACAGCACCGGCAGCGGCAGCCCGGCCAGATCGGTGACCCGCTCCACGTCCACCCCCACCGGGGTGCCCGAGGTCAGCGCCACCGCCACCCGCTCCCCCGAGTGCGAGAGCGAGAACTCGACCGGGGCGTCCTCCAGGTACGGCTTGCCGTGCGGGCCGGCGGCGAAGACGAGCCCCGCCGGATCCCGGTCCAGGACCTCGCCGAGGACCCGCCGCAGCAAGGCGTGCGCGGTCAGGTACAGCGCGCGGTCGGCCTCCCGCAGCAGCGACCCGTACACCCGTCGCTCGCGGTCGTCGAGCAGCCGGAGCCGGTCCGGGGAAACGGAAACGGCCCGGGCGGTCCACACATGGCACTCACCGGGCCGTACAGAGGAATCGACAAGGGGATCAGGCGACATTGACTCGTTGCCCCGGGGGCGCCGCCTCCAGCCAGGCCAGGAAGCCGGTGAGCGCGTCCTCGCTCATGGCCAGCTCCAGGCGCGTGCCGCGGTGCAGACAGCCCTGGATCACGGAGTCCGAAAGGAGGGCCAGCTCCTCCTCGCCCTCCGGCATCCGGCGCTCCAGGACCTCGATGGCCGAGCGCTCCAGGACGCGGCGCGGGCGGGGCGCGTACGAGAAGACACGGAACCAGGCGATCTCGTCACCGCTGTAGCGGGCGACGCCGTACACCCAGCCCTTGCCGGTGGTGTCCGGCGTCTCCGGCACGTTCCAGCGCAGGGAACAGTCGAAGGTGCCGCCGGCGCGCTGGATCAGCCTCCGGCGCAAGCCGAAGACGAAGAGCCCGATCACCACCAGTGCGACGACCAGGCCGCAGACAAGCAGCGCGAGGAACATCTTCACCGACCTCCTCGCCGCTTCCCGTGACCGGTGGACCCGGTCTGACCGAATACAACCTGCATCTGCATCGCCTCAGCCGCGGCACGGTCTGGAACATTCCAGTCGTGCCGCGGCTGAGGAAACAACTCTCGGCGCGGTCCGCTAGCGGACCGCTACCGCGCGCAGCCGGACCTCGGCGCGCCGCTCGGCGGCGGCGTCCTCCTCGGCCTTGGCCCGCTCCAGCGCGCGCTCGGCGCGCTGGGCGTCGATCTCGTCCGCCAGCTCGGCGATCTCCGCGAGCAGAGACAGCTTGTCATCGGCGAAGGAGATGAAACCGCCGTGGACGGCGGCCACGACCGTGCCGCCCTCGCTCGTGCGGATCGTCACCGGGCCCGACTCCAGCACACCGAGCAGCGGCTGGTGACCGGGCATGACGCCGATGTCGCCGGAGGTGGTACGCGCGATGACCAGGGTGGCCTCGCCGGACCAGACACTCCGGTCAGCGGCGACCAGCTCGACGTGCAGCTCAGCAGCCAAGGTTGGCTCCTCGGGTCACCACCCGGCGGTGCTGCCGGGTGTTGGGATCAATTCTAGTGGGCGTGGCGAGGGGGGCGGGACCGATCCCGCCCCCCTCAGGCGAGCACGGAGCTCAGGAGACGCCGAGCTCCTTGGCGTTCTTCTTGAGGTCCTCGAGACCACCACACATGAAGAAGGCCTGCTCCGGGAAGTGGTCGAACTCTCCGTCGCAGATCGCGTTGAACGCGGAGATCGACTCGTCGAGCGGAACGTCCGAACCGTCCACACCGGTGAACTGCTTCGCCGCGTGGGTGTTCTGGGACAGGAAGCGCTCGACACGCCGCGCGCGGTGGACGACGAGCTTGTCCTCCTCGCTCAGCTCGTCGATACCGAGGATCGCGATGATGTCCTGGAGGTCCTTGTACTTCTGCAGGATGCCCTTGACCCGCATGGCGGTGTCGTAGTGGTCCTGCGCGATGTAACGCGGGTCCAGGATCCGGGACGTGGAGTCCAGCGGGTCCACGGCCGGGTAGATGCCCTTCTCGGAGATCGGACGGGAGAGAACCGTCGTCGCGTCGAGGTGGGCGAAGGTGGTCGCCGGCGCCGGGTCGGTGAGGTCGTCGGCGGGGACGTAGATCGCCTGCATCGAGGTGATCGAGTGACCACGGGTCGAGGTGATGCGCTCCTGGAGGAGACCCATCTCGTCGGCCAGGTTCGGCTGGTAGCCCACCGCGGAGGGCATACGGCCGAGCAGGGTCGACACCTCGGAACCGGCCTGGGTGAAGCGGAAGATGTTGTCGATGAAGAACAGCACGTCCTGCTTCTGCACATCGCGGAAGTACTCCGCCATGGTCAGACCGGCGAGGGCCACGCGCAGACGGGTGCCCGGGGGCTCGTCCATCTGGCCGAAGACCAGCGCGGTCTTGTCGAGAACGCCGGCCTCCTCCATCTCGACCATGAGGTCGTTGCCCTCACGGGTGCGCTCGCCGACGCCCGCGAAGACCGACACACCCTCGTGCAGCTTCGCCACACGCATGATCATTTCCTGGATCAGAACGGTCTTGCCGACACCGGCACCACCGAACAGACCGATCTTTCCACCCTTGACGTACGGGGTGAGGAGGTCGACGACCTTCAGGCCGGTCTCGAACATCTCGGTCTTGGACTCGAGCTGGTCGAAGGCCGGGGCCTTGCGGTGGATCCCCCAGCGCTCGGCGTCCGCGACCGTGGAGGGGTCCTCGTTGAGGACCTCGCCCAGGGTGTTGAACACCTTGCCCTTGGTGACGTCACCGACGGGCACGGTGATCGCGTCGCCCGTGTCGGTCACCGGGGCCTGGCGGACCAGACCGTCGGTGGGCTGCATCGAGATGGTGCGGACCATGCCGTCACCAAGGTGCTGCGCGACCTCGAGGGTCAGCGTCTTGGTGCCCTCACCGGACGGGTCCGGCACCTGGACGTTCAGCGCGTTGTAGATCTCCGGCATCGCGTCGACGGGGAACTCCACGTCGACGACCGGGCCGATGACCCGGGCGACGCGGCCCGTGGCGGCGGCCGTCTCAACAGTGGTCGTCATTACTTGTCACTCCCCGCGGTCGCGTCGGCCAGGGCTGCGGTGCCACCGACGATCTCGCTGATTTCCTGGGTGATGTCGGCCTGGCGGGCCGCGTTGGCAAGTCGGGTGAGGTTGGTGATCAGCTCACCCGCGTTGTCGGTCGCCGACTTCATCGCGCGCCGCGTGGCGGCGTGCTTCGAGGCCGAGGACTGAAGCAGCGCGTTGTAGATGCGGCTCTCGACGTAGCGCGGGAGGAGGGCGTCCAGGACGTCCTCCGCCGAGGGCTCGAAGTCGTACAGCGGACGGAGCTTGTCCGTCTCGCCGGCCTCCTTCGCGACCTCGTCGAGGCTGAGGGGCAGCAGCCGGGCCTCGACCGCCGTCTGCGTCATCATCGAGACGAACTCGGTGTAGACGATGTGGAGCTCGTCCACGCCGCCCTCCGCCGTCTCCTTCTCGATCGCCTCGATCAGCGGTTCGCCGATCTTCTTGGCGTCCGCGTACGTCGGCTCGTCCGTGAAGCCGGTCCACGTGTCGGCCAGCTTGCGCTCACGGAAGTTGAAGTGCGCGACGCCTCGGCGGCCGACCACGTAGATGTCGACCTCCTTGCCCTCGCCCTCCAGCTTCCGGATGAGCTGCTCCGCCGCCTTGATGGCGTTGGAGTTGAACGCGCCGGCCAGACCGCGGTCGCTCGTGAGGAGCAGGACCGCGGCGCGGGTCGGGTTCTCCGCCTCGGTGGTCAGCGGGTGCTTGTCGTTGGCGCCCGTGGCCACCGCGGTCACCGCGCGGGTGAGCTCGGTGGCGTACGGGGTCGACGCCTGCACCTTGCGCTGCGCCTTGACGACGCGCGAGGCGGCGATCATCTCCATCGCCTTGGTGATCTTCTTCGTCGCGGTGACGGATTTGATGCGACGCTTGTAGACCCGGAGCTGCGCTCCCATGAGTCAGGTCCCTTCCGTCGTCACTTCGAGACGTTGACGGCGGAGGCGTCGTCGCCGAGCAGCTTGCCGTCAGAGGTCTCGAACTGCTTCTTGAACTCCGCGATCGCGTCGCCGACGGACTGCAGCGTGTCGTCCGACATCTTGCCGCCCTCACGGATGGAGGTCATGAGGCCCGAGTGGTTCTGACGCAGGTACGTCAGCATCTCGGCCTCGAAGCGGCGGATGTCGGCGACCGGGACGTCGTCCATCTTGCCGGTGGTGCCGGCCCAGATGGAGACGACCTGGTTCTCCGTGGCCATCGGCTGGTACTGCGGCTGCTTCAGCAGCTCGACCATGCGCTGACCGCGCTCCAGCTGCGCCTTCGACGCGGCGTCCAGGTCGGAACCGAAGGCGGCGAACGCCTCCAGCTCACGGAACTGGGCCAGGTCCACGCGCAGACGGCCGGAGATCTGCTTCATCGCCTTGTGCTGGGCCGAGCCACCGACACGGGAGACGGAGATACCGACGTTCAGGGCCGGACGCTGACCGGCGTTGAACAGGTCGGACTCCAGGAAGCACTGGCCGTCCGTGATGGAGATGACGTTGGTCGGGATGAACGCCGAGACGTCGTTGGCCTTGGTCTCGACGATCGGCAGACCGGTCATCGAACCGGCACCCAGCTCGTCCGAGAGCTTGGCGCAGCGCTCGAGCAGGCGGGAGTGCAGGTAGAAGACGTCACCCGGGTAGGCCTCACGGCCCGGCGGGCGGCGCAGCAGCAGCGACACGGCGCGGTAGGCGTCGGCCTGCTTCGACAGGTCGTCGAAGACGATCAGGACGTGCTTGCCCTGGTACATCCAGTGCTGGCCGATGGCCGAGCCGGTGTACGGGGCGAGGTACTTGAAGCCGGCCGGGTCGGACGCCGGGGCGGCGACGATCGTCGTGTACTCGAGCGCACCGGCCTCTTCGAGGGCCGCGCGCACGGACGCGATGGTGGAGCCCTTCTGGCCGATGGCGACGTAGATGCAGCGGACCTGCTTGTTCACGTCGCCCGAGCGCCAGTTGTCGCGCTGGTTGATGATCGTGTCGACGGCCAGGGCGGTCTTGCCGGTCTGGCGGTCACCGATGATCAGCTGACGCTGACCACGGCCGACCGGGGTCATGGCGTCGACGGCCTTGTAGCCGGTCTCCATCGGCTCGTGGACCGACTTGCGCTGCATGACGCCGGGCGCCTGCAGCTCGAGGGCGCGGCGGCCCTCGGTCGCGATCTCGCCGAGACCGTCGATCGGGTTGCCGAGCGGGTCGACGACGCGACCCAGGTATCCCTCACCGACGCCGACGGAGAGGACCTCGCCGGTGCGCTGCACCGACTGTCCCTCCTCGATGCCGCTGAACTCGCCGAGGACGATCGCACCGATCTCGCGCTCTTCCAGGTTCAGCGCGAGGCCGAGAGTGCCGTCCTCGAACTTCAGCAGCTCGTTCGCCATGGCCGAGGGAAGACCCTCGACCTTCGCGATACCGTCGCCGGCCAGGCTGACCGTGCCGACCTCCTCGCGCGAGGCCGCGTCCGGCTGGTACGACTGGACGAAGTTCTCCAGCGCGTCCCGGATCTCCTCCGGCCGGATCGTGAGCTCCGCCATCTGGGTTCCCTGCTCTCCTTGTTGGGCCCGAAGTTTCTTAGGGGGTCTGGGGGCCGACCCCCAGGAATCTTCTGCAATCTCTGCACGGCCCAACCGGGCCGCTGGTCATGCTTCTTGAGTTGTGGCCGAGGTCAGCCGGCCAGTCGCCGGGTCGCCTCGTCGAGGCGCTCGGCGATGGTGCCGTCGATGACCTCGTCGCCGACCCGCACCGAGATCCCGCCGAGGACCGTGGGGTCCACGTCCAGGTTCAGGTGCATCTGGCGGCCGTACAGCTTGGCCAGCACGGCGCCGAGGCGCTGCTTCTGCCCGTCGCTGAGCGGCACCGCCGAGGTGACGACGGCGACCATCCGGTCGCGGCGCGCCGCGGCGAGCTTGGACAGGGACTCGAGTCCCGCTTCCAGGCTACGTCCCCGGGGCTGCGTCACGAGACGGACGACCAGTCGCTCGGTGACGGGGTTGGCCTTGCCGCCGAGCAGGCTGCGCAGCAGCTCGCCCTTGGCGGAGGCCTTCGCGGCCTTGTCCGTCAGCGCCGAGCGGAGCTCGGTGCTGGAGGAGACGATCCGGCCGAAGCGGAACAGCTCGTCCTCGACGTCGTCGAGGGCGCCCGCCTTCTGGGCGGCGGTGAGGTCGGCGGTGTTCGCCAGCTCCTCGACCGCGTCGACCAGGTCGCGCGACTGCGACCAGCGGGAACGGACCATTCCGGAGACCAGGTCGACGGTCTCGCCGCCCACCTGACCGGACAGGAGTCGCTGGGCGAGCGTGGCCTTGGCCTCGCCCGCCTGCGCCGGGTCGGTCAGGACCCGACGCAGCGACACCTCGCGGTCGAGCAGCGCGGTGACGGCAGCCAGCTCGCCCGCGAGCTTGCCCGCATCCACCGACGTGTTGTCGGTCAGCGCGTCGAGGGCCTCGCGTGCGGCGCCCAGTGCCTCGCGGCTCGCTCCGTTCATCGGACGGCCTCGGCCTTCTCCTCGAGCTCGTCGAGGAAGCGGTCGATGGTGCGGCTCTGGCGGGCGTGGTCCTCGAGGGCCTCGCCGACCAGCTTCGCGGCCAGGTCGGTGGCGAGCTTGCCCACGTCCTGACGCAGTGCGGCGGACGCGGCCTTGCGGTCGGCCTCGATCTGGGCGTGACCGGCCGCGATGATCTCCTCGCGCTGGCGCTGGCCTTCCGCCTTCATCTCCTGGATGATCGCGGTGCCCTGCTCCGTCGCCTCCTGGCGGAGACGCGCGGCCTCGTGGCGGGCCTCGGCGAGCTGAGCCTTGTACTGCTCCAGCACACTCTGAGCCTCGATCTGGGCCGACTCGGCCTTCTCGATGCCACCCTCGATGGCCTCGCGGCGCTCTTCCAGAACCTTGTTGATGTTCGGGAGAAGCTTCTTGGCGAGGAAGCCGAAGACGATGACGAAGGCGATCAGGCCGATGACGAGCTCGTCGAGATGCGGGATGAGCGGAGGCTGCTCCTCCGCCGCTGCCGCAAGAAGCAGAGCGTTCACATCAGTGCCTTCCGTAAAAAGGTATGGGCTGTCGGTCCGGCTTACTTGTAGACGAAGCCCATGACGATGCCGATGAGGGCGAGCGCCTCACAGAACGCGAAACCCATGATCTGGTTGGTACGGATCAGGCCGGCCGCCTCGGGCTGACGGGCGAGGGCCTGGGTGCCGTTACCGAAGATGATGCCGACGCCGACGCCCGGGCCGATGGCCGCGAGGCCGTAACCGATGGAGGCGACGTTTCCGTTGACGGCGGCGAGAGTCTCGAGAGCGGACATGCCGGTTCTTCCTTCTCTTTCAAGGACCCGGTGGGGGTTGGCCACCGGACGACTGTTGGTAAGGGGGGTGGTGCTGCTGCCGGGCCGGCTCAGTGGTGCTCGGAGAGCGCGCCCTGGACGTAGCTGCAGGCCAGGAGGACGAAGACGTACGCCTGGACAGCCTGGATGAAGAGCTCGAAGGCGGTCATGATGATGACCATCACGAACGAGGCGCCGGCGTAGACGAAGCCCAGGCCGTTCATGAGGTACCAGGTGGCCAGGGAGAACATCACGATGAGCAGGTGACCGGCGAACATGTTCGCGAACAGTCGGACCGCGTGCGTGAAGGGCCGGATGAGCAGGTTCGAGAAGAACTCGAGGACGACGACCAGGGGAAGGATCGGGCCGAGCGACTTGTCGTAGCCGGTGATGTTCTTCCAGCCGCCGACGAAGCCGTGCTTCTTGAAGGTCAGCGAGATCCAGAGCACGTAGACGATCAGCGCGAGGGCCGCCGGGAAGGCGATCAGCGAGGTGACCGGGAACTGCGCGAGCGGGATGATGGACCAGAGGTTCATGATCCACACGAAGAAGAACAGGGACACCATCAGCGGGACGTACTTCTCGCCGTCCTTCTTGCCGATGATCTCGTAGACGATGCCGCGGCGCACGAAGTCGTAGCCGGCCTCACCGACCATCTGCATCTTGCCGGGGATCAGCTTGGGCTTGTTGAAAGCGGCCCAGAAGAAGCCGACGACCACGATCGAACCCAGGATCGCGAGCAGCATCGGCTTCGTGAAGTCGAAGCCGCCCGCGGAGAAGATGGGCTCGTACATGAACGTGTGCAGGCCCGGCGCCGGGAAGCCGCATCCAGTGAAGATGTGGCAATCCGGGTCGAAGGCAAGCGTCTGGTCAGCACTCACCGCGGGCTCCTTCAGCGTGGCGCATAGGTACGGCAACCTCGTTGTGTCGGCGCGGCACGCAGCCGCGGGTCGGCACTGGACTGGTCTTACGGATAAGGGGGCGGCGGTTCGGCATCGAGCCTCGCGCTGGGACAGGCGCCGCTTCGGATGCCCGCGCCCGCAGTGCCGCAGTTGGCACCGGACGATAGCAGGAAGCCGAACGCGCCTTTATCCCGGCCCTACCCTTCACGACTTCGGCCCCGTGTTCTCGGGGTCGACGTACATGATCTTGGCCTTCATGTAGGCCCGGGCCTGGGCGGCGACCCACACGATGGTCGTAGCGAGCAGCGTGAAGGCGAAGGCCTTGAAGTCGAACGCCGAGGTGTCCTTCAGCAAGGCCAGGAAGAGGAAGAGGACCAGCAGCTGGGCCGTGTAGAGCATCAGTCCCATGGCCTGGAACAGCTGCGGAAGCTTCTTCGCCGTCCGCTGCAGAACCACCAGCCCGATGCCCATGAAGAGGATCACGACCGCGGTGCCGATGACGGCGCCGAGCGCGCCCTTGCCACCGGCGACCACACCGCTGACGACCGTGGCGATGGCGCCGACGGCTGCGGTGGGCACGGCGGTGTGCAGCAGGGTGCGTGCGTCGTTGGACGGCATGGCGGTGTCTCCGCTTGCTGGAGGGGGCGATGGTGTCGTCATGGACGAGCGTAAGCCCGGTCCGAGGTGGGTCTCGGGGCCAAGGAACCGTCGCACTACGGTCCTTCGGCTCTGTCGCCGGGTCTCGTGAACCGTATCACAAACTATTTGAATAGGTCTTTACCCAGAGGGTGTGCCAACTGTCACACGTGAGAGCTAGTGCGCGCGTGTGTGCAGGACAGCGGGGCGTCTTGTCTGGTATTGGCGCCGACTGGGGCTTTCGTCAACCCCGCGCCCCGGCCTTACTCCGGTCGGAGAACCGCGAACGGTGACCGATGGCGGTCGCCCCGTTGACCCCGGCGGGCACGGGCACCCGCTCCTCCTCCGGCTCCGACGCCGGCCCCGACGGCTCGACGGCACCCCCGGCCGGCGCCGTGCGCCCACGGCGCCGGTAGCGCGGCGGGACGACCGCCTCCGCCCAGCGCGGGGCGCGCGGCGAGAACCGCGGCAGCAGGAGCAGCACCAGGCCGACGGCGCTCAGGAAGACGACCGAGAGGACGATCCACATCGACGTCGAGTGGACCGAGTAGGCCAGCGTCCCGAAGGCGATCAGCGCCGACCAGAAGTACATGATCAGCACCGCGCGGCTGTGCGAGTGCCCGATCTCCAGGAGCCGGTGGTGCAGGTGCCCCCGGTCCGCGGCAAACGGCGACTGGCCCTTCCACGTGCGGCGCACGATCGCGAGCACCAGGTCGGCCATCGGGATCGCGATGATGGTCAGCGGCAGCACCAGCGGGATGAAGACCGGCAGGGCGGCGTGGGTGGCCGCCTTCGTCGAGCCCTCGAAGATCTTCAGGGCGTCCGGGTCGACCTGCCCCGTGATGGAGATGGCCGAGGCGGCCAGGATCAGACCGATCAGCATCGAGCCCGAGTCGCCCATGAAGATCCGCGCCGGGTGCATGTTGTGCGGCAGGAAGCCCAGGCACATGCCCATGAGGATCGCGGCGAAGAGGGTCGCGGGCGCGGCCGCCTCGATCGTGTAGCCGAACCAGATCCGGTACGCGTAGAGGAAGAAGGCGGCGGCGGCGATGCACACCATGCCGGCGGCCAGGCCGTCCAGTCCGTCGACGAAGTTCACGGCGTTGATGGTGAGCACCACCAGGGCGACGGTGAGCAGCGTGCCCTGCCACTGGGTGAGGGCGACCGTGCCGACGCCGGGGATCGGCAGCCACAGGATCGTCAGACCCTGGATCACCATCACGCCGGCGGAGATCATCTGCGCGCCCAGCTTGATCAGGGCGTCCAGCTCGAACTTGTCGTCCAGGACGCCGATCAGCCAGATCAGGGCGGCGCCGGAGAGCAGCGCGCGGGGCTCGTTGGACAGCTCGAAGACGCTGTTGAGGTTCTGCAGGTGGTCGGCGACCAGGAGGCCCGCGCACAGCCCGAAGAACATGGCGATGCCACCGAGCCGCGGAGTCGGTTCTCGGTGCACGTCGCGGGCGCGGATCTCCGGCATCGCCCCGGTCGCGATGGCGAACTTCCGCACCGGACCGGTCAGCAGATAGGTCACCGCGGCCGTGACACAGAGCGTCAGCAGGTAATCACGCACGGGCTGCCCCACAGGAATCGCTGGCCATCTCAGCCCCACACCCTAGCCGGGCCGTCCCCATGGTCGAGGACACCGGCAGCGCGCGAACGGTTCCCAGGGGCGCCCGGAGGGCCTTCGCGGGGCCCTGACGGGGCCTGGAGGCGGCTTCGGAAGCGACCTCTCCCGCGGCCCCGTTCACCGCCCGTACGGGGGGCCGTACGGAGGAAACCGCCCCGCGAGCTCGCGTGCCTCCGCCCGCACCCTGGCCGTCTCCTCCGGGTCGTCCCGCAGCGCGGCGCCGAACAGCGCGGCGATCCTCGCCATCTCCGCAGCGCCCATCCCCTGCGTGGTGACGGCGGCGGTGCCGAGCCGGATGCCGCGCCCGTCGCCGTACGGCAGCGCGCAGGTGTCGAGCACGATGCCGGCGGCGGCGAGCCGGGCGCGGGCGGTGCGGCCCTCGACGCCGAGCGGGGCCGGGTCGGCGGTGATGAGGTGGGTGTCCGTGCCGCCGGTGGTCGGGGCGAAGCCCTCGGTGGCGAGGGCGTCGGCGAGGACGCGGGCGTTGTCGACCACCCGATGGGCGTACGCGGAGAAGGCCGGGGTGGCCGCCTCGCCGAAGGCCACCGCCTTGGCCGCGATCGTGTGCATCTGCGCGCCGCCCTGCGAGAACGGGAACACGGCCCGGTCCACCTGCTGCGCGAGCTCCGCCCCGCACAGCAGGAGGCCGCCGCGCGGACCGCGCAGCACCTTGTGGGTGGTGCCGCAGACGATGTCGGCGTACGGGACGGGGCTCGGGGCCGCGCCGCCGGCGACCAGGCCGAGCGGGTGGGCGGCGTCCGCGATGAGATAGGCGCCCACCTCGTCGGCGATCGTCCGGAAGATCGCGTAGTCGAGGTGGCGGGGATAGGAGATCGACCCGCAGACGATCGCCTTCGGCCGGTGGTGCCGGGCGAGGGCGGCGACCTGTTCGTAGTCGACGAGGCCGGTCTCGGCGTCGACGCCGTACGGGACGAAGTCGAACCAGCGGCCCGAGAAGTTCGCGGGCGAGCCGTGCGTGAGGTGCCCGCCGTACGCGAGCCCCATCGCGAGCACGGTGTCCCCGGGCCGCAGCAGCGCGGCGTACGCGGCCAGCACGGCGGAGGACCCGGAATGCGCCTGTACGTTCGCGTGCTCGGCCCCGAACAGCGCCTTGGCCCGGTCGACGGCGATCCGCTCGGCCGCGTCGGCGTACTCGCACCCGCCGTGGTACCGGGCTCCCGGGTAGCCCTCGGCGTACTTGTTGGCCAGCCGCGAGCCGAGCGCGGCCAGCACCGCCCGCGAGGTGAAGTTCTCGGCGGCGATCAGCTGCAGCCCGTCCCCCTGCCGCCGCGCCTCCCCGAGCAGCACGTCGGCGACTTCGGGGTCCTGCCGACGCAGCACGTCGAGCTCGTCTTCGGGGGGCGCGGTGACCGGCATGGGGCACTCCGTACGGTGAGGAGCATGGCCAGAAAACCACTGTAGACACGCCGCCCCCCCGGCCGCTCCCCCACTGCGCCAAGTGGCCTCTACCGCTTGGCCGGCACCCCCGTCAGCGCCGTCACCACGGGATCGAGCGCCTGCTGGATCTCGTCGCCGATGGAGCGGAAGAAGGTGATCGGCGCCCCGTACGGGTCGTTGACCTCGTCCGCCTCCGCCGACGGGGCCAGGAGCCACCCGCGTAGAGCGGCGGCGGCGCGGACCAGGGCCCGGGCGCGGTCGACGGTGCCGCCCTCGCCCATCGGGTCGGGGAGCGTGGCCGGATCTATCGCACGGACGAGGCGGGTGAACTCCTTCAGGGTGAAGGTGCGCAGGCCCGCCGAGTGGCCCATCGAGATGACCTGGGCGCGGTGGTCACGGGTCGCGGTGAGGACCAGGTCGGCGCGGATGACGTGCTCGTCGAGGAGCTCGCGGCCCACGAAGCCGGTGTAGTCGGCGCCGATCTCCGCGAGGACGAGCTCCGCGTTGGTCTCCATGGGAGCGCCCTCGTGGCCCCACGTGCCCGCGCTCTCCACGATCAGGCCGCCGCCCAGGGGGTCGCCGAGGCGGTCGATCAGGGCATGGCGGGTCAGCCGCTCGGTGATCGGCGAGCGGCAGACGTTGCCGGTGCTGACGTGGAGGATGCGGAAAGTACTGCCGTCGTGCTCGTGCCCCGCTATGCCACGCCCCTCAGGGGCGGTCAATTGGACACCTCGAGGTCGGGTACCACCTTCCGGAGCTCCTCCGCCGACAGCGCGCCCTCGCGCAGCAGCACCGGCACCTTGCCCGTGACGTCGACGATCGACGAGGGCACGTTGCCGGGCGTGGGGCCGCCGTCGAGGTAGACGGAGACGGAGTCCCCGAGCATGCCCTGCGCCGCGTCGCAGTCCTCCGGCGCCGGGTGACCGCTCAGGTTCGCCGAGGAGACCGCCATCGGGCCGACCTCCGTGAGCAGTTCGATCGCGACCGGGTGCAGCGGCATCCGGATGGCGACGGTGCCGCGGGTGTCGCCCAGGTCCCACTGCAGCGAGGGCTGGTGGCGGGCGACCAGGGTCAGCGCCCCCGGCCAGAACGCGTCGACGAGCTCCCACGCCTGCTCGGAGAAGTCCGTGACGAGCCCGTGCAGCGTGTTCGGGGAGCCGATCAGGACGGGCGTCGGCATGTTCCGCCCGCGCCCCTTGGCCGCGAGCAGGTCCGCGACGGCCTCCGAGCCGAAGGCGTCCGCCCCGAGCCCGTACACCGTGTCGGTGGGGAGCACGACCAGCTCGCCGCGGCGTACGGCGGACGCGGCCTCACGCAGACCCGTCGCCCGGTCCGTCGCCTCGTTGCAGTCGTATCGCCGAGCCATCAGTCCCGGTCCTCCTCGTACACGTCGTCGTCCATGGTCATGGGGTGGCCTTGCGCGCCGTCGCGAACCGCGGCCGGTTGTTGAGGTCGGGGTGGTCGGCGGCGTCCGCCCAGCCGGCCTCCTCGTTGAAGATCCACGGCACCTGGCCGCCCTGGGTGTCCGCGTGCTCGACGACGACGAGCCCGCCCGGCCGCAGCAGCCGGTGCGCGGTGCGCTCGATGCCCCGGATGGTGTCGAGGCCGTCCTCGCCGGAGAACAGGGCCATCTCGGGGTCGTGGTCGCGGGCCTCGGGCGCCACGTACTCCCACTCGGTGAGCGGGATGTACGGCGGGTTGGAGATGACCAGGTCGACCTGGCCGTCGAGCTCCGGCAGCGCGGTCAGCGCGTCGCCCTGGTGGACGGTGACGCGCGAGCCCTCGGCGTTCTTCCGGGTCCACACGAGCGCGTCGTCGGAGAGCTCCACGGCGTGCACGCGCGAGCGCGGCACCTCCTGCGCCATGGCGAGCGCGATGGCGCCGGAGCCGGTGCACAGGTCGACGATCAGCGGCTCGACGACGTCCATGGCCCGTACGGCGTCTATCGCCCAGCCGACCACGGACTCGGTCTCGGGGCGCGGCACGAAGACGCCGGGACCGACCTGGAGCTCCAGGTAGCGGAAGAACGCCCGGCCGGTGATGTGCTGGAGCGGCTCGCGCGCCTCGCGGCGGGCGATGGCCTCCCAGTAGCGGGCGTCGAAGTCCGCGTCCTTGACGTTGTGCAGCTCCCCCCGCTTGACGCCGTGCACGAACGCGGCGAGCTCCTCGGCGTCGAAACGCGGTGAGGGAACGCCGGCGTCGGCCAGCCGCTGGGTGGCCTGGGCCACCTCGGCAAGCAGCAGGTTCACGCTGGTCCTCCGTGGTGCGGGGTGCGGGGTGGGGCTTGGGGCGGCCCGGCGCGCCGGGCCGACGCGGGCCGGACGCGCGGGGGCCTTGCGCGCGGGCCTTACGAGCCGGCCATCTTGGCCGCCGCGTCGGCGTCCACGCAGGCCTGGATGACCGCGTCGAGCTCGCCGTCGAGCACCTGGTCCAAGTTGTACGCCTTGAAGCCGACGCGGTGGTCCGAGATGCGGTTCTCCGGATAGTTGTACGTACGGATCTTCTCGGAGCGGTCGACGGTGCGGACCTGGCTGCGGCGGGCGTCGGCGGCCTCGGCCTCGGCCTTCTCCTGCGCGGCGGCCAGCAGCCGGGAGCGCAGGATGCGCATGGCCTGCTCCTTGTTCTGGAGCTGGCTCTTCTCGTTCTGGCAGGAGGCGACGATGCCGGTCGGCAGGTGGGTGATGCGGACGGCGGAGTCGGTCGTGTTGACGGACTGGCCGCCGGGGCCGGACGAGCGGTAGACGTCGATGCGCAGGTCGTTGGCGTGGATCTCGACCTCGACCTCCTCGGCCTCGGGCGTGACGAGCACACCGGCGGCGGAGGTGTGGATGCGGCCCTGCGACTCGGTGGCGGGCACGCGCTGCACGCGGTGCACACCGCCCTCGTACTTCAGTCGCGCCCAGACGCCCTGGCCGGGCTCGGTGGCCCCGTTGCCGCCCTTGGTCTTCACGGCGACCTGGACGTCCTTGTAGCCGCCGAGCTCGGACTCGGTGGCGTCGATGATCTCGGTCTTCCAGCCGACGCGCTCGGCGTAGCGCAGGTACATCCGCAGCAGGTCGCCGGCGAAGAGGGCGGACTCGTCGCCGCCGGCGCCGGCCTTGATCTCCAGGATGACGTCCTTGTCGTCGCTGGGGTCGCGCGGGACGAGCAGCAGCCGCAGCCGGTCGGTCAGCTCCTCGCGCTGCTTCTCCAGCTCCTTCACCTCGGCGGCGAAGTCCGGGTCGTCGTGCGCCAGCTCGCGGGCGGTCTCGATGTCGTCACCGGTCTGCTTCCAGGAGCGGTAGGTGGCGACGATCGGGGTCAGCTCGGCGTACCGCTTGTTCAGCTTGCGCGCGTTGGCCTGGTCGGCGTGGACCGAAGGATCGGCGAGCTTCTTCTCGAGGTCGGCGTGTTCGCCGACCAGTTCCTCGACCGCCTCGAACATCGGGGGCTCCTGGTTTTCGTAAGTTGCTACGGGACGGCAAAGCGCCGGTCCCGGCCGCCCCGCGCGGGGGCAGCCGAAGACCGGCGCAGTGGCTCGCTACTTGGCGGAGCCGGCAGCCTTGCCGAAGCGGGCCTCGAAGCGGGCCACGCGGCCACCGGTGTCGAGGATCTTCTGCTTGCCCGTGTAGAACGGGTGGCACTCGGAGCAGACCTCGGCACGGATGGTGCCCTCGGTCAGGGTGCTACGGGTGGTGAACGACGCGCCGCAGGTGCAGCTGACCTGGGTCTCGACGTACTCGGGGTGGATCTCGCGCTTCAAGGTGTCTCCTAGTTTCGGGAGGGCTCCGGGTCGCGGTGCGGGATGCACCTGCGTGAACCGGGGCCGACGTACCAGTCTGCCAGGACCGGCCGCATCTCCCAAAACCGGGGTCGGGCCAGAACTATTCCCGGGCGTTTCCCGACCGCTCCCGGTCGGCCCCGGTCTGCTTCACGACGCCTTCGGCCTTGCCGGTGGCCGTGTCCTTCACGGCGGACGCGGGGATCGGGCGGTCGGCCTTGAGGGCCTTCCAGACCTGGCGTCCCTGGGCCGCGAGGGGCACCACCCGGTTGGGGTCGAGGGGGTCGTACTCGACCGGCAGCGTGATCATGTGGACGTCGTCGGCGCCGAGTCCGGACAGGCCCCTGGCGAAGGCCGTCAGCTCGTTCACCGAGTCGAGCTCGGAGTCGGGCGTGATGGCCTTGGTGGCGGTGTCGGCGAGGTCGAGCAGCGTCTTGGGGTTCGTGAGGACGCCGACGCTCTTCACCCGGTCGATGAAGGCCTTCATGAAGGCTTGCTGGAGCTGGATGCGGCCGAGGTCGCTGCCGTCGCCGACGCCCTTGCGGGTGCGGACCAGGCCGAGGGACTGCTCGCCGTCGAGGGTGTGGGTGCCGGGGGCGAGGTCGAGGTGGCTCTTGGAGTCCCGGATGGCCCGGGTGGTGGTGATCTCGACGCCGCCGAGCTCGTCGACGAGCTTGGTGAAGCCGGTGAAGTCGACCTCGATGTAGTGGTCCATGCGGATGCCGGACATCGCCTCGACGGTCTTCACGGCGCAGGCGGGGCCGCCGACCTCGTACGCCGTGTTGAACATGGCCCGGTGCGCGGCGGGGACGGCGGCCCCCTTGCCGTCGGTGCACCGCGGGCGGTCGACGAGGGTGTCGCGCGGGATGGAGACCACGGAGGCCCGCTTGTGGCCCTCGTGGACGTGGACGACCATCGCGGTGTCGGAGCGGGCGGTGCCTTCGTCCCTGCCGTACGCGCCGTTGGCGCCGGAGCGGGAATCGGAGCCGAGGACGAGGATGTCCATCGAGCCGTCGTCGACGTCCTCGGGGCGGTCCTTGCCGAGCTGGGCGTTGATGTCGACGCCCTGGAGGTTGCCGTTGAGCCGGTGGTAGGCGTAGCCGAGTGCCGAGCCGCCGGCGAGGACGAGCACGGCGCCGCCCCAGGCGGCGGCGGCCGCGGCGCGGCGGCCCCTGGCGGGCGCCTTGCGGCGGCGGCCGGGGCCGCGCCCGGCTATCCGGCCGCTCTTCTTCTGCTCGCTCATCGTCTTCCCCTCGGGCCTGTGGTTCACCTTGTGTGACGGAGAACCGGCCGAAAGGGTTGCATATGAGCCTGTGAGGTTTCGGTGAGCGACGACACGTCACGCGAAGGCCCCGAACGCACCGCGCCCACCGTGCGGGCACGGTGGGCGCGGTGGTGGTCCCGGGCTTACTCCCGGGAGACGGCGTCGGCGTCAGTCGTTGTTGGCGCCGGGCGTCGTCTTCTGGATCTGGAGCAGGAACTCGGCGTTCGACTTCGTCTGCTTCATCTTGTCGAGCAGCAGCTCGATCGCCTGCTGCTGGTCGAGCGCGTGCAGCACCCGGCGCAGCTTCCAGGTGATGGAGAGCTCGTCGCTGCCGAGCAGGATCTCCTCCTTGCGCGTACCCGAGGCGTCGACGTCGACGGCCGGGAAGATGCGCTTGTCGGCGAGCTTCCGGTCGAGCTTGAGCTCCATGTTGCCGGTGCCCTTGAACTCCTCGAAGATCACCTCGTCCATGCGCGAGCCGGTGTCGACCAGCGCGGTGGCCAGGATGGTCAGCGAGCCGCCGTCCTCGATGTTGCGCGCGGCACCGAAGAAGCGCTTCGGCGGGTAGAGCGCGGTCGAGTCGACACCACCGGACAGGATGCGGCCGGAGGCGGGCGCCGCGAGGTTGTACGCGCGGCCCAGGCGGGTGATGGAGTCCAGCAGGACGACCACGTCGTGACCCAGCTCCACGAGGCGCTTGGCGCGCTCGATGGCCAGCTCGGCGACGGTGGTGTGGTCCTCGGCCGGGCGGTCGAAGGTCGAGGAGATGACCTCGCCCTTGACCGACCGCTGCATGTCGGTGACCTCTTCCGGACGCTCGTCGACCAGGACGACCATCAGGTGGCACTCGGGGTTGTTGTGGGTGATCGCGTTGGCGATCGCCTGCATGATCATGGTCTTGCCGGTCTTCGGCGGGGCCACGATCAGACCGCGCTGGCCCTTGCCGATCGGCGACACGAGGTCGATGATCCGCGTGGTCAGCACGCCCGGGTCGGTCTCCAGACGGAGGCGGTCCTGCGGGTAGAGCGGGGTGAGCTTGTTGAACTCGGGGCGGCCGCGGCCGGACTCCGGCGCCATGCCGTTGACCGAGTCGAGGCGCACCAGCGCGTTGAACTTCTCGCGGCGCTCGCCCTCCTTCGGCTGGCGCACGGCACCGGTGACGTGGTCGCCCTTGCGCAGGCCGCTCTTGCGGACCTGGGCGAGGGAGACGTACACGTCGTTCGGGCCGGGCAGGTAGCCGGAGGTCCGGATGAACGCGTAGTTGTCGAGGATGTCGAGGATGCCCGCGACCGGGATCAGGACGTCGTCCTCGGAGACCTGCGGCTCGCCGGCCTGGAAGTCGTCACGGCCGCGACGGCCACGGCGGTCGCGGTAGCGCCCGCGCCGGCCGCGACGGCCGCCCGCCTCGTCGTCGTAACCGTCGTCCTGCGGACCGGCCTGCTGGCCGCCCTGCGGCTGGCCCTGGCCCTGGCCCTGGCGCTCCTTGCGCTGGCCGCCCTGGCCGCCGCCCTGCTGGTCGTCGCCCTTGCCGCGGTCGCGCTGGCGGTCCCGGCGGTCGCGGCGGTCACCGCGCTCGCCCCGCTCACCGCGGTCGCGGTCGCGGTCGCGGCGGCCGCGGCCCTCGGCGGTGTCGGTGGCGGCGTCGGCCTTGGCGTCCGTCTGCGTGTCGGTACGGGCCTCGGTACGGGTCTCGGGGCGCGCCTCGGTCTTGACGGCCTGGGCGGCCTCGGCCTTGACCTCGCCCTCCGGCGAACCGGCGGGGGCGGTGGCGCGACGGCGGCGGCGCTCGCCGGCCGGGGCGTCGTCGGAGGCCGGCTGGCCCGGGATCTCGATCTGCTGCTGGGCGACCGGCTCGGCCTTCTCGGCCTTCGGCGCGGCCTCGGCGGCGGTCTCGCCCGTACGGGCCTTGGAGGTGGCGCGGCGCTTCGGCTTGGCCTCGGCGTCGTCGGCCGACTTGGCGGGCGCGGCGGCTCCCCCTACGCCTTCGGCGTGGGAGGTACCCCCACCTCCGGCCTGCGCCTCCTTGATGACCTCGATCAGCTGGCTCTTGCGCATGCGCGCGGTGCCCCTGATGCCGAGGCCGGACGCGACCTGCTGCAGCTCGGCCAGGACCATGCCCTCGAGGCCGGTGCCGGAGCGGCGG
The DNA here is from genome assembly GCF_040302485.1 of Streptomyces sp. NPDC126499. Taxonomy (NCBI): domain Bacteria; kingdom Bacillati; phylum Actinomycetota; class Actinomycetes; order Kitasatosporales; family Streptomycetaceae; genus Streptomyces; species Streptomyces sp. NPDC126499. Next base: position 192,129 of record NZ_JBEOUO010000004.1, on the reverse strand, counting down.
CGCCGTGCGGTGGTGCCAGTGGCAGCACCTGCGGCGGGCGCGGCGGTGTCGACACTGTTGTCGGCAGTCACGCCCATCAGATCGGTGGTGTCGCTCACGAAGGGTCCTTCCCTGGAGCGGACGTCGGCCATCTGGCTCGGCGACCGGTTGTGCTGTCCGACAGCGGTCCAGTCTTTGGGTGGTCCGTGTCGGGGCGGTGGTCCCGCCGGGTACGGCGGAAGAGAGAAAACGTGCTGTGGGTCCGGCCCGAGCGCCCCCTGCTCGGCCCTCACCAGGAGAAGAGCGAGGGGTGTCGTGCCGGTTCCGGAGCGTGCTCGAAACTGCTCAGGCAGGCTGCTCAGGCAGTGGAGGAGGCTCCCGGAAGAATGGGTGGTCCCTGATGGGGACTCTCAGCACCGCGCCACAAAGACGTCGGGTGCAGACTTGAGGTTAACACTACCGGCTCCAACAAACATTCCCCCTCTCCGTCACCGGCAATCTCGTGTCCGCGCGGTCCCCGGCTCGAGAACCGCGCGGTCGCCCGTCAGGGCGCGAGCGGCAGGACGCTCGCTCCGGGCCCGTCGAGGTCGAGCCGGTTCGCGGCCCACCCCTCGCCCGCGAGCTGGGCGACCTTGTCGGCCGTTCCGTGTTCGGCCAGCGCGAGGACCGTGGGGCCCGCGCCGGAGATGACCGCGGGCACTCCGTCCGCCCGCAGCCGGTTCACAAGAGCGATGCTCTCGGGCATCGCGGGTGCCCGGTACTCCTGGTGCAGCCGGTCCTCGGTGGCCGCGAGCAGCAGCTCGGGGCGGCGGGTCAGGGCCTCGACGAGGAGGGCGGCACGGCCGGCGTTGGCCGCGGCGTCCACGTGGGGGACGGTGCGCGGCAGCAGTCCGCGGGCGGTCTCGGTCAGTACGGGTTTCCCGGGGACGAAAACCACCGGAACGATGGAATGCGAGGGCTCCATCCTGATGGCGCGCGCGGCGCCGCCCTCGGTCCAGGCGAGCGTGAAGCCGCCGAGCAGACAGGCGGCGACGTTGTCGGGGTGGCCCTCGATCTCGGTGGCCAGTTCGAGCAGGGCCGTCTCGTCGAGACGGGCGTCGCCGCCTATGGTCACGGCGCGGGCGGCGACGATGCCGGCGCAGATGGCGGCGGAGGAGGAGCCGAGGCCGCGGCCGTGCGGGATGCGGTTGGCGCAGACCACCTCGAGGCCGCGCGGCTGTCCGCCGAGCAGGTCGAAGGCCGTGCGCATCGAGCGGACGAGCAGGTGGCTCTCGTCGCGCGGCAGGTTGTCGGCGCCCTCTCCGGCGATGTCGATGTGCAGCCCGGAGTCGGCGACCCGGACGACGACGTCGTCGTAGAGCCCCAGCGACAGGCCGAAGGCGTCGAAGCCGGGGCCGAGATTGGCGCTGGTGGCGGGAACGCGCACCCGTACGGCGGCGGCGCGGAAGGCGGGACCGGCCATCGCTCGATGACTCTCCTTGACTTGCGGGGATGGTGCGGAGGAACTGGGGAAGTCACGCGGGAACCCGGGGGCCGCGAGCGCCTCTGGCGCGACAACGGCAACGCCACCGCGCATATGCGACGGGGCGGGTTCGGTACAGCCTATCGAAGGAAGGTTCAGTGGCGACATAGGGCGCACAGGAGGCGCACGATGCGTGTCGCGCGCCAGCCTGTGCGCCTATGTGGGTTCCTGATCGGGTTTGACCCGCGATCAGGAACCCGCGAACAGCTGGTTCCGGCCGTTTTTCAGGCCGTTCTCGGGCTGCTTTCGGAGGGCGGCCGGGCGACGACCGGACGGCGGCCGGGCTGGGCCGGAGCGGGCTGGGACCGGGCGACGACCGGACGGCGACCGGACGGCAGCCCGTCCGCGGTCGGACTGCGGCCCGTCCGCGGCCGGTCTGCGGTCGGACCGGGCCGATCCGTGACCGGACCCGCGCCCGGACCGCTGTCAGGCCAGGCCGAGGCGCTCGGCGGCGGCAGCGGCGTCGACCGGGACGGTGACCGGCTGCGGAGCACCCGCGACGGCCCAGTCCGGGTCCTTGAGGCCGTTGCCGGTGACCGTGCAGACGATGGTCTGGCCCGGGTCGACCTTGCCCTGCGCGGCGGCCTTCAGCAGACCGGCCACCGACGCGGCCGAGGCCGGCTCGACGAAGACGCCCTCCTGCGCGGCCAACAGGCGGTAGGCCTGCAGGATCTCACGGTCCGTCACCTCGTCGATGAAGCCGCCCGACTCGTCGCGCGCGGCGAGCGCGTACTGCCAGGAGGCCGGGTTGCCGATCCGGATCGCGGTGGCGATGGTCGACGGGTCCTTGACGACCTCGCCGCGCACGAGCGGCGCGGAACCGGAGGCCTGGAAGCCCCACATGCGCGGGGTGCGGGTGGCGATGCCGTCCGCCGCGTATTCGCGGTAGCCCTTCCAGTACGCCGTGATGTTGCCGGCGTTGCCGACCGGCAGGACGTGGATGTCGGGGGCGTCGCCGAGCATGTCCACGATCTCGAAGGCGGCGGTCTTCTGGCCCTCGATACGGACCGGGTTCACCGAATTGACCAGCGCCACCGGGTAGTTCTCGGAAAGGCCGCGGGCCAGGGTGAGGCAGTCGTCGAAGTTGCCGTCGACCTGGAGGATCTGCGCGCCGTGCACGAGGGCCTGGCCCATCTTGCCGAGCGCGATCTTGCCCTGCGGCACGAGGACGGCGGACACCATGCCGGCCCGTACCGCGTAGGCCGCGGCCGAGGCGGAGGTGTTGCCGGTGGAGGCGCAGATGACGGCCTGCGCGCCCTCCTCCTTGGCCTTGGAGATGGCCATGGTCATGCCCCGGTCCTTGAAGGAGCCGGTGGGGTTGGCGCCCTCGACCTTCAGGTGGACCTCGCAGCCCGTGCGCTCGGAGAGGACCTGGGCCGGGACGAGCGGCGTACCGCCCTCACGAAGCGTGACGACCGGCGTCGCGTCCGTGACCGGAAGGCGGTCCCGGTACTCCTCGATGATGCCGCGCCACTGGTGGGTGCCCTTGGTGGTCATGGGTCCTTACTCCCCTTCAACACGCATGATGCTGGCGACACCGCGCACGGTGTCGAGCTTGCGCAGCGCCTCGACGGTCCCGGAGAGGGCGGCGTCGGGCGCGCGGTGGGTGACGACGACGAGGGAGGCCTCGCCGTCCTTGCCCGTCTGACGGACGGTGTCGATCGACACGCCGTGCTCGGCGAAGACCGTCGCGACCTGGGCGAGGACGCCCGGCTTGTCGGCCACGTCGAGGCTGATGTGGTACCGCGTGACGACCTCGCCCATGGGGCTCACGGGCAGTCGGGTGTACGCGGACTCGCCGGGGCCCGTCGCCTCGTTGAGACGGTTGCGGCAGACGGCGACGAGGTCGCCGAGTACGGCGGACGCGGTCGGCGAGCCGCCGGCGCCCGGTCCGTAGAACATGAGCCGCCCGGCGGCCTCCGCCTCGACGAAGACGGCGTTGTACGCCTCGCGGACCGAGGCGAGCGGGTGGCTGAGCGGGATCATCGCGGGGTGCACGCGCGCGGTGACGGACTCGCCGTCGGCGGCCCGCTCGCAGATGGCGAGCAGCTTGATGGTGCAGCCCATCTGCTTGGCGGAGGCGAAGTCGGCGGCGGTGACCTCGGTCATGCCCTCGCGGTAGACGTCGTCGAGCCTCACGCGCGTGTGGAAGGCGATCCCGGCGAGGATGGCGGCCTTGGCGGCGGCGTCGAAGCCCTCGACGTCGGCGGTCGGGTCGGCCTCGGCGTAGCCGAGCGCGGTGGCCTCGTCGAGGGCCTCGGAGTAGCCCGCCCCCGAGGTGTCCATCTTGTCGAGGATGAAGTTCGTCGTGCCGTTGACGATGCCCATCACGCGGTTGATCTTGTCGCCGGCGAGGGACTCGCGCAGCGGCCGGATGAGCGGGATGGCGCCGGCGACCGCGGCCTCGTAGTAGAGGTCCTGGCCGTGCTGCTCGGCGGCGGCGTACAGGGTCGCGCCGTCCTGGGCGAGCAGCGCCTTGTTGGCGGAGACGACGGAGGCGCCGTGCTCGAACGCGGTGGTGATGAGGGTGCGGGCCGGCTCGATGCCGCCGATGACCTCGACGACGACGTCGATGTCGCCGCGTTTGACCAGGGCGGTCGCGTCGGTGGTGATCAGCTCGGCGGGGACCCCGCCGCGGACCTTGTCGGGCCGGCGGACGGCCACGCCGGCGAGCTCGACCGGCGCGCCGATGCGCGCGGCGAGGTCGTCGGCGTGCGTCGTCATGATGCGCGCCACCTCTGAGCCGACCACTCCACAGCCCAGCAGCGCCACCTTCAGCGGACGCGTACGCATCATCCGACCTCGTTTCTCATTACCTTCTGAGCCGTATTTCTACGGTCGTGTCCTTACGGTGGAACCAGTCTCACCCACCGGATGGCCGTTTCCGGCCTCGGTCCGGATGATGAGACATGAATTCCACCACTCGACTATTCCGGCAGGGGCCTCGGCCCCCGCCGGACTATTTCGTCATCCGACGTCCAGACGCAGGAGATCTTCCTCCGTCTCCCGTCGCACGATGACCCGCGCCTCGCCGTCCCGGACGGCGACGACCGGCGGCCGGAGCGCGTGGTTGTAGTTGCTGGCCATCGAGCGGCAGTACGCGCCGGTGGCCGGTACGGCGATCAGGTCGCCGGGCGCCACGTCGGCGGGCAGGAACGCGTCCCGTACGACGATGTCACCGCTCTCGCAGTGCTTGCCCACCACCCGGGAGAGCATCGGCTCGGCGTCGCTGGTCCGGGAGACCAGGGCGACGCTGTACTCGGCGTCGTACAGGGCGGTGCGGATGTTGTCCGACATGCCGCCGTCGACGGAGACGTACGTCCGCAGCCCCTCCAGCGGCTTGACCGTGCCCACCTCGTACAGGGTGAAGGCGGTCGGCCCGACGATGGCGCGGCCGGGCTCGACGGAGATGCGCGGGGTGCGCAGGCCGGCGGCCTCGCACTCGCGCGTGACGATCTCGGTCAGCGCCTTGGCGATGTGGTGCGGCTCACGGGGGTCGTCCTCGGAGGTGTACGCGATGCCGAGACCGCCGCCGAGGTCGATCTCGGGCAGCTCGACGCCGTGCTCGTCGCGGACCTCGGCGAGCAGCTGGACGACGCGCCGGGCGGACACCTCGAAGCCGGCCATGTCGAAGATCTGCGACCCGATGTGGGAGTGGATGCCGATGAGCTCGAGCCCGTCGAGGGAGAGCGCCCGGCGGACGGCCTCCGCGGCCTGCCCGCCGGCCAGGGCGATGCCGAACTTCTGGTCCTCGTGCGCGGTGGCGATGAACTCGTGCGTGTGCGCCTCGACGCCGACGGTCACCCTGATCTGTACGCGCTGCCGCTTGCCGAGGGACTGGGCGATGTGGGCGACGCGGACGATCTCCTGGAAGGAGTCGAGGACGATCCGCCCGACCCCGGCGCTGACGGCCTTGTGGATCTCTTCCGTGGACTTGTTGTTGCCGTGGAAGGCGATGCGCTCGGCGGGCATGCCGGCCGAGAGGGCGGTGGTGAGCTCGCCGCCGGAGCAGACGTCGAGGTTGAGCCCCTCCTCCGTGAGCCAGCGCACGACGGCCCGGGAGAGGAACGCCTTGCCCGCGTAGAAGACGTCGGCGTCCTTGCCGAAGGCCTCGGCCCAGGCGCGGCAGCGCGAGCGGAAGTCGTCCTCGTCGAGGAAGTAGGCGGGCGTACCGAACTCCTCGGCGAGCTCGGTGACGCTCAGGCCGCCGACGGTGACCTGCCCCCGCTCGTTGCGCCGGACGGTACGCGCCCACACCTTGGGGTCGAGGCGGTTGAGGTCGGCGGGCGGCGCGGTGTAGTGCCCCTCGGGAAGGACGTCGGCGTGGCGGGGCCCGGCGGGGTGTGCGGAACGGCTCATGGGTCTGCGTCTTTCAGATCTGGTCGGGTGCGCTGATGCCGAGCAGGGACAGGCCACCGGCGAGCACCGTCCCGGCGGCTTCGGCGAGCGCGAGCCGGGAGCGGTGGGCGGCCGAGGGTTTCTCGTCGCCGAGGGGCAGAACGGTGTGCTGGAACGCGAGGAGCGCGTCGGCGACGGCTTCCAGGTGCCGTGCGACCCGGTCGGGGGCGCGGTGGCGGGCCGCGGAGAGCAGGACGGCGGGGTGATCGCCGAGGAGGGAGAGGAGCCGGGGCTCGTCGAGGGGCTCGTCGTAGGCGGGGGCGAAGCCGAGCTGGGCGGCGTTACGACTCAGGGCCCGCGCGCGGGAGTGGGCGTACCGGACCCGGAAGAGCGGATTGCGCTCGTGCTGGACGAGGAGGGGCGCGCCGGGCAGGGCCTGGTCGTGGGCGGCCGGCCGCAGGAGCGCCCAGCGGGCGGCGTCGGTGCCGAGGGCGTACGGCTCGTAGGCGCCGGGCAGAACGGGGATCGGCTCCCCGTCCACGTGGGCCGCGGCGTCGGCCCCCTGTACCTGCAGCAGCCGGACGACGGTCTCGGTGAACAGCGCGGCGCGGGGCTCGGTAGCGGTACGGAGCCGGACGCGGGTGCCGGCGAGGGCGTCGGAGTGCCCGTAGGAGAGCCCGTCGGTGCGGATCTGCCGGACGAGCCGGGCGTCGGTGTCGCGCGCGAGGGTGAAGTTGAGGAAGCCGGGGCCGGTGATGTCGATCCGGGCGATGGCGGCGGGGCCGGCGGCGGCGTGGTCGGCGGGCCGGGCGGTGGGGGCGGGGCCGGCGGCGGCCTGGTCGTCGGGCCGGTCCTTGAGGGTGGCCTCTCTCTGGAGGGTGGCCTCTCTCTGGAGGGTGGCCTCTCTGAGGATGACTTCCCTGAGGATGGCGGCGACGTCCCGGGCATCCATCCCGGCGGGCCGGGCGAGCCCGAGGGCGATGCTGCTGGCGTAGTCGCCGACCCCTCCGGCCCGCGGCCGCTCGACCTTGACCCGCGCGGGCACATCGACCGGCAGCGCACCCTCGTCGACCGCACGGCGCACGGCGTGCAGCACGGTGAGGGAGAGGTCCGCGGGGGTCACGGGACCAGCCTAGGGGAGGAGGGGGGTCGGAACGCGAACCGGTTTCGACATGTGGGCGGGGGCGCGCGCCCGGCGGGGTGGCGAGGACCGGTGAGGGCGCGGCGTGCACCCGGCGGGACGGCGAGGGCCGGTGAGGGCGCGGCGTGCACCCGGCGGGACGGCGAGGGCCGCAGGGATTCGCCAGGCGGCCGGCCGGAAGGACAAAGGCCCCGTGGTGAGCCCCCGCTACGGATTCGTCCGCCGCCCGGCCCCGTTCTGCGCCCCCTCCACTGCGGGCGGCTCCTCGGCGTCACCGCCACCGGTCTCTTCGCGGGGCTCGCGCCGCTCCCGGTGCAGGAGCTGCCGCACGACACGGACGAGCTCGGCCGGCTCGAAGGGCTTGGCGAGGAAGGCGTCGACCCCGGAAGCTCCCCCGCCATCCGCCCCGTACTCGGTGCAGGCGCTGATGATCGCCACGGGCAGATGCCGCGTCCGCGGATCCTCCCGCAACCGCGCGGCGGTCTTCAGCCCGTCAAGGCGGGGCATGACGACATCGAGGGTGACGACATCGGGACAGACCTCGTGCACGACATCCAGACACTCGGCACCATCGGCCGCGGTCACCACCTCGAAGCCCTCGAGCTCGAGATTGACCCTGATCAGCTGACGGATCACCCGGTTGTCATCCACAACCAGCACCCGCCCGGACACCCCTGACACACGTCGAGAGTAGGTCGCGGGGAGCGGCCGCGTCCGGCTTTTGCCCACTTCTGACCCGTGCGAGCGAACCACCCTCCCGTCACGCGACGGAAATACCTGTTCACAGGCACCCTCCGGGAGCTGGTAGTGTTCTACCCGTCGCCGCCGAACGCGGCAACGCCCCCGTAGCTCAGGGGATAGAGCAACGGCCTCCGGAGCCGTGTGCGCAGGTTCGAATCCTGCCGGGGGCACTTCGCAGGAAGTGCCGAAAGACCCCGTGATCAGCGGAAACGCTGAGGACGGGGTCTTGTCGTATGCGCAGCCGTATGCCGCTCTGAGCCGCCGTATGTCGAGGTCTGTGGACTATTCGTGGACAGGATCTTGGGGCATCGGCGCAGGTCAGTCCGGAGAACGCCAAAGGCCCCCGGACAGGTCCAGGGGCCAGGCGCCGAGCTCTCAGCGACTCTCACTCGTACTCACGCAGCAGATCCTCGATGCGCCGATTCGCCACCTCCTGACGGCCGTCGAGACACTTGGCGTACCGACTCAGAAGCACTTCCACGCTGTTGCCGGCGCGCTCCGCTACCTCGGTCGGATCCACGCCTGCGTTGAGCCACGTGGAGAGCGCGGAGTGCCGGAGGTCGTAGGGGCGCCGGGCGAGGGGCGAGGCGACTGCGGCCGGCGGGAGTGCGAGCACTCGAGCTTCCTGCCAAGCCCGGTAGTAGGTGGAGGAGGACACCACTCCCCCGTTCTCGCTGAAGAACAGACGCCCGTCGTCCGCCGTGCCGAAGGTCTCGATGTGCTCCCGGAAGATGCTCACGAGCTGGGGCGGGATCGGCACCCGGCGGACGTCCTCGGTGGGCCGGTTCTTCAGGCCGCGGTCGTCGTGGCTCTCCCCCGTGTCGGTCCACTGCTTACCCACGCTGGGACGGGTCCGGTGAAGGAGCGCCGAGCCCCAGCCGGAGACAGGAAGCGAGAGATCAGGCTCGGCCAGGCCGACGGCTTCAGCCGGGCGAAAGCCTCCGAAGTACATGCCGGCGAAGAGCCCGACGAGACGCCGACCCCGCCCGCGCCGGTAGCCGCCGACGTAGGACACAGCGTGCAGGAGTGACCGGGCCTGCTCGGGGTTGGCGACGACCCTGGGGTCCACTTCGCTGGACACCTTCGGCTTCTGCCAGCGGACCGCCGAGAGGGGGTTCTCTGGGAACTCCCCCAGGTCTACGGCGTAGTGCATGGCGTTGACGAGGGTGCGGCGCTTCCGCCGAACGGTCTCAGCGGCGGCAGCGGTGCCGTTCAGCTTGAGCTTGAGCGAGTCGAGGACTGCCCGCCCGATCACGGGGTCAGAGAGGTCGGACAGGGGGCGGGAAGCCTTGGACACCCAGTGCAGGACATTGGCGATCTCGTCGGGCATTTCGCGGTCGCCGGGTCCCGGGAGGACGAAGGCCCAGTTCCGCAGCGCCTTGCGCAGGAGATCATCGGACGGGCGGCCTGGACGGTCATCGAGGAGGGCCGTCGTGACGGAAGTCAGGGACTCGTTGATGCCGTCGCGTGTGTTCGGCGCAGCATGCGGCCATTTCATGGCGAGGTACTTCAGGGCGAAGGCGTACCAGGTGAGAGCGGACTTCTTCTCCTCCATGGAGCCGGGAAGACCGGATTCGGTGTCGAATTCCTCCCCGTCCCGAGCCGCCCGCATCAGCTTGGATCGGTAGTTGTCCGCGAGCGCCTTGGTGCGGAAAGTCTGAGGGAAGACCCTGCCCGCTACCGCCCACCGCACTTCATAGGACGGCTTTTGGGTGTTGCGCTTACGAACACTCCAGATCTTGACGTCGAGCGACTTCACGCGGCAGCACCTTTCAGTGCCCGCAGCCACGCGGAGAAGTCCGAGCGCCAGACCCGCAGCTCGCCATTGGGCAGCTTGAAGGCCGCAGGCCCCTGCCCCAGCTCACGCCACCGGTAGAACGTCCGCCGCGAGACCCCGCCCAGCTCGGCAAGAATCTGCGGAACGGTCATGAGTTCGTCCTTCACGTCAGTTCTCCTTCCAGTTCGGCGCGGAGTTCGCGGGCGTGTTCGCGGTTGTGCTGGATGTCGCGGCGGATGTTGGCGGCGAGCCAGGACTCACCGGGGGTGGCCCCGTGGCCGGCGTAGCTCCAGTGGGCGATGACGAGGACGGTGGCCTCGGGGTGTTCGTCGGGGTCGGGCAGGCCGAGGGCGGTGCGTTGCTGGGCAGCGCGGTAGTCGGCGCGGACTTGGCGTAAGGCGCCGAGGGTGGTGGAGTAGCGGCGGGACTTGGTGGAGAAGTGGCCGCGGAAGCCGAGCATGTGGGCCCAGGCGCGCAGGCGCCGGTCCGGGTAGGCGGGGTCGAGGTCCATGCAGGCTTCCATCAGGCGCCGGGGGTGGTCCGGGACGCCGAGGAGGATGAGGGCTTCCTTGTTGCCAACGGGGTGGTCGACGGTGCCGGTGGTCTCGGCGGCCTTGGTGGCGTACTTGGCGACGTAGGAGGCGACGGCCTGTTCCGTCAGTTCCTCGCCGTCGCCGAAGGCGCCGATGGGCTGGACGTCGAGCTGGGCACCCCAGGTGAGGACCAGGTCCTGGTCGACGCCGTGGTCCGGGGCGGCGGGGACGACGACGCGGACGCGGGCGGCGGCGGCCCGTATGGCGTCGGTGAGGAGACCGAGGGTGGCCCAGGCCGGGGGCGGGGTGACGGGGCCGTCCGGTCCGTCGAAGCGGATCACTGCGTGGAAGTGGACGGCGCCGCGCTTCTGGTACTCGGCGACCTTGCCGAAGGAGACGCGGGACTGTTCGCGGGCGGCTTTCTGGGTGAGGCCGGCGCGGGCGGCAATCTCGCGGCGGAGGTAGATCGTGAAGTACCGCCACAGCTCGGAGGCGTGGTTGTTCCACAGCACCGCACCCGCGTAGTCGTACCTGTCCGGGTCGAGCGGGGTGCCGAGCTCCGGGGCGTCCTCGGGGTGGCGGGTGCCGCAGCGGCAGGGCCGGTTGCCGGGCCGGTTGTGGACTGGGCCGAAGGACGGGGCGGTGAGGGTGGCGAAGACGCGAGGGTGGTCACGGATCGTCTCGGGCGTGCCCTTGTCGGCGTCGCCGATGAGTCCGGCTCGGATCAGGTGGTAGGTGTCGCCCGCGTAGGTCCAGGCGCAGGCGGGGCAGCGGGAGGCCCGGCGGTTGCCGCAGGCGACCCGCAGGACTCCGCCCGGCTCGTTGTCGGTCGTGTAGGCGTGGAGCACGGTCTTGGTGGCGGGGTCGAGGAGCTTGGAGCCGCCGGACAGTCGGATGGGGGCGGCGCAGCCGCCGGTGCGGCGGATTTGTTCGGTGAGGCGGTCGAATCCGGGGGACCCGGCCACCCGGAGCAGGTCGCTCAGGGTGGCCGGGTCCAGGCCCGCCGCCAGGGAGGCGGGGTGGGTCACACGAAGACCTCCTGTCGGGCGGTGAGGAAGGCGGTGCCGATCCAGTGGGTGAAGGCGGGCGGGATGGCCTCGGTCAGCTCTTCACGGAGGTCGGTCCACGTGATCCCCATGGCGTGCTGCATCTCCGGGACGGTGGCCTTGCCTCCGCCGTTGCCGTATGCGGCGACGTAGGGGCCGTCTCGGCGTACCCCGTGGCGGTGGCCGCGGACGTAGCCGCGGTGGCGAGGGTGGGCCGGTTGCGCGGTAGCCCAACGGCCGAGTTCGAAGTTGCGGTGCCGCAGGACGCCGAGACGGAACATCTCGCCGCAGAGCGTGAGGTCCTTGCGGATCAGGGCTCGGCCGTTGGGCTGTTCGATCACGTACGGCAGCCCGGAGGCGTCGAGGAGTTCGCGGGTCGGGGCGACGAGGTCGACGTGGTCCTTGCCCCAGCCCCTGGAGGCGTTGGTGCCGACGGTCACGGCGCAGCCGGCCTGGCAGGGCGGGGAGGCGTGCACGAGGGCGTAGCGCTCGATGTCCCCCGACGCGATCAGGTGGGTGAGGTATTCGAGGGCGTCGCCGCGGTGGTAGGCGAAGGGGTAGTTGGGGCGGTCGGCGATGTCGCAGCCGTCGACGTCGAAGCCGGCCAGGTGGTAGCCGGTTCCGGCTCCGCCGGCGCAGGAGAAGAGGTCCAGGACCCGGGGGCGAAGTGCCGTGGTCACCGGTCGTTCTCCTTTCGGGTGTGGTCGTCGATCCACTGCTCGGCGCAGACCTTGTGGACGGGCTTGCCTCGGTCGGAGCGCAGCGGGGTGGGCTTGGTGCAGAGCACGCAGGGCTTGTCGCCGGAGTGGTCGAAGTGCTCGGGCGAACGCCAGTCGAGGAGGGCCACGACGGTCACCTCCCGGCGCGGGCGAGGGCGGCGGGGGTGGTGTGTCCGAGGCCCCGGCAGGTGAGGCAGTGGACGGGGATGGTGTGGCGGGTGCCGTCGGCGGCGCGGAGGCCGGTGGTGATGGTGGCGGTGGCGAAGCCGTCGCAGTCGCGGCAGACGCGCGGGGCCTGGGCGGTCTGGGGCATGATGAGGTCTCCCTTTCGGGTCCGTTGGATCTGGAATGGGGTTCAGGCGCCCGGGGCGGCGGAAGTTTGGCGACCGAGGCCGCCCCGGGGGCCGCTTAGCGTGTGTTGCGCCTGCCGTAACCCTTGGCCGCGTACATCGCCATGTCGGCGGCGGACAGAGCGTCGGTGAGGATCGGGACCGGCAGGTCCGTGCGGTGGCAGTGGCCGACCGAGGCCGAGACCCGCAGCGTGTGTCCGCGGTGCGGGACCGGCTTGTCGAGGGCGGCGCGGAGGGCCGGGAGGCCAGCGGTGTGGGCGGGGTCGGTGACGATGGCCGCGAACTCGTCTCCGCCGAGGCGGGCGGCGATGCCGTGGCGTCCGCACCAGGCCGCGAGACGGCTGGCGGTCGCGGTGAGAACGGCGTCTCCGGCCGGGTGGCCGTGGGTGTCGTTGATGGCCTTGAAGTCGTCCAGGTCGACCAGGACCACGAGCGCGTTGGCGTTGCGGGTCATGAGGTGTTCGGCGCGGGTGGTCCATCCGGCCCGGGTGTGCAGGCCGGTCAGCGGGTCACGTCGGGCGGCGCCGAGGCGGCGGAGGAGCATGCTGCCGTGCAGGGCCCAGCCGAGGGCCGGTAACCCGGCGGCGGCGATCGTGTGCGTGTCCATGGCGGTCACCGGCCCTTGTGCATGTCGCGGATGAGCAGGCGCAGGACGACCGCGACGACGGCGACGGAGACGCCGGTGATGGCGACGGCCAGGAGCATCGAGACGAGGACGGTGCCGACGACCAGGACCACGGCGCCGCCACCGGCCGCGAGGGCGAGCGCGCTGCCCGGGGTGAGTTGGACCGTCGTGCGGGCCGGGGCGACGGGCACGGGCGCCGGGACCGTAGCCGGTGCCGCGACGGGAACGGTCGGGACGACGGCCGTCGACTGGTCGAGGACGGTGGGCTGGGCCGGGGTGTAGGTGTCCGGGGTCGGGTACTTGGGCTTGAACACGGGACTTGCTCCTCTCATGCCTTGCAGCGGTGGGTGCGGGCGGCGAGTTCGGCGCCGGCGCGGGTTGGGTAGTCGGCGGAGTAGTCGCATCCGGGGGCGGTGCACACGGCGGTGTGCTTGGTGCGGCCGCGGCCGTCGTGGTGGCTGCCGACGCGCACGGGGCCGAAGCGGGCGACGTTGTAGAAGCGGTTCGGGCGCACGGGTCTTTCTCCTTTCAGCTCAGGCGAGTTGGAGGGCGATGGAGTCCGCGAGCGCGGGCGGGACGCCGAGGCGGGCGCGGAGGGTGGCCGCGTCGATCGGGGTGCCGGTCTGTGCGTGGTGGGCGTCCGCGATCTTTCGGGCGTGGTCGAGCAGCGCGGGCGGCACCGTCACGGCAGGCGCGACGGGAGCAGGTTCCGGATCTGGTTCCTGCGGCGCGGGTTCGGCCGGCGGGAGTTCGGGTGCCGGTTCCGGCGCGCGCTCGACGGTCAGGTCGGCCACCGGTTCGGGGTCGCGGTGTTCCACGGGTGCCGGGGCGGGTTCGGGCTGAGGTGTCGGGGTGTGTGCGTGGGCGAGGAGGGTGCCGCCGAGGAAGGCGAGGGCGGGCCATCCGGCGACGACGATGCGCAGCCAGGCCGGGACGTTGTTCATGTCGAGCATTCCGGCGGTGGCGACGTTGGCGCCGAGGGATGCGACGAGGGCGATGGCGAACCACAGCCACGCGTCACGGTTCCCGGCGTCCGCGCGCATCCGGCGCCAGGCCGCGACAAGCAGCAGGTCGACGCTCACCGGGTAGGCCCACGCCTTCCAGCCGTCCTGTCCGGCCGCCGCAGCCAGGTCGTGCAGGTGGGCGAAGGACAGAGCACCGGCAATGACGGCCTGGATGAGTACGGCGTCGAAGCGGAGCGTTCGGGGCACCGGGCCGCCTCCTTCCTGATCAGGCGGTGCCGGTGCCGAAGCAGTCCGGGCACAGCGCGGTCTGTGTGGCGTCGATCTGCCGGCGCTTGCGCCCGACTCGAACGGCGGTCGTGGTCTCCCCGGTGCCGGTGCAGGTGTCGCACGGCGGCGGGACGGACGCGGGCTTGGGCGAGCGGCGGCGCGGGGCCGGAGACTTCTTCGTGGCCTGGGCGGTCACGGGCGGTTCCCTTCGGTTTCGGGCATGGGTCGGGTAGGGACCTGGCGTGAGACGGTCACGCCGACCGAGGGGCAAGGGGTGTGTCAGTCCGTCGCCGGAATCGGCTTCACCAGCGGCACGGAGTCCACCGACGGAATCTCGGCGGGGATCACCGGCCGGTAGGGGGCGAGGGCCGGAACGTCCGGGGTGAGGTGCGCGTACTCGGCGCAGATCGCGGCAGCCTTGGCGGCGCTGAGTTCGGGGGTGCGGATGCGGGACCAGCCGCCGGAGGAGTCGCCGGCCACCGCCACACCGGGCTTGTCAGGCGGGATCGTCGTCACCGCGACGACCGCATCCGGGGCGATGTCACCCAGGCCCATGTCGGCGGTCTGCTTGTCGTTGACCCGGTGCACGACGCGGCCGGTGAGCTGAGCGCGCAGCGTGGTGGCGCCCTTGCCGAGGTCAGAGCCGAACCGCTGGCCGCAGATCTCCAGATAGATGCCGGCCGCGCGGGCCATCTGCCCGAGCCGGATCATCTGCGTGACCATCCGGTCCCGACGTTCCTCGTCCTTCTTGGTCGCGACGAGGAACAGCTCGGCGACCTCGTCCACCAGGAGCACGACCGGCACCGGCCTGATCTTGTCGGGCAGGTCCCAGATGTCACCAGCGCCGTACTCGCTGAGCAGGTCGAAGCGATCTTCCATCTCACTGACGAGCGCGTCGAGGAGACCGGAGGCTTCTCCCGGGGTGATGGCGAGGGCGGACAGGCGGGGCGCGTATCCGCGCTCTTCGACACCGCGCTTGCAGTCGATGCCGACCAGGGCGACGTTCAACCGGGCGAGACCGGCGATCAGGTTGCGCTGATACATGGACTTGCCCGACTGATTCGCGCCGAGCGTCAGCGCGTGCGGGACCTTCAGGTAGTCCCGGACGAACGCGGTGCCGTCCTCCCGCAGCGCGACCGGCACGGTCAGCGGCCCGGAGGGCAGGCGGCGCGGCATCTTCACCCGCCGCAGGACGTCGTAGCCGGTCATCCGCAGTTCCACGAATCCGGGCTTTGTCTCGACCACGTTGACCGAGTGGACGCCCCAGGCGTGCCGCAGTCGCTCCGAGGCCGCGACCACGTCGGCGGGCTCCAGGCCGGCCGGGAGGCGGAGCGTGACCCGCATCCCGGTCGACGTACCGCGAACCCGGCGGACCTTCGGCGGCACCGGCTGGACGTCACTGCGGCGAGCGACCGTGCGGACCATGAACGCCCGCAAGCGGGACGGCTGCACCGTCAGCCCGCACACGTCCATCGTGGAGCGGTACGTCATCGTGAACCGCACCTGAGTGACGGGCAGGCCGACCAGCGACCAGTACACCCGGGGAGCACGAACCCTCGCGACCCCAAGGCCACCGGCACCGGCCAGTGGAAGGCCGACCTCCCATAACGTCGACAGGTCCGTCATGGTCAGGCCCCCAGCGGCGTGACCGCGACCGCGCGGAACGAGATGCCGTGCCGCGTCTGGCCGTTGAACGTGTTCTCCCAGTCGCGCGCCTTCAGCCCGATCACCGACACCGGCGTCCCCGGGGTCAGGTTCTCCGGCAGGCCGGTCTCCGGGACGGTCACCTGGTAGAGGTTGCCCTCACCCTCGTCCGAGATCAGCAGACCCACCGTGGACAGGCCCGCACCGGTCTCCCGGTCCATGGCCCGCTCACCGGTCTGCTTGCTCACGAGCTTCGGCGTCGGAGCGGTCGCGACGAACACGACGGCGGTCGAGGTGTCCACCTTGAACGACGGCATGGTTTCTCCTTCGAGATGGCAGGTAGGGCTAGATGACCAACTTGGCTAACCTGGTTGGTCACATCTCGAAGTTAGAAGACATGGCTAGCCATGTCAACAACGTGACTGCCATGACTGTCCTGGTTGGGGTCGAGTCGCCTACCATCGGCTTCATGACCTTTGTCCCCGAGCCCCTCGACCCCGACGACGACCGAGCCCCGTACGAGCAGGTAGCGAGCAGCCTGGGGGCCGCAATCCGGACCAGGCGACTGGCGCCGGGCGAGAAGCTGCCGTCGCACAAGGAGCTGACGGAGCTGTACGGGTTCGCACGGGCGACGATCCAGCGCGCGCTCCGGGACCTCGAAGATGAAGGGCTCGTGGTCTCCCGCAAGGGCAGCGGCGTGTACGTGAGGAACCGGACGGAGCGGCCGGCGGGCCTACGGCCGTACGTCGAGCAAGCCTTCGCCAGGGATCACGTCACCATCGATTTCGCCGGATTCTCCAGCGAGACGCTTCACGGCGCCCTTCAGGAACCACTCGACAAGATCCGCGTCGGCAGGCTGACCCCTGCGAGCATCACCATGCGGATACTCGTCCCGGACATGTCCGTCCCGCAGGCGGCGCCGGTGCGCATGGCGGATGGGGCAGACGACAAGCGGCTCCGCGACCGCATGCACGACATCATGGTCGGCTACACCCGCAGCATCCGGGACGCGATCACCGAGCTGGGACACCTCGGACTGGTCGCAGAGACCCGGATCAACGTCCGCGTCCACAGCGGAACGCAGTTCTTCAAGCTCTACGTGATCAACAACGAGGACGCGTTCTTCGGGTACTACCCGATCCGCCCCAACAAGGTCGTCGCCCAGGGCGAGACGATCGAGATCTACGACCTCGTGGGCAAGGACACCACGCTGTTCCACCACTCGATCAACGACGGCGAGTCCTCCAGCGGAGCCCAGCAGGTCCAGCAGGCCCGCATGTGGTTCGACAGCGTCTGGGAGACTATCGGAAGGGACTTCGACCTTGACGCACGATGACCGACTCCCGGAGATCCTGGCCAACGCCCGGGTGGTGTTCTTCGACTTCGACGGCCCCGTGTGCGACGTGTTCGCCGGCTTCCCCGCCCCTCAGGTTGCCAAGCAACTCACCGCACTCATCTCGGCAAAGGACGCAGCCGCGGGCGGGAAGGCAGCAGAGACCGATGACCCGATCGAGGTCCTGCGCATGGCTCATGAGGCCGACCCCGAGTTGGGGCAGGAGGTCGAGCAGGCTCTGACAGCGGCAGAGATGGAAGCCGTTGCGGTAGCCGGCCCGCCGACACCGGGAGCACGGGAGGCCCTGTCAGCCGCGAACTCTTCGGGGAAGGCGGTCGCCGTGGTGAGCAACAACTCGGCCGAGTGCGTCCAGCGCTTCCTGGAACTGCACGAGTTGGACGGATTCATCGCGAGGATCGTGGGCCGACCGACGGGGCAGCCCCACCTGATGAAGCCGAACCCGTACCCGCTCATCACTGCGGCCGAGCAGATGCACATGGACGTCACGAACTGCACGTTGATCGGTGACTCGCTCACGGACATCCAGGCCGCTCATGCAGCCGGTACGACCGTGATCGCCTACGCCAACAAGCCCCACAAGGCGGACCTCTTCGCCGAGGCTCAAGCCGACACCATCACCGACGACATGCACGCCATCGCCGACGCTCTGACTACGGCGTAGCTGAAGATCAACGGGGGAGCTGTTACAGGTTTCTCTACCTCATCAAGGGCTCGCTTCGCTCGCCGCTGCTTCCGGCTTCCTGAACTGCAAGCAGTCCGATCACAGATCGGAGGTGCCGCGCACAGCGCGGCGGCGCCGGACGGTCGCCGGCGCGCCGCCCCTCCCTGCCTTCGTCACCGGGGCCGCGCGCCGGCGCCCGTCCGCGCCCACAAGGGGCGAAGACCAGGCCGGGGTAAAGGTGAGACGGCCCAGCCGAGGTCAGAACACCGTCGTGGCTGGGGCGGCCGGCTCCACGGCTTTAGGCAGCCACTTTGGCGCGAGCCTCGAAGATCAGGGCCCAAAATCGGGCACTAACGGGCAGGTCCACAAGCCTGCCCGATTCGCTGGCTAGCGTAATGGGCCCTGATCACTCGCGCCAAAGCAGCTCCAGCCCAAAGCCGCTCCGCCAGCCTCACCTCATATGTGCGGCTAGGATATCGTTTGTACGAAATCAGTCAAAGCCTTAAGGTCATGCTGCCAGAACACCCACAGACCATCCATGTTCTGCGCTCTTTCCAGGCACGAAAGATCGAACGAACCGGCCAGCACAGCAACGGTCATGACCTGAGTTCCGAAATGCTGACGCCACGTCTCGGACTTTCCGCCGCACTCACGAATTAGTCGCTTCCACGAATTCTTCGGACCGTTGGAAACCTTGCATTCGATAGCCAGCAAGCGTCCATCCTTGAGGCGAATGGGAACGTCGCATTTCGCCCCCGCCACTTTTCTCTCTTTCGAGAAGTGACCTCGCTCCAGGACATCCAGCACGTCGATGTCGCCTCTCTGGGCGTCCAAGATGTACCCGATGCCTTCTAGAGCCTCGGCGACCTCGGCCTCTTGACGCTTACTGGCCGTACCGCGCCGGCGCGTCCGCAAGAGTTCCAGGGCTAGCAGCGCGGTCGTCGCCATAACCGCAGATTCGCGTTCAGTTTCGTTCGGCGGCCTGTTCTCGGCAACCCATGAGAAACGGACAGGGTCCAGCACCTCACGAATTACCTCGGCTGTGTCGTCGCTAAGGCCTGCAGGAACCGTTCTGAATTTCTGCCCCACCAGCGTCCAAAGGTCTTCCTCGCTCACGGGCGGAGCACACACATAGCGAAGAATGCGCCACAAAGTCGGGTCAAACAGGAAGGCCTGGCCATCTAGGTTGAGCAGGTTATCGGTCAGCTCCAGGGCTTCGCGCACCCTGGGTTCTACTTCCCGGTATACCTCCTGGAAAGCCCGAGGACCCTCTTCCTTTCGCTCCTGCCGAAACAGCTGTTCAGACCGCGCCCGCCCCTCCACTAGTTCCGACGTAGACCAGTTTTGTGGAAACTTCCACGTCTGAACCATCCCCCACTAACCTGCCATTTCTCGTTGTTTCCGTGCAGCAGCCCTGTGTTCGCCATTCGTCTGATGCTCCATGGCGGTGTAAGCCATCCACTTATGGAACTCTTGAGGCCAAGGCGCCGACTTCGGCGTTACTTTCCTATTTGAACTAACCGACTGCATGAGCATCAGTCCGATTTTCTCGGCGACGTCAGCCTGAACAGCGTTACCAATTTGCCGGAACTTACTCGCCACCGTGCCTTGGAACTCCCACCCCCGCGGAAACCCTTGGAGAGCCGCGCATTCACGCCACGTCAGTCGGCGCAAAGTACCATCTTCAAGTCGGATCCAGTCCGGCGTTGTTGCAGCCCGAATCGTACGCGCAGGGAGGCTCAAATCAGCGAGAAAGCGATCTTGCCTGTATCCCCAATGGCCGCTAGGTCGGTTAGCTTCAACAATCCCGACCGACTTAACACCGGTGCCGGGCGTGAGGTCCTTCAATTCTTGCACCAAGGAACCAGTCGGATAGACGATTTCCTCAGGCATAGGCGCCGGCTGCCCAGAAAGGAACTCGCCGAGCGTCACCCACGGCTTCACCTCATCAATCAAAGTGTCACCGGCGAGCCTTCCATGCGTGGGCTCCGGAAATCCAGGAAGACTGCGATCCAAAGCTGCGATCATGAACAGCCTGATGCGGCGCTGGGCAGCACCGAAGTCGGCGGCGTTGAGCAGCTTG
Source organism: Streptomyces sp. NPDC126499 (assembly GCF_040302485.1). NCBI lineage: Bacteria > Bacillati > Actinomycetota > Actinomycetes > Kitasatosporales > Streptomycetaceae > Streptomyces > Streptomyces sp. NPDC126499. The sequence goes on along the minus strand of NZ_JBEOUO010000004.1, from coordinate 172,384 downwards.
AAACGGGTCGCGTAACCAATTTCTTCAAAGGATGAACGGATAAGCCGCAGGACTCCCCCCGGCTCACCATTTGGATCCTTTGCCGTGACTAGGCCTCGGACATTCTCAAAGAGGATCAAACGCGGCTTCAACTGCTCGGCAAGGCTTACGAACTCCAAGAAGAGTTTGCCTCGAGGGTCCTCAATGCCCCTTTGGCGGCCGGCCGAACTAAATGGCTGACACGGCGGGCCGCCAGCCAGGACGTCAGGTCGCCACCTACTAGTTGCCCCATCTGGCCTAAGGTCTGCAGGCTTTAGCTCCTCGGCGGGAGCATGCAACAGTTTCGCGCCAGCGAGGTGGAATCGCCCCTCTTGGCCGCGCACGGGAACGTTTGACTCCTGCACCTTCCGCAGAGTCTTCATACAGTTCGCGTCTACATCGGTCGCGCTTACGGTGTGGAACCCAGCCCGCTCCAGGCCAAGGTCGAGCCCACCTGCCCCCGAGAAGAGGGAAATAAGTGTGGGCTTCCTTTCGCTGTTCGGTGTACTCAAGGTCCCTCGCTGACTTTGGGTGGTTCGAACCGAGCGGCGCAGTCTGGAGTTGCGGCCGCACTGGACAACTTGAGATGCTACCGGGGCTGAGCGTCCAGGTGATGCCATAGGTGAGATCCGAGCGACGGGGCACCGATGCTCACGTCAGGCCAGCCAAGGCGTCACCTGAGGTAGCCCGCGTCCTCCAGGGCAGACGGCTCATCGACCAGCGCCGTTACTCAACCGTGTCCTAACGTCTCGTCAGAGACGTGCCGTCTGCGAGTCGTACGTGCTACGGATCGTTCGCGCTTCGAGCGCGTTGGGCCACAGACTCAACTACACGGTCGGCCGCAGAGAGCGGATCCTCGTGCCCCCAGACGCGGACGACTACCCACCCAGCCTCTATGAGCCGGCGATCGGTGTCGGCGTCTCGCTCTCTATTCTTGTTTATCTTGAGCGTCCAATAGTCGCTATTGGTGCCGGAAGCGTAATAATGCTGAGGACAACCGTGCCAAAAGCATCCGTCAAGAAAAACAGCGACCTTCGCCCGCGTAAATACCAAGTCGGCTGTCCGGCGCAGCGAGGGCAGGGGGCGGATGCTCACGCGGTACCGCAGACCTCGCGCATGCACAGCGCGTCGAAGAGCCAGTTCAGGGCGTGTGTCGCGTCGAGGGGTACGCTGCATCCTGACCCGAACATCGTCGCTGGATGCCCATGACTTGTAGGGGCGACTCATGCGGACAGTCTAAGATCTTGCAGGGGAAGCCCTGCAATCGCAGAGGCTGGCGCCTTCCTCCGTCGGTCTCCCTCAGCATCTGGCCAGGCCTATGTCAGCAACAGGCCACCGAGCCGGCACGCAATCGCGGACCATTTGTGGACGCGGGCTGACTTTCCAGATGCATGCATGCCTCTGACCTGCATCCTTGCCTAGAAGGCAGGCGGCCTCCGGAGCCGTGTGCGCAGGTTCGAGGCCTGCCAGGGCACTTCGCAGGAAGTGCCGAAAGACCCCCTTGGTCAGCGGAAACGCTGATCACGGGGTCCTGTTGTTTGTGCGGGGTGTATGTCGCCTGGGGCGAACGTATGCCGGGGTCCGTGTGTGAGGCATGGACGGCATCTGGAGGGCAACGCCCCACGTGGGAACGACAATCGACAGGCCCTTAGGCACGGTGCCGTGGGGGCTTGAAATGGTCAGGGGCGGACGCGCACGGGGTCTCCGGGTTGGGTGGTCCGCCGGGCCGGCTCATAGGCGATTGAGCTCTGGCGTGGAGGAGGTCCGGGGCGTGCTCGGCTCGGTCGGCCGGCGGCCGACGGCGCGGGGCGCGCGCAACCGCTGGTCCATAGGTAGGGCCCCGTGCAGGGTGACGGCGCCGCGAGACCGTCGATCAGGGGTGTCGATGGGGTGAGGTACCTGGTCTCGCGGATGGCGCGCTCGGCCCGGTCCCAGGCTTTGGTGCCGTACGGCCCGCGGCCTCCGGATCACGGGCGCGGAGCAGGTGGGTCTGGCCGTTCGGCGTGAGCCGGCTTCGCGAGGCGTCGCATCAGGTGCTTCTCGGCCCAGCCGGTGCGGTGGGCCTGCCACGCGTCCGCCGCGTACCGGCGCAGGGCGGCCATACCCCGCTCCCCCAGCACCTCCGCGTAGCGGAGCGGGTCGATGTCGGTCAGGTCGGCCGCCTCGTCGACGGCGTGGGTCACGAGCCAGTGCGCCAGTTCCTCCACATCGGGGCCGGCCGCGCGACAGGCCTCGTGGTGAGCGTCGGCGAGGTCGCCGCCGATCCCTCCGAGCCGTCCGTCGGAGTCCTCGACCTTCCCGGCCACCCTGCCCAGCAGGTCGATCGCCTCCCCGGCCAGGGTCATCGCGTCGCCTGCCCGCCCCGAGGCGGTCAGTGCCCTGATCGCTGCCACCGCCTGCCCGGCCTGGTCGGCGTACGCACGGGCGTCGGCGTACTCGACGTAGCCGTACCGGGCGAACGGGCCGATGTCGAGCAGCTCACGGACGCGGGCCCGGACACCGGTCACATCTCCGCCCGCGCTCGCCGCCCGCAGTTCCAGACGGCGCCGCAACCGCCGGTCCTCGGCCATCTCCTGGCGTACGAGGGCGAGCAGGTCCTCCCGCGAGAGGTCCGCCAGCCAGGCATCGAGGTTCCGCGCCCGGTCCCGGGCCGACGCACGCCGCCGGGACATGCCGGCCTCCTGGGCGATCACGGTCAGCCCGAGCGCGACCAGATGCTTGCAGAAGTTGCCCTCCTGGCCGTACGGGCAGTCGCACGTACCCGCCGGCTTCCTGCGCCCGCGAAGGAGCAGCTCCACCTCGTACCGCTCCGTGCCGCGCACCGACGCCCTGATCCAGCCGTCGCCGACCTCGATCCCCGACACCGCGTCGACGTAGGCGAGCCCGCGCTCGAACGAACGCTCCCCGGCCAGCGCTCTCAGCCTCGCCTCGGTAAGACCGTCCACGGTCCTCCTCCACCGTCCTCTTCCACTCAGGCGTCGCCCACATGGCCCGGACCGTCGTCAGTCCAGCCACACGATGACCGCGTCCCCGTCCCGGGCCGCCGCCGTAAGGTACTCGGTCAGGCCGGCGAAGTAGTCCCGGCCCCATTCCAGTGCGTCCCGGTCCTCCCAGCCCAGGGGGTAGATCTCCGCGGCCACGAGCTCCGCCGGGTCCACTCCGTCGAGGAGTCGGTCGTACGTCAGGGTGCCGAGGGTGTCGGCGGCGAGGCGGACGCGGTGGGTGGGGAGGTGGCGCGGTGGGCCGTAGCCCCAGTCGTCGGCCTCGCCCAGCGGCTCCTCGCCGTGGATGACGTCGACCGGGAAGCCGGAACGCCGCAGCAGGAAGTCCAGGAGGTGCCACGCCTTGTGCGTGGAGAAGTGACGGGCCTCGGACGGTGACGGCTCGGACTCCTCTTCGGCGTCCACGGTCTCCTCGATGCGGTCGAGGGCCCCGTCCGGGTCCTCGATGGCGCGCGCCAGCTCTGCGGCCGTCACGCGGAAGTACTCACCGATCATGCTCATGGCCGGATGCTAGGTACCGCCACTGACAGCGGCGCCCGGGTCGGTCGGATGCGCCGGACCGCGATCCCAACAACCGGGGAAGTTGGGCCGATTCCCTCGCGCGGGGGCGCCGGGTGTCGACACAATGCGTGCATGGCTGATGACTGGAAGCGACGGCTCGAGCGGGCGCATCGGGAGATGGTCGGGCGCGACGATCCCGTGGAGTGGGTCAAGGAGGCCAGCGGGGTCGAGGCCTCGCTGCGGTATCCCCGACTCGCCCTGCGCGGGCCGCTGTTCGGGGTGGCGGTCGAGCGGGAGCGGGGGCAGGGGTGGGAGGTCGTCCGGGAGATCGGGGCCGGGATGCCGCAGGAGGCGCGGGACAGTCTGAACTCGCTGCTGTGGTTCCGGGCCAAGGACGACACCGATGATCCGGAGGTGCGGCGGGACCTGCTCGCGGCCGTCGCGATCCTGGAGAAGGAGCCCGTGAACGAGGTCGAGGCCGTCGGCGAGCGCTACCGGATCGTGCGCGCCGACGAGTTCGCGCGGAGCGGGGACGACGGGCTCGAGCCGCCGCGTCCGACCGACCCCGATCCGGCCGAGCCCTCGTGGGACGACCGGAACGGGCCGCCCTCGCCCGACCTCGGGTTCGTGCTGACCCCCGAGCGGACGGACGGCCTCACCCAGGAGGCGCTGAAGCTGGGGCTGCGTACCTTCGCGTACACCGGCGACCGCTATCCCGCCCGCGTACGGAACGATTCGCTCCGGGCCGTCGAGACCCACCCCGACATCGCCCTGCTGCCCGTCACGTTCGGCGTCGCCGAGCGGAACGGGGCCGGGTGGCAGCCGAGGGGCGGGCTGCAGCCGACTCCGCACGAGGCGCGGCGGCTGCTCTACTCCGGGATGACGGACATCTGGGCCCGGATCTACAAGTACCCGGAGGACAAGGCCGAGCGCTTTCGGCTGGCCGGGGAGGAGTTCCGGGCCGCCGGGCGGGCCGACGAGGCCCGGGTGGGCAGCCGGCTCTTCCGGATCTGCCGGGTGGAGCGCCTGGTCCGGTTCGGGCCGGACGGGCCGGAGATGCCGCGTCCCTCCGACGTCGACGAGTACGGGCCGATCAAGATGCATCCGACCATGGACCTCGACGGGACCGTGCACCACGGGCGTTGAGCTCGGCGGATACGTGCCTCACGGGCGCACGGCTTGGACTGGACTGTGCACCGCGGGAGTTGACTGTCTGGCGAGTGGGGCCGTGGGAGGTAGGGGAGGGGGAGGGGCCGCCGCCCCTCCCCCTCCCTCTTGCGTCTACTTGACGTTGACCGCGGCCCAGGTCGCGTTCACCGCGTTGTACTCCGCGCTGCCCGCGCCGTAGAGGTCCGTCGCCGCCGAGAGGGTGGCGGTGCGGGCGCCGGCGTAGGTGGTGGAGGAGGTCATGTAGGTGGTCAGGGCCTTGAACCAGATCTTGTAGGCCTTCTGGCGGCCGATGCCGGCGAGCGTCGAGCCGTCGTAGGTCGGGGAGCTGTGGACGACGCCGTTGATGGTCTTCGTGCCGCTGCCCTCGGACAGCAGGTAGAAGAAGTGGTTGGCCGGGCCCGAGGAGTAGTGGACGTCGAGGCGGCCGAGGCTGCTGGACCAGTAGTCGGCGGAGTTGCCGTCCTTGCTGGGCTTGTCCATGTAACGGAGCGGGGTGCCGTTCCCGCGGATGTCGATCTTCTCGCCGATGAGGTAGTCGCCGGCGTCGGAGCTGTTGGCCGCGTAGAACTCGACGGAGGTGCCGAGGATGTCGGAGGTGGCCTCGTTCAGGCCGCCCGACTCGCGGCTGTAGCGCAGGCCGGCGGTGGCGGAGGTCAGGCCGTGGGTCATCTCGTGGCCCGCCACGTCGAGGGAGGTCAGCGGCCTGGCGTTGTTCGCGCCGTCGCCGTACGTCATGCAGAAGCACTGGTCGGACCAGAAGGCGTTGACGTACGCGTTGCCGTAGTGGACGCGCGAGTAGGCGGCGACGCCGTCACCGCGGATGCCGTTGCGGCCGAGCTCGTTCTTGTAGAAGTCCCAGGTGACGGCCGCGCCGTAGTGGGCGTCGGCGGCGGCGGTCTCGCGGTTGGTGGGGAGGCCGTTGCCCCAGACGTCGGTGGAGTTGGTGAAGAGGGTGCCGGTGCCGCTGGTGGCGCCCTTGAGGTCGTACGTCTTGTGGCCGCCGCGGGCGGTGTCGGTCAGGCTGTACGAGGGGGCGGTGCCGAGCGTGACCTGGCCGCTGTACTGGGTGTTGCCGACGCCGGTCTCGATGGCCTCGTAGGAGTAGAGCTCCTTGCCGGTGGTCGCGTCGGTGATGACGTGCAGCTCGCTCGGGGTGCCGTCGTGCTGGAGGCCGGTGACGACCGTCTCCCACGCGAGGGTCGGCTTGCCCGTGGCCGCCCAGACCACCTTGCGGGAGGTGGTGGGCTTCTCCCCGTCGACCTCGGCGGAGGACAGGGCCGCGGTCCGCGCCGCGGCGGCGGAGACGGCGGGCGTCGTGCTCGGCACGGATATACGGGCGCCGGTCGCCTTGGTGGTGGAGCGGGCGCCGTTCTTCTTCTGGTGCACGACGAGGTCGCCGCCGAGGACCGGCAGGCCCTCGAAGGTGCGCTCGTACCGGGTGTGGACGGTGCCGTCCGCGTCCTTGACGACGTCCCGGACGACCAGCTTCTCCTGGCCGGACAGGCCGATGGCCCTGGCGGTGGCGGCCGCGCCGGACTGGGCCTCCTGAATGGCGGCGGCGCGCTGGGTGCCGGTCAGCACGAGCGCGGTCGCACCGGCCTCCCGCTGGGCCTGGGCGCCCTGGGCGCCCTGGGTCACCTGGGCACCCTGGGTCGCCTGGGCATCGGCGTTGGCGGATCCGGTCTGGGCTCCGACGACGACCATGGCGGCCGATGCGAGCAGGGCGGCGGCTCGGGCGGTGGTACGACGGTGCGAGGACTGCTGGCGGGTCACGCGGGCTCCTTCGCTGTTACGCGTGGGGGATCTGTGTGGGGGGTGGTGCGGGAGTGAGCGTGCCAGCGAGCAGCCCTGATTGACAGGTATGCAACAAGGATTTGACCATCAGTTGTCCGAAGGGCGGCCAACTCCGTCCGTTATACGGGGAGCTGACCGCCCTGAGGGTCGTACAGGGGTCGGGTAGGGGCGGGGGGAGGGTGCCCCTGGGTTACGCCCGGCTGGGCGCCGCGCCGCCCGGGACCGCAACGCCCGGCACCGCACCGCCCGGCACCGCGCCGCCCCGCACCGCGCCGTCGCCGAGTGCCTCGGGCGAGAGGTGGTGCAGGGCCGGCGGCCGGGTCGTCGCGCGCGGGGAGCGCAGGGCCACGGCGGCGTGATGGGCCGGGCCGCAGGGCAGGTCGTACACCGTCCACCCCTCCGGATGGCGGCCGTGACCGCCCTCGCCGCCGTCACCGACGTCCCCGTCACCCCCCAGGTCGTCCAGGTGCGCGGCGCGGCCGAGCCCCGTGCCGAGGCCCTTGAGGTACGCCTCCTTGCGCGCCCAGATCCGGCCGAACGCGGCGGCCCGCCGCCCCGGTTCCTCCTCGGCCTCGACGTCGGCCCGCTCCCGGGGGTGGAGGACGGACAGCACGTCGGCCACGGTCTCCGGCGCGGGCCGCAGCTCGACGTCCGCGCCGACCGGGACGGGAGCCGTGGCGATCAGGACCATGCCGCGGGTGTGCGAGAGGGAGAAGTGCAGCGGCGGCGGTACGGAGAGGTCGCCGCCGGGTACGGCGAGGGCGGGGCGGCCGTGCGCCAGGCCGCAGCACGGGCACGGCTCGCGGGTGAAGGCCAGGTCCCCGGGGCGTTCGCCGAGGAGGCCGCCGAGCACGGTGCGCAGCGCGATGTGCGCCGCCGTGTACAGGGTGCGGTCGGCCGGCCGTACGAAGGCGGCGGCGCGTTCGCGTTCCCGCGCGTCCAGGACGGTCGTGTCGAGCCCGGCGGGGAACGCGGCTCCGGGTGTCTCGTCGAGTTCCAGGAGCCAGACCTCGGCCTGCATGGTTCGGTGTCCTCCAGGGTGCGGCAGCAGCGTCGACCGTACCCGTGCCGCCATGACGCCGTAACCCCGCGCCCCCGGAACCCGGTGACTCGGTGACTCGGTAACCCCGTGGCTCGGTAACCCCGTAACTCCGTAGCCCGTAACCGCGTGACTCAGTGACCCCGTACCCCCGTAGCCCTGTCCGCCGGCCGGCTGCCCCCTGCCCCTGGTCCCTGTCCCCCGTCCCCGGTTCCTGTCAGGTCAGGCCGAGCGCTTGCGCGGCGTCGCCTTCTTCGCCGGCTGCTTCTTCGCCGCCGCCTTCGCCGTGGACTTGGCCGTGGACTTCGCCGTGGACTTGGCGGGCGCCTTCTCCGTGGTCTTCGACGCCGTCTTGGCCGTCTTCGCCGTCGACTTCCGGGCCGGTGCCGCGGCGGCCTTCTGGGAAGCCGTCTTCGCCGTCGACTTCTTGGCGCCCGTCTCCTTGGGCTCCGACGTCCGCGAGGCCGCCTTCTTCCGCGGTCTCAGCTCGGTCACCTCGGCCGGTTCGCCGCGGGCCTCCTTCGCCGCGCGCACGCTGCTCTCCAGGGCCGCCATCAGATCGATCACCTGGCCGCCGCCGCGCGTCTCCGGCTCGGCGGGCGCGAGGCCCGCGCCGCCCTCCGCCTTGGCGGCGATCATCTCCTCGACGGCCTCCCGGTAGTCGTCGTGGAGCGTGCTGATGTCGACCTCGCCGAGCGTGCTCATCAGCGCGTCGGCCAGGTCGAGTTCGGCCTCCCGCACCGTCACAGGCGTCTCGGGCGCCACACCCTCCGGGGCGCGGATCTCGTCCGGCCAGAGCAGTCCGTGCATGGCGATCACGTCGTCCACGACCCGCAGCATGCCGAGCCGCTCCCGCCCCCGCAGCGCGTACTTCGCGACCGCCACCTTGTCGCTGCGCTTCAGGGCCTCGCGCAGCAAGGTGTACGGCTTGGCGGCCGGCACTCCGTTGGCGGAGAGGTAGTACGCGGCGTCCATCTGGAGCGGGTCGATCTCCGAGGCCGGCACGAAGGCCACGATCTCGATCGTCTTCGCCGTGGGCAGGGGCAGGGCGGCCAGGTCCTCGTCGGTGATCGGGATCATGGTCCCGTCGGCGTCCTCGTACGCCTTGCCGATCTCCGCCTGGGTGACCTCGGCGCCGTCCAGCTCGCAGACCTTCTTGTAGCGGATGCGGCCGCCGTCCTCGGCGTGGATCTGGCGGAAGGAGACCGACCGGCTCTCCGTGGCGTTGACCAGCTTGATCGGGATGCTGACGAGCCCGAAAGATATGGCCCCGTTCCAGATGGATCGCACGGTTCATCCCCTTTCACGCCTTCTCCAGCGCGCGTAGCTTCTACCAGCTTCTACAGCTTGTGCGGCTTATGCGGCTTTCGTGCCTTTCATAACGAATAGGTCGAATTCGTGGGATTCTCATCGTATGACGCCCATCACAGAGGTGGCGGGGCGGCGCCTGGCGCTCAGCAACCTGGACAAGGTCATCCACCCGGCCTCCGGCACCACCAAGGGCGAGCTGCTGCACTACTACGCCACCGTCGAGGCCGTGATCCTGCCGCATCTGCACGACCGCCCGGTCTCCTTCCTGCGCTATCCGGACGGCCCGGACGGCCAGGTCTTCTTCACCAAGAACCCTCCGCCCGGCACACCCGCCTGGGTGAACACCGCCCCCATGCCCCGCTCCGAGGACCCCGGTGCCCGTCAGGTGGTGATCCAGGACCTGGCGTCCCTGATGTGGGCGGCGAACCTGGTCGTGGAGTTCCACACCCACCAGTGGCGGGCCGCCTCCCCCGCCGTCGCCGACCGGCTGGTCCTCGACCTCGACCCGGGGCCGCCCGCGACGATCGTCGAATGCTGCCGGGTCGCCCTCCACCTGCGGGAACGGCTCGCCGCCGACGGCCTCACGGCGTACGCGAAGACCTCCGGCTCCAAGGGGCTGCACCTCCTCGTCCCCCTGGAGCCGACGCCCTCCGAGCAGGTCTCCGCCTACGCCCGCCGGCTCGCGGTGGACGCGGAGGCGGAGCTGCCGAGGCTCGTGGTGCACCGGATGGCCAAGCACCTGCGGCCCGGGAAGGTCTTCGTCGACCACAGCCAGAACGCCGCCGCCAAGACCACGGCCACCCCCTACACCCTGCGGGCCCGCCGGCTCCCGGCCGTCTCCGCGCCGGTCACCTGGGAGGAGGTCGAGAGCTGCACGAGCCCCGAGACGCTGGTGCTGCTCATGAACGACGTCGCCCCCCGCCTGGAGGACTACGGCGACCTGCTCGCCCCGCTCTTCGATCCCGCCGCGGCGGCACCCCTGCCCGCGGCGCCCCCCGGAGCCACGCCATGAGCCCCGCCCGCGGCCCCGACGCCGGGGCGGGAGTCGTGCTCCGGCCGCCGGTCGAGGTGATGCGCCCGAAGGCGGCGGACGACCTCCCCCGGCAGGGCAGCGTCCCCGGCGGGCTCCAGTACTCCCTCAAGCTCGACGGCTTCCGCGCCCTCGCCTTCGTCCTCGAGGACGGCCAGGTCTTCCTCCAGTCCAGGAACCGGCGCGATCTGGCGCGCGAGTTCCCCGGCATCGCCGCCTACCTGGGCGAGCGGCTGCCGGCCGGGATCGTCCTGGACGGTGAGCTGTGCGCGTACCGCGAGGGGCGGGTGAGCTTCACCGATCTGCTCCGCACGCACCGGGAGCGCGAGCGGGCCGGCGTCCCCGTCTCGTACATCGCCTTCGACCTGCTCGCCCTGCCCGGCCACGACCTGCGGGGCCGGCCGCTGCGGGAGCGGTGGGAGCTGCTCGGCGCGGCCCTCGCCGGCACCGGGCCGCCGCTCCAGCGGGTGCTGGCCACGGACGACGAGGAGACCGCCCGGGACTGGTTCGGCGCGCTGCGGGAGGCGGGCGTCGAGGGCGTCGTGGCCAAGGCATGGAACTCGACCTACCGCCCCGGCCACACCTGGTCCTGGCGGAAGATCCGGCACTCGGACACCCAAGACGCCGTGCTGGAAGGGGTATTCGGGCCGCCGGACCGTCCGCACGCCGTGCTGGCGCGCCTGCCCGACGGGCGGCGGCTGCGGACCACTCCGCGCCTGACGGGCCCTCAGGCGCGCGAGGTGGCCGAGCTGACGGAGGGTCTCCTCGCGAGGCCGGTGAACGACCCGGAGCACGGGCCGGTCCGGCCGCTCGACCGCCAACTGGCCGTGGAACTGCGGCTGATCGCGGGCCGCCAGGACACCGCCCGCTTCGTACGCGTACGGGAGACGGACCCGCCACCGGAGGACGCGGCACCGGAGGAAGGCCCGGACCCACCGCCACAGGACACGGCACCGCAGGAACCACCACCGCAGGAACCACCGCCGCAGGACACGGCACCGGAGGCGGCCCCGGACCTGGACCCGCCACAGGGGGACCCGCCACCGCAGGACCCGCCGCCGGAGACCCCACCCAGGCCCGCCCCCGCCCGTCCCGGCCGGTAACGACCTCGGCGGCCGGATATCGACTCCCCCTCCCCGACGCTCCGTTCCGGACAAACTCCCCGGGCGCCCGCGCCGGGCGCCCCGTTGTGCGCGCCGGTGCGCAACAGTGCCGGTCGAGCGGCGCCGAGCTGCGGTCACGATCACGCCGGGGCGCGTGGCGACGCCGTCGGAACGGCCGGTCCGGGGCCCGTCGGGGGCCGCGCGGGGCGGTGTGCGGACCCGTGCGTGGCGCAAAGCGAGCGGCCGCGCGGGGCTTGCGGCACCGCGTCCCGCAGGCGGGTCCTTGTTGTCCGTGCGTTGGTGCACACTTGCTGCCTGGTACAGGGCTCACGGGGAAGGCGGCCTGGCATGCTGACGGGGATCGAGGAGGTCGACTGGGCCTCGTTGGGGCATGCGTACGGCCCCGCGGACGACGTGCCGGAGCTGTTGCGCGGGCTCGCCTCCGACGATCCGGCCGAGCGGGAGAACGCCCTGGACGGCATGTACGGGGCCGTCCACCACCAGGGCGACGTGTACGACTCCACGCTGGCCTGCATCCCCTTCCTCCTCGAACTCGTCGCCGACCCCACCGTCCAGGACCGTGGCGGCATCGTCGAGTTGCTCACCAGCATCGGCGGCTTCGACCTCAGCGACGAGGAGGAGCTGGACGAACTCGACCCGGACGACGAGGAGTTCATACCGGCGGCGAACTACGCGATGGCCGCCGCGGCGGTCGCGGCCGGCGCCGACGTGTTCTTCGGGCTCATCGACGACCCCGACCCCGAGGTGCGGCTCGCGGCGCCGTGCGCGCTGGCCGCCCTGCACTCCGACCCGGCCCGGGTGCTCGACCTGCTGCGCGAGCGGCTCACCGTCGAGCGGGACACGGAGGTGCGGCTCGCGCTGGTCGCCGCGGTGGGCCGGATCGCGCTGCGGCACGAGTCGCTGCGCGCCGAGACCGTGGACTGGCTGGGCTGGCTGTCGCGGGCCGCGCAGGCGCCCGGGCTGCGGCTCGCGGCCCTCGCCCAGCTCGCCCGGTGCGCGCCGGCCCGGATCCCCGCGGACGTGGTGGAGCGGGTCACCGTCCTGCTCGACGAGGTGCGCTCGGCGCCGCCCGACCGCCCCGCCGAGACCCCGCGGACGGCCAGCCCGACCCTGATCGGCCAGGTCCGCGAGCTCCTGGAGGAGCACTCGGCGGGCCGCCCCACGCCGTGGACGGAGGAGCTGCTCCGTACGCTCCACACCGCCCTCGACGACCGGGTCGACGACCGCATCGCGCTCATCCTGGCCCAGCTGCGCAGCCCCGACTGGGGACAGCGCTCGGACGCGATCTGGCTGTGCGGCGGGCTGATCAGGGTGTGGCGCGGACGGTACGAGGAGGTGGTGCGGCTCGTCGGGGAGCAGCTGAGCGACCCGGAGCCGCGGCTCCGCGAGGCCGCCACGTCCTTCCTGGAGCGGCTCTTCGAGCTGGCGGGACCGGCCTCGGACGCCCTGGCGGCGCGCCTGGCCGCCGCGCCGGCGGGGCCGCTCGGGCTGCCCGGTCCCGGTGCGCGGGCCGGCCGCGGCGGGGCGCTGCTCGCCCTCGCCCGTGCCGGTGACGCCCGGGCGATCCCGCTGCTCGCGCGGGCCCTGGAGGAGCGGGAGGTGCGGCGGGAGCTGCTGTACGCGGTGGACGCGCTCGGCCCGGCCGCGCTGCCGCTCGCCCCGGTGCTGCGGCGCCGGCTGGGCGAGGTGGAGCTGGACGACCTGCTGTACGACCGGGCGGCGCCGCTGCTGTTCGCGCTGGCGTCGGTCCGGGGCGCGCAGGCACTGCCGGAGGTGCTGCGGGTGCTGCGGGGGGCGCCGCCGAACCGTCGGGACTGGGTGCGGGAGGCGTGTCTGCGGACGCTGGCGATGTTCGGCCCGGTGGCCCGGGAGGAGGCGCTGCCGGACGCGCGGCGGCTGCTCGCCTCCGAGTCGGCGGCGGTCTCGTCGATGGCGGCGCGGGCGGTGTGGTCGCTGGACGGTTCGCTCGACGAGGCCCTCGCCGCGCTGGGGCGGTGGCTGCGGCCGGGCGCGACGGGCGCCGAGTGGTGCGCGGCGGCCCGCGCCCTGGGCGCGATCGGCCCGGCGGCGGCCGGGGCGGCTCCCGCGCTGGGGGCGGGCCTCGCGTCGCGTGACCTGTGGGTGCGGGTGCGTTCGGCGGCGGCGCTGTGGCGGGTCGAGGGCGACGCGGCGGCGGTGCTGCCGGTGCTGCTCGCGGCCTGGGAGGAGAACCGGCACGCCCGGGTGGCGGTGGCCGAGTGCCTGGCGGAGATGGGCCCCGCGGCGGGCGAGGCGGAGCCGGCGATCCGCGCCGAGCTGGCCCGAAGACGACGCCACAACGCCCGTGAGGACGGCGCGGGCTCCCACGACGTCCACGACGACGAGAAGCTGCTCACCCTGTGCCGGGCGGCCCTGGACCAGATGGAGCGGCGCCTTTCGTGAAGGGCCTCGGTTCTGGCGCAAGGGCGTCGGCCCTGCGATAGGGGCCTCGGTCCTGCCGTAAGGGCGTCGGCTCTGCGGTAGGCGTTTCGGTTCTGTCGTAAGGGCGTCGCCCCTGCGATAGGGGGCCTCGGTTCTCGTGCAAGGGCGTCGGCTCTGCGTGGCGCTCGGGGCCGGGCTCCCTCGGGGGCGTGCGGTGGGAGACCCACCCAGTGGACAAAAGGGACTTCCCTGCGAATAAGGTCTACGGGGAGACCGATCGTCCCGAGCCCGCCCCACGCCCGAGGAGCAGAGTGAGATCGCGCGGAGTGCACGCCCTCGCCGCCACGGCCCTGCCCACCCTGGCGGTGTGCGCCCTCGCGCTCGTGCTCACCGGCTGTGGGCAGGAGGCCGGACTGGAGAGCGCCGGCCGCGCCCCCGCCGCCGTCGGCCCGGTCCGGCTGTGGCCCGATCTGCCGCCCGCGACCAGTCCGCCGCTCGACTACGGCGAGACCGACACCGAGCGCGTTCCCGGCATCGAGGTCCCGGACAACGACGTCCACGCCGTCGACCCCGTCGCCGTGCTCCAGGCCGAGGTGCGCGGGCACCGCGAGGACCGCTCCGGTGCCGACGCCCTGTACGCGGAGACGGTGCGGGCCATCGAGCGCTGCGGCACCGACCGCGCGCGCTGCCCGGTCCTCGCCCCGTACTACCGCGACCTCACCGGAAACGGCCGTGACGAGCTGATCGTCGGCATCCGGATGCCCGAGCAGCAGGTCGCCGTCCGCGTCTACGTCGCCGAGCACGGCGGCCTGACCCGGATCATGTCCACGGCCGACCAGGTGGTCAGCGTGGAGCTGGCCGGCCGCGACCTGATCATCCGGGCCGGCTCGGCGGGCATCCCCGGCTACGAGTACCGGACCGCGTGGTCCTGGGACGAGCAGCAGGGCTCGATGCTGCCGGCCCGGGACGAGATCGTCCGGGTCAAGCCGCCCGGCTCGGGCGTCTCGGTCGTCCCGGCGCCGGAGTTCGTCAGCCCCTCGGCCACGACCGCCCCCGCCCCGGTGCCACCGGAGGCCGGCCCGTGACCCGCCCCCGCCCGAGCGGCCTCCGCCCGAAGCGCCGTCGACCGGGTGCCGCCCGTACCCGTACGGACCGGCCCCGTCCGAGCGCGTCCCACCGCCCCGGCGGCTCCCGCGACCCGAGCGACCCTCGCCCGAACAGCCCCCGCGCGAGCACACTCGACCGCGCTCGTCCCCGCCCCCGCCCCCGCCGGTTCCGGCTGCCCGCCTGGACCGCGACCCTCACCTGGAAGGCCGCGGTCTTCATCACCGTCATGTGCTGCGCGCTGGCCGCGCTGCTCGGCACCCTCGTCCACGTCTCGGTGGCCGGCGAGACGGTCCGGGACTCGCGCGAGAAGGCGCTGACCCGGCTCGGCGAGGTCGTGCGGCTCTACGAGTCGGGCGAGCCGCTCCCCCGCTTCGCCGGCGTGGACCCGGACGGGCTGCCCGCCGAACTGCGGGCGCTCGCGGTGCGCGGCGAGCGGGGCACCATGGTGAGCGAGCACGAGGGCCGTCCGACGATGTGGGCGGCGGGCCCGGCGGACGGGCGCGCCCTTGCCGTACGGGTCGACCACACGCAGAGCGCCGAGACCATCGACGGGCTCGACCGTTCCATCCTCGGCTCCTCCCTGCTCGCCATCGGGGCGACCCTGCTGGTCGGCGCCTTCGCCGTCAGCCGGGTCACGCGGCGGCTGCACGCCACCGCGCGGGTGGCCCGGCGGATCAGCGCGGGCGACCTGGACGCGCGCGTGGGCGATCCGCGCACCCGGGACCCTTCGCGGCACCAGGACGAGGTGGCCACGGTCTCCGGAGCCCTCGACACCATGGCGTCCTCGCTCCAGCGCAAGCTGCAGAGCGAGCAGCGGTTCACGGCGGACGTGGCGCACGAGCTGCGCACCCCGCTCACCGGCCTCTCGGCCGCCGCCGAACTGCTGCCCGAGGGCCGGCCCTCGGAGCTGGTGCGGGACCGGGTGAGGGCGATGCGCGCGCTCACCGAGGACCTTCTGGAAATCTCCCGGCTCGACGCGGGCACCGAGCGGGTGGACCTGGCGGTGCACGACCTGGGCCCGCTCGCCGAGCGGGTGGTGCGGGCCTCCGGCACCGACACGGAGGTGCGGGTGGTGCGCGGGGCGACGGTGGAGACGGACAAGCGGCGCCTGGAACGGGTGCTCGGCAACCTCGTCGCCAACGCGCACAAGCACGGGGCCGCGCCGGTGGTGCTGACCGTGGACGGCCCGGTGGTGACGGTGCGGGACCACGGCGCCGGCTACCCGGACTACCTCCTCGACGCGGGTCCGCAGCGTTTCCGTACGGAGGGCGGCGGCAAGGGCCACGGGCTCGGCCTGACGATCGCGGTGGGCCAGGCGGCGGCGATCGGCGCCGAGCTGGTCTTCGCCAACGCGCCGGCGGAGGAGGGCGGCGGTGCCGTGGCCCGGCTGACGCTCCCGGAGTACGTACGGCTCACCGACCCCGGCACCACCGGCACCACCGGCACCACCGACGGCGCCGACGGCGCCGGCACCACCGGCACCACCGACGGCGCCGGCACCACCGGCACGACCGACGGCGCCGACGGAGCCGACGAGGCCGGGCGGCCCGACGAGGCCGAGCGGGCCGACGGGGCCGAGCGGGCCGACGAGGCCGAGCGGGCCGACGGGGCCGCACGGAACCGACGCAGCGACGGCACGGCGCACCGTCACACAAAAGGGACATAAGGCTTACTGCTTGCTACGTTGCGGACCATGACCGCAGCGCCGCCGACGGACGCGAGACCCGCCCAGGACGCGCCCCCGCCCGGGGTGCTCGTCCCGAAGCGCCGCGGTGTGGAGCTCTCCCTGCTCGTCGGCGCCGTGCTCATCTCCGTCTACGGCTACGCCGAGGTCGGCCTCGCCCGCAGCGGCGCCGTGCCGCAGGACGCCGCCCGCTACGGCGCCGGCCTCGGACTGCTCGCCCTCCTCGCCCACCTCGCCGTCCGGCTGCGCGCCCCGTACGCCGACCCGCTGCTGCTGCCGATCGCCGTCCTGCTCAACGGGCTCGGCCTGGTCCTCATCTACCGGCTCGACCTGGAGACGCCCGGCGACCGGGCCGCGCCGACGCAGCTGGTCTGGTCGACGCTGGGCGTGGGCCTGTTCATCGTGGTGGTGGTGGTGCTGCGCGACCACCGGGTGCTCCAGCGGTACGCGTATCTGTCCGTGGCCACCGCGCTCGGCCTGATGATCCTGCCGATCTTCTTCCCGGCGGTGAACGGTGCCAAGATCTGGATCCGGATCGGCGGTCTTTCCTTCCAGCCGGGCGAGTTCGCGAAGATCCTGCTCGCGGTCTTCTTCGCCGCGTACCTGGCCGCCAACCGCACCGCGCTCGCCCACACCGGGCGGAAGGTGTGGAGGCTGCAGTTCCCCACCGGCCGGGTGCTCGGCCCGATCGTCGCGATCTGGGTGCTGAGCGTCGGCGTCCTGGTCCTGGAGCGGGACCTCGGCACCTCACTGCTCTTCTTCGGCCTGTTCGTGATCATGCTGTACGTGGCGACCGGCCGCACCGGCTGGATCGCGGTGGGACTCGTCCTCGCGGCCGCCGGGGCCTTCCTCGTCGGCTCCCTCGAACCGCACGTCCACGGCCGGGTGCAGGACTGGCTCGACCCCTTCGCCTCGATCCGGGCGGGCGACGGGCCCGGCCAGCTCGCCCAGTCCCTGTTCGCGTTCGCCGCCGGCGGGATGCTGGGCGCGGGCCTCGGCCTCGGCCACTCGGTCCTCATCGGCTTCGCCGCCAAGTCCGACTTCATCCTCGCCACGGCGGGCGAGGAGCTGGGCCTGGTGGGTCTGACGGCCCTCTTCCTGCTGTACGCGCTGATCGTGGCCCGCGGCTACCGCGCCGGCCTCGCGCTGCGCGACCCCTTCGGCCGGCTGCTCGCCATCGGCCTCGCCTCGATCCTCGCGCTCCAGGTCTTCGTGATCGCGGGCGGGGTGATGGGGCTGATCCCGCTGACCGGCATGGCGATGCCGTTCCTCGCCCAGGGCGGCTCCTCCGTCGTCACCAACTGGGTGATGGTGGCGCTGCTCGTCCGGGTCTCCGACTCGGCGCGGGCCCCGCGCCCGGACACGGCCGACACCGGGGTGATCGCCCCGATCGTGGAGGACGCACGAGTGGAGGACGCGAGATGAGGTACGCACGGTGATCCGCTACATCCGGCGGGCGGCCGCCCTGTGCCTGGTCCTCCTGGTGGCGCTGCTCCTCAACGCTGCCCGGGTGATGGTGATCGAGGCGGGCGAGCTGGACGACAACCCGGCCAACCGCCGGATCGCCATCACGCGCTGGGGCCAGCCGCGCGGCGAGATCGTCGTGGACGGCCGCCCGGTGACCGGCTCGCGCGACAGCGGCCAGCAGCTGCGCTGGGAACGGACGTACACCCAGGGGCCGTTGTACGCGCCGGTGACCGGCTACGCCTCCCAGACGTACGGCACCACTCTGGTCGAGCACGCCGAGGACGCCGTCCTGTCCGGCACCGATCCGATGCTCGCCCCGCTGCCCCTGTGGAACGACGTGAGCCGCGGGCTCCAGCCGGGCGGGGACGTGATCACCACGATCCGGGCCCGCATGCAGGAGGCTGCCTTCCGGGGCCTGGACGGCAAGCGGGGCGCGGTCGCGGCGATCGAGCCGTCGAGCGGCCGGATCCTCGCGCTGGTGTCGTCCCCCTCGTACGACCCGGGGTTGCTTTCGGGGACGGATCGTGGCGTGAAGGACGCCTGGGCGCGGCTGACCACCTCCCCGAACCAGCCGATGCTGGCGCGGGCGTTCCGGCAGACGTACCCGCCCGGCTCCACGTTCAAGATCGTGACGGCGGCGGCGGCCCTGGACGCGGGCGTGGTGACGGACCCCGACGCCCCGACCGACACCCCGGACCCCTTCGTCCTGCCCGGCACCCGCCAGGTGCTCCCGAACGAGGCCCGCGGCTGCGAGGACGCCTCGCTCGCCGACGCCGTCCGGTGGTCCTGCAACACGGTGATGGCGGGCCTCGGCGTGAAGGTGGGCCTGGAGAAGATGGTGGAGGCCGCCGGGAACTTCGGCTTCAACGACCCGGGCCTGCGGATCCCGTCGTGGGTGGCAAGGTCGAACTTCGACACCGACATGAGCCCGGACCAGCTGGCCCTGTCCTCCATCGGCCAGTTCAACACGACGGCCACCCCGCTCCAGATGGCGCTGGTCGCCGCCGCCGTAGCCAACAACGGCGAGATCGCCCACCCCCACCTGATCGAGCGCACCACCACCGCGGGCGGCACCACCGTCCACACCACCGGCCGCCGCACCTACCGCCAGGCCATGCGCCCCTCCACGGCGACCCGCCTCCAGGACCTGATGGTCCGCGCGGTCGAGGAGGGCACCGGCACCAACGCGGCGATCCCCGGCGCCCGCGTCGGCGGCAAGACGGGCACGGCCCAGCACGGCCTGGGCAACACGGGCACCCCCTACGCCTGGTTCATCGCCTGGGCCCAGGCGAAGGACTCGGCCCAGCCGGCGGTCGCGGTCGCGGTGGTGGTGGAGGACGCCTCGGCCGACCGCACGGACATCAGCGGGGGCGGGAGCGCGGCGCCGATCGCGCGGGCGGTGATGGAGGAGGCGCTGCGGCTGGAGAAGGAGGGGCGGGGGCAGTAGCGATCGAGTGTCGAGTCGACCGGCCACAGGGACCCCGGCGGGTGAACCCCGTCTGATCTTTCGAGCTGTCCCGCGGCCCGAAAGCCGCGCGCACCGCTTGGGTCCCTTGCTGGCAAGCCGCATCGCATCTGACAACCGCGCCGTACGCTGGCACTATCGCCTCATGGATCTGATCAAACTTTCGGACGGCTTCAACTCGTTCCGCATTCATGTTCTCGGTCGTCATTCACCCGGGGTTCTCCCTCTTCACGACCTGCTGGACGCCGAGATTCTTATCGAGACCAGCTTCGCCACCGGAAAACTCAACATCCACCTCCCGCACCGCTACCTGGCAGAATGGGCCGATTGCCTCGACTCCCTGGAGCAGGGGCACGACGCTGAGTGGCTGGACCAAGGGAACGGGCCGACGCTCGGGGTCGAGATCTCCGGTGACCAGAAAGGGGACATCACGGTCTCCGCCGAGGATGGATCCGGAAGCGGGGTACGGGTATCCGTTCCCCTCGCTCTGGACAGCGACTGGATCGACGAACAGCGCGACCTGCTCAAGAAGGTGCTGACCGCTTGGCCGAGCGAGGTGGAAGAAACGGCGCCAGGCTCGTACACCTGGCGCCGGTAACGGCGAACGGGCAGGGCTTCTGATGAAGCCCTGCCCGATCAGTGGCGCCCGTCGTGGACGGACGTCAGCCGTTGATGCCTACTGGTGGAAGGTGTTCACCATGGACCACCCCGTATCGTCGAATGCTTCGATATGCACCGCGTAGGCGACGTTGCTTCCCGGATGGTACAGCGGCGTGCTGGCGTACATGATCGTACGCCCCCCGCCACCGGAAACATACTCGGCGATTTTCTTCTCAAATTCGTTCATGACGCCGTTGTCGATTGCCGCAGTCGTCCTCACGAAGTTTTCCGGCACATTACCCGCGCCACCGAGCGCCGCAGGCAAGAGATGTCCACGAGCGTCCCCGTTGGCTCCGCTCACGAAACCAGGAAGGTTCTTCGCCATCCGTTGCGTCGCCTTGGTGCCCGTGCCGATCATTTCGGGCGTGACGATGGCGACAATCCCGGAACGACGGCCATCAGCGTCGATGGATCCGTAGTCGATCTCACCGCCACCATTACCACAGTTGTGGACGAGGACTGAGGCATCTCCCACCAGTACGTAGTACGTGTGGAGGTCGGACACCGTCAGGTTGTGAACGGTGGCAGCCGGGGCGGTCCAGCGCCGGACAGCGGTGATCTGCACGCGCGTACCGCTGCTGGTCTGGAGCAACTGGCCCGACTTCAGGTCAGTCGCCTTGACCCAGCGCCCGAGCGCAGGGACCCAGACGGGGTGGCCGTCGGTCGCGGTGACCTGGGCCGTCTGCGTGCCCTTCTTGCCGTCGAGATCGATGGTGATGCTGACGAGGTGCTTGAGGCCCTGGCCCTTGATCTGCGCGGTGACCGTCTCGATCCGCGTCTGGCCGGTCTTGGGGTCGGTCGCGACGACCTTGTCACCCGTCTTGACCTTCTCGATCGGCTTGGTGGAACCGTCGGCCATCAGCACCTTCGTGCCGGGCACGAAGCTGTTGTTGATCGGGCAGGAACCGCCGTCGCCGCCTGCCTTGCCGGAGCCGCCGCTTCCGCTGGAGCCGCCGTTGCTACGGGAAGATCCACCGGACTTGCCGCCGCCTCCGCCTCCGCCTCCGGAGCTCTTGCTTCCGCCGCCCTTGCTGGACGGGGGTTGCGAAGAGGACTTCGGCGCGGACTTGGCCTGGGACTGCTTCTGGACGGGGTTACCCGTCTTACGCTTCGCGGCGGCCGCTGCGTCAGCCCGCCTTTTCGCGGCTTCCGCCGCCTTTTTCTTCGCTCTCTGGGCTGCCTCCTTCTTGGCCTTCTCGATGGCGGCCTTCTTGGCCCGTAGTGCGGCTGCCTCGGCCGCCTTGGCCGCCTTCAGCACGGCCTCGGCCGCCTTCTTTGCCGCCCTGAAGGCCTTGACGGCCTCGATCGTGCGGTTGACCGCCTTGACAAGGGACGGGATCTTCCCGAGCTTGAACCACGGGACGGCATCGACCACGAGGCCGACGCAGGACCACATGTCACCGCCGAAGCACGCCATGGCGTCGTTGATGCCGATGAAGTCCTTCAGCGTCTCCCACGCCACGGCGAGGATGACCGAGGTGAGGGACTTGCCCTGCATCGCCTGGGCCTGCGCGACCTGGGCCGCGGACAGACCGGCGCCGGCGAGGGCCGCGGCCTTCTCCGATGCGGTCAGGCTGATCGCGAGTCCGGTCGGGTCGGAGTACGTGACCGGGTTGTTGTGCGCGTAGCCGTACCCGTTCGACTGCAGCGGGTCGTTCAGATCGAGCACTGGGTCGACGGACAGGAAGCGTCCGACCACCGGGTCGTACAAGCGGACGCCCAGCGGCTGGTAGCCGGAGGAGTCGTCCCGGGTCTGGCCGAGGAATCCCCTATGCGTCTGGAGGTTGGCACCCGCGGTGCCGCGCTCGTTGCCGAAGGGGTCCTGCTTACGGACGCGCACCGACTGGCCGCCGTAAAGGGCGACCTCCGTGTACACGCTGCCCTGGTGGTCCGTGGTCGCGGCCTCCAGGACATCCGATCCGGTGCCATAGGCACGGCGCAGGATCGCACCACCCGGAACCGTGTAGGTGCGCTGGGTGCTGACCAGGACGCCGCCCTGCTGAACGGTGACCTCGGCCTCACCCAGGTGGAGCGTGGCCTGCTTGCCCTTGATCGTGAGCAGGCGGATGCCGCCGGGGCCGTAGACGTGACGGGTGTCGTTCTGCGGCAGCCATTGCTGGGCCGTGGACGCGGTGTCACAGGAGGCGAGCACGATCGGCGTCGCGTTCACGTTCGCCGCACCCTGGACCGCGAGGCACAGGTTGGAGGCGAGGTGGATGAGCTGGCCGGAGGCGGTGCGCCGCAACTCCTGGGCGGTCACCGCCGCGGCCGTGGTGCCGCACTTCTGGATCTGCACCGCCGCACCGGCCGCGTTGGAGGTCGGCTGGAGGCACCAGGTGCCGTACACCGAGAGCGAGCCCTCGTTGGGGTCGCTCTGCGGCGCCGTCGCCGTGCTCGGGGTGGGCGTGAACTTGAAGTTCTGCGCCACCGAGCTGTTACAGGCGTACAGCTGGATCGGCTGACCGGCCGCGCCGGCGCCCGACTTCAGGTCCAGGCACTTCTGGCCGAGACCGACGTACGGGGTCTTGCCGCCTGTGCCTGTACCGGTGATCCGGTCAACCAGACCGTCGTGCGTCCAGCTGAACTCCTGCTTGTCCCCGTTCTCGACCGAGGTGATGTTCTTGGTCTCACCGGTGAGCTCGTACAGCCGGGTCGCCTCGGCGGTCACCTCGGCACCGGCCGGCGTCTTGTACTTCTTCGTCACCTTGGTCAGCGTGTGCGGCTGGTCCTTGGCAGCGTTCTTGCCGTACGCGTACGTGGTGACCGCGTTCTTGGTGGTGTCACCGCTGAGGTCGTTCTCGGTCAGCTTGGTGCGGTTGCCGAGCAGGTCGTACTCGTACTCCTGCCAGTAGCCGGAGCTGTCCGCGCCCGCGGTGACCCGGAGAGTGCCGTCGGCGTTCTTGTTGAGGGTGCCGTCCGGGTTCCGGGGGTTGACGCAGGTGTCCTGGTCCTTGGAGGTCCAGGCCGACTTCAGCTGGCCCAGCGGGTCGTAGACGAAGCACTGGCGCTCCGCGATCCCGGTGGACTTCTCCTGGATGGAGGTGATGTTGCCGGCCGGGTCGTAACCGTACGCCCGATTCGAGACCAGGTTGCCAGGGACGAGGGTCCGGTCGGCGGTGGTGTCGTCGCGTCCGCCCTTCTCACGGTAGACCGACTGCTCGGTGAGCTCACCGCTCGACTCGTCGAAGGTGTTCTGCGTCCACACCCGGTACGGCATGGCGCCGAGAGTGGAGCGCAGGACGTGGCCGTACGGGGAGTAGATCGTCTCCGAGCCGTACCAGTCCTTGCCGGAGATGGTGACCGGCTTGCCGTCCTTGTTGTAGCGGACGACCATCTTCTCGGAGGCGAACTTGCCGACCGCAGGGAGGGTCGTCTCGTCCAGCATGCCGCGGTCGTTGTACGTGTAGTCGTACCTGTAGTCCTTGTGCAGACCCCAGGTGCTGACGATGGACGCCGGCAGGGACAGCGTGGTCGAGGTCGGCTGGTATTCCTTCGTGTAGCCGTTGACCGTCTGCGTGTACGCCTCGCCGTCGGTGTACCGGGTCGCGGTGGCGGGCATGCCCTTGCCGCCTGGAACGCTGTCGTACGTGAACGAGGACAGCAGCTTGCCGGAAGCGCCGAGCTCGCGCGTCTCCTTCGGCCGCGACAGCTCGTCGTAACCGGTCCAGACCTTGACGCCACGGTCGTTCTCGGTCAGCTGGACCCGGCCGAAGGCGTCGTACGTGGTGCGGCTCGTGCCCGAGTCAGGGTCCGTCGACGTCAATATCTGGCCGTTGTGGTTGTACGTCCACGACCACGGATGAGTCTTATCCTCCGACGCGATCGCCTTCACGACCTGGCTGCGCTCGTCGAACTCGTAACGCGTCGACGTGTAGCGCTCTTTGTCGCCCGTCGGCAGGGTGTACTCGGGCGCCGCCGGGTTGAAGGTGTCCGTGCGCACGGTGCGGCCGGTCGCGTCGGTCCAGACGCGGTAGGACGAGTCGCCCTGCGGATGGATGACCTTCGACCAGTCAGGGCCGTACTCGTAGCGAACGGCCTTCTCCGGGACCTCCTGCGAGATGGCCTCGGTCGTGCCCTCGAGCTTGACCTTGAGGACCGGCATCTCCTCGAGCACGCGGCCGAGACCGTCGTACTTGTACCGGGTGATGTTCGGGATGGTGGTGTCCGCCAGCGGGGTGAACAGCTCACCGCTCGGGGCGTCCTGGTTCAGGTAGGCGTTGTTGGTCTGGTAGACCTCACCGGCATTGTTGTACAGCGTGTCGGTGATCAGACGGCCGCCGCCGTCCGCCTCTTCCTGAGACTGCCGCTCGCGACCCAGACCGTCATAGATCGTGACGGACTTCTCGATCCGGTCCTCGTAGCCACGTGCGTACGTGATGACGTACGGAGGCTTGCGGGTCTTGCCGCCGTCCGGGTCGTTCGGGTCGATCTCCTCGGCCGGAACGACGTACTCGGCCCGGAAGTCCGGCACGCCCGAACCCGGGGTACGACCCGGGGCCCATGCCTCGGCCAGCCGGCCCATCGGGTCGTACGCGGCCTCGCTGACGTGGTTGTTGGCGTCGGTCGTCTTGACGGTGACCGAGCGGCCCGGCTCCAGCTCCTGTGTCTGGACGTGGCCGAGCACATTGGTCAGGGTGACCTTGAAGACCTGGCCCGTGGCCGGCCCGATGGACTCGTACTTGATCGTCGCGGACTTCGGGGTCGGCTGGGTCAGCTGGTCCGCCGGGGTCTCCTTGACCACCCGGCCGACGGCGTCGAACTCCCGCGTGCCAGTGGTCTGGAAGCCGGTGCCGGTGCCGTTGAGCGACCACGCCTCGGTGGCCAGACCACGGGTCGAGGCGCCGAGTGCGGTGCCGTACGCCGTGCCGTCGTAGGCCGTGCGGTGGGCGCCGGCCAGCGAGCCGAGGTCGGCCCAGTTGGCGTTCGCACAGAGCGTCGGCGAGGTCAGTACCTGCTTGCTCAGACCGATCAGGTTCTTCGCCGTCTGGTGGACGTACTCCGACTTGGTGCAGGACTCGTCACCGCTCTTGCCGGTGTCGCCCAGCGACTCCACCAGCGTCGGAAGTCCGTACGTCGGGTCGTAGGTCGTCGTCGTCTTCACGGACCGCAGCGTGCGCGGGTCGTCCGCGTTCCAGCCCGACGACTTGGTGTACGCGATCTCCTCGGGCTCCGTGACCCGCCAGGCCTTCAGCGGCTTGAGCCCGTCGCCGAGGTCACGGCTGGCGAGCTCGGTCGCCTCCGGGATGGTGATGCCGCGGGTCAGCCAGTTCGTGTCGGCGTCCGTCGCATTGGTGTAGGTGAGCTCCTCCAGGATTCGACCGGCGAAGGCCTCGCGGTCGTACACGGGCTCGCCCTTGTACGTGATCGCGTTGCCGTGGATGTCCTTCACGGGGACGGTGTCGCCCATGCCGCGGTAGAAGCGGGTGACGGCCTTGGTCTTCGGGCCCTCGGCGCCGGGGACGTCCTCGGCGGGGCTGGTGCCCTCACCGCTGTCGGCCGTTGCCTTGCGCTCACCCGTGGTGACCGTGGTCTGCTCGAAGCCGGCGAACTGCGAGTAGGTCCGGGTGGACTTCTTCGAGAACTCGGCCTCGGCCAGCTTCCAGCCGGCGTTCTTGTAGTCGTACGCCGTCAGCGTCGAGTACGAGCCGGGAACGTTCGGCAGCTCCTCGATCGTGTCGACCACGTACTTGTTGAACCAGTCGATGTCCTCGACCTCGGCGTCCGGGTGCCAGAACACCGGGTAGCACAGTCGGGTGTTGGACTTCAGCGCGGCGGTCTCGGTCTTGCCCGGCAGCTTGGTGCTGTCGGTGCAGTCGGGCGTACGGGGCTTGTAGGTGACGGCCGTCTCGCCGCCGTACTCATTGACGACGCGGGCGATGCGCAGACGCGAGAAGCCGGGCCGCGGGTCGGTCGCGGGGTCGCCGCGGTAGACGCGGTTCGGCATGTCGTCGGAGTTCGACTCGAACCGCACCGCGTTGAGCTTCACCGACGTGTCGATGGTGCCCTTCCGGCCGTAGCCGGTGCGCTGGATCGACTCCAGCCACAGCGCCGTGTTGGCGCCGGTCTTCAGGACCGGGAAGCTCTGCTTGAGCTGGTACTCGTCGACGACCTGACGCGCGGTGGTGTCGGTGAGACGCTGCGTCGAGGTGGTGATCTTGTCCAGGCGCTTGCGGGTCCAGAACGTCGGACCGGCGTTCCAGCACTTGCGGGTGTACGTCGAGGTGACGGCCTTGCAGTTCAGGTCGGCCGGGGTGTCGTACCAGATGCGGTACTTGCCCGGGTCCTTGTCCGTGAAGTGGTCGACCTCGTCGTTGGCGTCCGTGCAGGTCAGGCCCGCCTCGGGGAAGCAGCGCTCGGCGACGGTGAAGCCGATGCGCGCCGGGGCCTCCGCGGAGAAGATCGAGTCCTTGCGCTGGCCGTAGTAGATGTGCTTCAGGTAGCCGCCGCGGTGGTACTTGACCGGGCCCTTGAAGTAGAAGTTCTTCGCGTAGTAGTTCTGCTCGCGCGCGTACCAGAGGGACATCGCGTTGCCGTGGATGTCCTCGACGTAGTCGAGGTTCCAGCGCCAGGCCTGGAGGCAGGACGAGTTCTTCCAGTTGGTGGTACCCGTGCCCGCGTAGCAGGGCTCTCCGGAGTGGTTGCCGTACACCGGGACCGCGAGGACGGAGTCGGTGTACGGGTCGTCGGCGGCGGTGCCGTTGTCCGACCAGCCCGGGAGCTTGTTCAGACCGAAGTGATAGCGCGTGCCGTCCTTGGTGGTGACGACCCAGTACTCGCCGTCCGCGTCCTTCAGGCCCGAGCGCGGGTCCTTGGACGTGTCCTTGATGCGCTCGATCTTCGAGCCGTCACCGTTGGCGGTGAACCACTGGCCGACGGGCTTGCCGTCGGAGCCCAGCGGACCCTTGTCCTTGTCCCACACCAGCTCGGTGGTCGAGCCGCCCAGCGAGAGGGTGGCGTTCTCCGAGCCCCAGCACAGGTCCGCGGTCTTGTGGTCCGTGTTGTTGGCCCCGGCCCGCTTGGAGTCCTGGCGGCAGTTGTTGTACGTCCGGGTGATGGATCCCGGGTTGTAGTCCCAGCCGTCACCGATCCAGGAGGCCTGGTTGTTCGACGCCGAGGTGCGGCCGTCGACCGACTGGGAGTTGTACGACAGGGTGACCTTCGGCATCAGACCGCCGGCGGTCTCCGGGGCCTGGACCTGGTACGAGTAGGTGAAGGCGCCGTTGGAGGAACCCGCGGCCCAGGAGCCGGAGGACAGCAGCGGCGTGGCGGTGAAGTCACCGGACGCCGAGGCGCCGGTGTCCATCGCGCCGACGACCTGGCGGCCGTTGGCACCCACGTTCTCCGAGAAGGCGGCCTTGCGCGCCGAGGCGCCCGAGACCTTCGAGGTGTCCTCGTCGGGCAGCAGGTTCGCGACCGGGATCGTGCCGGAGAGGATCTGGCGGGTCGCGGCGTTCTTGGTCTTGCCGGACGTGCCCCTCAGCTTGGTCTTGGACGCCGGCACCTCCTTGACGGTGCTGCGCAGCCGCTCGACCTCGAGGTCCGGCTCGTTCTCGCCCGCCATGGTCTCGACGCCCGTGTCCGGCGCACAGTCGCCGGTGTCCGGGGAGTCGATGACACAGCTCGGCAGCAGGACGAGGCCGAAGCGCTCGGCGGCCAGCTGGCCGTAGCGGTCCTCGAAGGCGGTGGTGTCGACGTCGACGAGCACCTGGGCCGCCGGGTCCGCCGTCGCCGGGGGCACGATCTCCATGATCATGCCGGGCACGCCGGTGTCCTCGGACGTGGTGGTCGCCTTGACCGCGACCTGCCAGTCACCGGCGATCTTCGCCGGGTCCTGGCCCGCCGGCACACCGACACCGACCGGCAGGAGCGTCGAGGTCGTCGGGTTCACGACCTGGACCGTGTCCCCGGGCGCCGCCGTCGCCGGGTCCGCCTTGCCGGCGTCGGCCGCCCACGGGTCGGTGGCGACCGGCTTGTACAGCTTGATCGGCTGCTCGTCCGCCGTGGTCAGCTCCTTCGGAGCCTCCGGGTCCTCCGGCAGCGTGGTGCTCTTCGGGATGTCCGGGAGGTCGACCTGGGAGGTCGTCTCCTCACGGCTCATCCCGTCACCGGGGACGGCCAGGGCCTGCGAGCCCAGGCTCGTCACCGTCAATGTCGATGACAGCAATAGGACGATCGCCGCGCGGCTTCGCCGACGGCGCCGTCGTTGTGACTCTGTCATGGCTAGGCGATCCCGCCCGAGCCATGACAGTGGACCTGAAGCACGCATACGCGTCGACTCCCACCCAGACGAACAAGACAACGGGGATGAGGTGCGGAAACACCAAAAGCACGCGCCTGTTGTTTCAGGCGCGTGCGTGCGCACTCTCTGTCATGTCCGGCCCATTTACAAGATCGGTTCCCGGGAGCGCCAGGGCGTGAAGATGAGATTGGTCACGCCCTGTTTGCCCCCAGAGCGCGATGCGACCGACGTTTCCCCTACATCGGACAGATGAGGCATCCGTCACATAACGCGTCATCAAACCAGGTGAATAGCCACGTCCTGACGGTGCCACAGATTCCATCACAGGCGACCATAACGTCTTCATAAAAGCTTCAGATATGGACGCCACCTGCCCGCCGTGTGATCGTGTGCGCGCCTTATGCCCCGCGGTCCGCCCGTCGGGGCCATCTGTGCTGTCCACCATCCGTCTTCACGGGAGTAGACCGCCGTGTCCGCGCCGCCGCCTCGTCTTCTCAGCCCATTCGTGCGCACGCGCACACGGCTGACCCTCACTCTCGGCCTCGTTCTGGCCGCACTGACCGCCGCTCTGCTGCCCTGGTGGCAGCCGAGCGACTCCACCACGGCCCAAGGGCCCCGATCCACCGACGCCATCCAGGCGTCGACCGGTCCGCGTGACGAGGCCGCCGCCGCGGCCGAGGCCAAGCGGACCGGGAAGAAGGTGCTCGTCGACACGGCGACCACCCAGACCCGGCTGCTGTGGGCGATGCCCAACGGCAAGCTGCGCACCCAGATCGACGTCATGCCGCAGCGTGCGAAGAACGCGCAAGGCGAGTGGGCGCCGATCGACACCACGCTGCGCAAGACGGCGGGCGCGGGTGCGCTTGCCATCCGTCCCGTCAACGCCGCCGTGCCGGTGCGCTTCGCGGCCGGAAACCGGACCGCCGACCGCGCCGACCGTTCGTACGTCCGTGCGCCGCTGACCGGTGAGACCGTTCTCGCCGAAATCGACCTGGACGGCCACACCCTCGCCTACACCTGGCCGGGCACCCTCCCCGAGCCGGTGCTCGACGGCCCGCGCGCGCTCTACCCGGAGGTCTTCCCCGGCGTCGACCTGCTGCTGATCGTGCGCACGGACGGCGGCTTCGGCCAGCTCCTCATCGTCAAGGACCGGCAGGCCGCCGAGAACAAGGACCTCGCGACCGTCTCGTACGGCCTGCGCTCGAAGACGGCCGTCTTCCGCCAGGACGCCAAGGCGAACCGGATCCAGGTCCTCGACAAGCGCGGTCAGGAGGTCGGCAGCATCCCGACCCCGTTCGCCTGGGACTCGGCCGGCCGCGACCCGGAGCTGCCGCAGGGCGCTCCGCAGCGCACGTCCGTCGCTTCGACGGCCGACGTGCTCAAGCTCTCCGGCCTGACCGGCATCGAGCCGGGCGCGAAGTCGGCGCAGCTTCCCGTCACCCTCGACGGTGAGGGCACGGGCGCCGCGGTGCTCGGCCTGAACGTGGCGGCCTCTGGCCTGCTCACGGCCAAGGACACCGCGTTCCCGGTGTTCATCGACCCGCCGCTCAACAGCTCGTGGGCGGGGTGGACGGTGGCGTACAAGAAGTACCCGAACTCCAGCTTCTGGAACGGGACGAACTTCTCCTCCGGCACCTCCGACGCCCGTGTCGGCTACGAGAAGGACACCGGTGGTCTCGCCCGCTCCTTCTGGCGGATGAAGTTCGACAGCGCCTACAAGGGTGCGAAGTTCGACTGGGCCTCCTTCAAGATCCTCAACAACCACTCGTACTCCTGCACCGAGCGCCAGATGGAGTTCTGGCTGACGGGCGGCATCTCCACCGGCACGACGTGGAACGCTCAGCCGGCCTGGTCCCGGGTTCTGCACAAGAAGTCCTTCGCGCACGGCTGGTCCTCGACGGGCTGCCCCGACGCGTGGGAGTACTTCACCGTGACCTCCGCGGCCCAGGAGGCCGCGGACAAGGGCTGGAGCACCATCACCCTCGGCATGCGGGCCACGAGCGAGACCGACACCCTCACGTGGCGCAAGTTCGCCGCGACCGGTGCCCGCATCGAGGGCGAGTTCAACCGTCCGCCGAACCAGCCGACCGCCGGCGCCTCGCTCCCGGGTGGTCTCTGTGTGCCCGGCCCGACCAACAGCATGCTGATCGGCCGGACGACCATCACGCTGAAGGCCAAGGGCACCGACCCGGACGGCGGGTTCCCGAAGCTGCGCTTCCGCTTCTGGAAGGACGGCTCCACCACCAAGAAGGAGTACGTCGCCACCATCAGCGCCAGCACCGGGTACGGCCAGATGGACATCCAGGCCACCGACCCGCTGCTGTCGGGCCTCACGGCGAACACGCTCTTCAAGTGGGACGTACGCTCCGAGGACTCCTCCGGTGCGGTCTCGACGTTCTTCCCCAATGGCGACTATCCCTGCCATCTCACCATCGACCCCACCGCCCCGCCGCAGCCCGAAATCACCAGCACGGTGTTCCTCGAGGCCACCCCGGACGGCAAGACCTGGTCGACGGTGAACTTCGGCAAGCCCGGTGACTTCACCTTCACCGCCTCCGGTGCGTCGAAGTTCCGTTACGCCTTCGAGGGCCAGGGTTACAAGGACGCGCCGACCCCGGTCAACGGCAAGGTCACGATCACTGGTGTGCAGCCCCCGCACGCGGGTCCGGTCACGATCAACGTGTACGCCTACGACGCCAACGGCAACCAGAGCATCCGCGGCGACTACGGCTTCTACCTGCCGCCGCGCGACACCGCCGACGGCCCGATGGACACCGGCGGCGACAACATCGCCGACCTGCTGGTCCTCTACGCGGACGGCAAGCTGAGGAACTGTGTCGGCGCCCCCGCCGACCCGGCAGCACCCGGCACCGGCGGTGAGCTCTACAACTGCCTGGCCGCGTCCTACGTCACCGCCGGCAAGAAGCTCGACCCGGCGAACCACTGGATCAACACGGCAGGCACGCCGTCGCTGATCGCGCACTACGACGACGTCTACCCGGGCGACGGGTCGACCGACATGTTCGCGGTCACCCCGGACAAGCAGTTCTGGCTCTACCCCGGTGACGGCTACGGCACGTTCAACGTCGACGACCGCATCAAGATCCGCCTGCCTTCGAACGCGCCCGCGCCGTCGACGTGGACGCAGATGAAGGCGATCGGCGACATCACGGGTGACAAGAAGTCCGACCTCGCCATCCGCGCGGGTACCGCGTTCTGGATCCTGTCCGGTTACACCGGCGGCACCTTCCAGACCGCCACCCTCATGGAGGGCTCGGCCTGGGGCGCCACCCGCGACATCGTCAACATCGCGGACATGAACAAGGACAGCACGCCCGACCTGCTGTGGCGCAACGTGGAGAACGGCAACATGTACGTCCGCCACGGCAAGCCCGGCGCGGTCGCCGGCAGCGTCGACCTGGAGTCGATCAAGCTCGCGGCCAACTCGGCCAACGGCGACGTCCAGTTCGGCACCAACTGGACCGGCACCAACATCACGGCCGCGATCGGCATCCCGGACGTCAACAAGGACGGCGTGCCGGACATCTGGGCCCGTGAAGGCGCCACCGGAAACATGAAGCTGTACTACCCGTCCACCACCAACACCAATGCTCCGGTCAAGACGGTCCTGTCCGTCGACTGGAAGACGGTGAAGGCGTTCGGCTGATCCCGGCCGCCCGCTGAAACACACCGAGCCCCGGTCGCCTGCCTCGCAGCAGGCGACCGGGGCTCGCCCCTTTTCCGTCCCGTCCCGTACGGCCGGGGCTCGCCCCTTTTCGTACGAAGGCGTCAGCGCGGGCGTCCGCCTACGAGGCCGCCTCACCCTCCGCGATCGCCTCCGCCACCTCCGCCACCCGCTCCCGCTCCTCCGCCGCGAACCGCTCGCGGTCCAGGGCCTCGGCGATCTCCTCGTCCTGGGTCATCAGCAGGTCGAGGTTGGAGTCGCCGAGGTCGAAGACGCCCATGTCGAGGTAGGCCTTCTGGAGGCGCTCGCCCCACAGGCCGATGTCCTTGACGCAGGGCACGATCCGGCTGAAGAGGAGCTTGCGGAAGAGGTGGAGGAACTTGCTCTGCTCCGTGAGTGCCTCGGCCTCCTTCTTCGGGATGCCGAAGTTCTCCAGGACCTCGACCCCGCGCAGCCGGTCGCGCATCAGGTAGCAGCCCTCGATGACGAACTCCTCGCGTTCGCGCAGTTCGGCGTCGGTGAGCTGCCGGTAGTAGTCCCGCAGCGCCATCCGCCCGAAGGCCACGTGCCGGGCCTCGTCCTGCATCACGTACGCGAGGATCTGCTGGGGCAGCGGCTTGTCGGTGGTGTCCCGGATCATGCCGAAGGCGGCGAGCGCGAGGCCCTCGATGAGCACCTGCATGCCGAGGTAGGGCATGTCCCAGCGGGAGTCGCGCAGGGTGTCGCCGAGCAGGCTCTGCAGGTTGTCGTTGATCGGGTAGAGGGTGCCGATCTTCTCGTGCAGGAAGCGGGCGTAGATCTCGGCGTGCCGGGCCTCGTCCATGACCTGGGTCGCCGAGTAGAACTTGGCGTCCATGTCGGGCACGGACTCGACGATCCGGGCGGCGCAGACCATCGCGCCCTGCTCGCCGTGCAGGAACTGGCTGAACTGCCAGGAGGCGTAGTGCCGGCGCAGCTCGCCCTTGTCCTTGTCGGTGAGCCTGTCCCAGTGCCGGGTGCCATACAGGGACATGGCCTCGTCGGGGGTGCCGAGCGGGTCGTACGGGTCGACCTCCAGGTCCCAGTCGATGCGGGTGGCCCCGTCCCACTGCTTGTCTTTGCCCTTCTGGTAGAGGGCGAGGAGCCGGTCACGCCCGCTGTCGTAGTCCCAGTTGAAGCGGGCGGCGCCGGTGGCCGGCACCCGCCAGACGGACTCCTTCGCGGGCTGCGCGTAGAGGTCGTGCGTCGACACTGACGCCTCCTTCCGTTCCCTTCCAGCAGGCTCACACGGTGGTAGACGCGGGGTCAACAAGCCGAACACGGGGGATTGACGCCGTTGCTGACGGGGAGTCTTATAATAGCGGCCCGTCGGCCGGCCCCAGGAGCACACGAGCAGCCGTCCGTCGGGCGGGCGGCGCGCCCGCCCAGGAGCACGCACGAGCAGCCGTCCGCCCGCCCGTCCCCAGCGAGGTGCCTCCCGCCATGGCCCGTCTCATCGAGCCCGACTTCTCCCTCCTCCGCGACGCCCTGGGCCCGCTGCGCGACCGCGAGCAGGTCGCCGAGCGGCTCCTGGAGTCCTCCCTCAAGCACTCCTTCGACCCCGAGACCGAACTCGACTGGGACAGCCCCTTCGAGGACGGCAAGTGGTTCTGGCCGCCGGAGCTGGTCTCCCTCTACGACACCCCGCTGTGGCGGAGGATGCCCGAGGAGCAGCGGATCGACCTCTCCCGCCACGAGGCCGCCTCGCTCGCCTCCCTCGGCATATGGTTCGAGATCATCCTGATGCAGCTGCTCGTCCGGCATATCTACGACAAGTCGCTCACCAGCAACCACGTCCGCTACGCCCTCACCGAGATCGCCGACGAGTGCCGGCACTCGATGATGTTCGCCCGGCTGATCCGGCGCGGCGGCGCGCCCGAGTACCCGGTGCCGCGGATCTACCACAACCTCGCCCGCCTCCTGAAGACGGTCTCCACCACGCCCGGCTCCTTCGCCGCGACCCTCCTCGGCGAGGAGATCCTGGACTGGATGCAGCGCCTGACCTTCCCGGACGAGCGCGTCCAGACCCTGGTCCGCGGGGTGACCCGGATCCACGTGGTCGAGGAGGCCCGCCACGTGCGCTACGCCCGCGAGGAGCTGCGCCGCCAGATGATCACGGCGCCGCGCTGGGAGCAGGAGTTCACCCGCCTCAGCTGCGGCGAGGCCGCGCGCGTGTTCTCCACCTGCTTCGTCAACCCGGCGGTCTACGACAACGTCGGCCTGGACCGCCGCGAGGCCGTCGCCCAGGTCCGGGCGAGCGGCCACCGGCGCGAGGTGATGCAGTCCGGGGCGAAGCGGCTGACCGACTTCCTGGACGACATCGGCGTGCTGCGGGGCGCGGGGCGGCGGCTGTGGCGGTCGTCTGGACTGCTGGCCTGAGGGGCGGGGCGGAGATCGCCGATGCCCGTCGGCCCTCGGCCGTCCTGCCCGGTCCGTCCGGGGATACGCTGCGGGGCATGACCAGTGCCGCCTCGCCCGCGTATCGCCGGCTCAGCGTCGAGGAGCGGCGGTTGCAGCTGCTCGACGCGGCCCAGTCGCTGTTCGCGCACCGGCCGCCGGAGGACGTCTCCCTGGACGACGTCGCCGAGGCGGCGGGCGTCTCGCGCCCGCTCGTGTACCGCTACTTCCCCGGCGGGAAGCAGCAGCTGTACGAGGCGGCGCTGCGCTCCTCCGCCGACGCGCTCGAGCACTGCTTCGCCGAACCGCCCGAGGGGCCGCCGACAGAACGCCTGGCCCGGGTGCTCGACCGCTATCTGGCCTTCGTGGACCAGCACGACGCCGGGTTCGCCGCGCTGCTGCGCGGCGGCAGCGTCGCCGAGACCTCGCGGACGACGGCGATCGTCGACGAGGTCCGGCGGGCCGCGGCCGAGCAGATCCTCTTCCACCTGGGGGTGGAGCGGCCCGGGCCGCGGCTCGGGATGATGGTGCGCACGTGGATCGCGGCGGTGGAGGCGGCCTCGCTGATCTGGGTGGACGAGGGCAAGCGGCCGCCGGCCCCCGAACTGCGGGACTGGCTCGTCGACCACCTCGTCGCGCTGCTCGCGGCGACGGCGGCGAGCAACGCCGAGACCGACGAGGTGGTGGGCCGGCTGCTCGCCCAGGAGACGGCGACGGGGCCGGTCGGCACCCTCGCCAGGAACGTGATCCCGGTGGTGAGCCGGGCCGCGCACCTGCTGTGAGCGGCGCGGAGGCGACACTGGTGGGGTGAAGAGCGAGAACACCCCCTTCCGCGGCGGCCCCCTCGACGGCCGCGTACTGCCGGTCCTGGTCGGCGCGACCGGCCATCCGCCCAAGTGGTACGAGGTCCCGGTGCCGGCCCACGACGGCCACCCCGCGACGGTCCACGCCTACCGCCGCGAGCCGGCCGGCTACACGAAGCGGCTCGGCCTGCAGCGCGGCTGGGTGTACGTGTACGCGCCGGAGGGCCGGGAGCGGCGCGAGCTGCAGTGGCCGTGGTCGAAGCCGGCCGGAAGGCCGGGCCCCGGGACGGACGCCGGACCGGATGCCTGAGCCGGAGACCGGGGCCGGGGCCTGAGCCGGGGCCCGAGCCGGGGCCGGGGTCTGAGCCGAGGCCGGCGCCGAAGAGGGCACCCGTACACGGACCGGAACCACAACCGCGTCCGACCCGCGTCCGCCCCGCGGCCGAACCCCAGGGCCGGAGCCGACCCGTCGCCAAAGCCGGACCCCCGGCCGGGGCCAGGCCCCCGGCGAAAACCGGCCCCTGCCCCAAAACCGCGCCCACCCACCCCCGCTGCTCCGAAGGAGTGAGCCGGCGGAACACCCGCCCGATCATCGCTTCATCACACGATCGATCACGTCATCATCTCCCCGTGGAGGTGGTGACGTGCACGTGCCCGGACGACTGCTGCGCACGGTCTGTACGACGGTGCTGGCCGTGACCACCACCCTGGCCGGGACCGCGACGGCCACGGCCGCCCCCGGCGACGAGGGCGCCGAGACCTCCGTCGCCGCGCTGCTCACCCGGCTCCGCACGCTCTACCAGGAGTCCGAGCGGGCCGGCGAGGCGTACAACGCGGCCGATGAGGCGCTGGCGAAGCAGACGGCCCGAACCCGGCGGACCACCGCCGAACTGGCCGCCGCGCGCCGGGCCCTGGCCCGTGGCCGCGACGAGGCCGGCCGCCTGGCCCGCCGGCAGTACCAGGGCCGTTCCGAACTCTCCCCGTACCTGGACCTGCTGCTCGCCCGGGACCCGCAACACGCCCTCGACCAGGGCCGTCTGGTGGCCCGCGCGGCCCGGGCACAAGCCGGTGTGGTCACCCGCCTCCAAGCCGCGGAGCGCAGGGCCGACGCGCTGGCGACGGCCTCGCGCAAGGCCCTGGAGCACCACCAGGCCCTCCTCGCCGGCCGGAGGAAGCACCAGGAGACCGCCCAGGCGAAGCTCCGCGAGGTCGAGCGCCTGCTCGCCTCCCTCTCCCCCGATCAGCTCGCCCACCTGACCTCCCTCGACAAGGTCCAGACCGCCGGCGCCCAGAGCCAACTGCTCGGCTCCGGCGCCCTCGACGGCGCCCGCACCCCCTCCGCCGCCGGCGCCGAGGCCCTCCGCTTCGCGGTGCGCCAGATCGGCAAACCGTACGAGTGGGGCGCCGAGGGCCCCGACACGTACGACTGCTCGGGACTCACCCAACAGGCATGGGCGGCGGCCGGCCGCGCCCTGCCCCGCACCAGCCAGGAACAGTGGAGGACCCTCCCCCGCGTCCCCCTCACCCGGCTGCGCCCCGGCGACCTGGTCGTCTACTTCCCCGACGCCACCCATGTCGCCCTCTACCTCGGCGACGGCATGGTCGTCCACGCCCCCCGCCCCGGCGCCCGGATCAAGGTCTCCCCGATCGCCGCCAACCCCCTCCTGGGCGCCGTCCGCCCCGACCCTGCCGGAGCACCCCTGGAGACGTTCGAGCCGCCCGAGCTCCCGGAGGGAGCCACGGACGGCACGGACGAGGGTTTCGACGGGTCTCAGCCCTCGGAGGGGGCGCCGGCGGGAGTCCGGGCAGAGGCCCCGGCGGAGGGACGCGCCTGACTTTGCGCTTTCCGTCGACGCGGACCACGGAACTTTCCCTTTGCGTCGCGGACCACGGTGAATCCTTGTTCCCTCAATGGCCCCTGGATACTCTGCATCTACCAAATGGATCAACAGAGGGAAAGCGATGCGGATTCCTCGTTTTGTGAAGAGTGCATTCACGGCGACGGTAGCGGCCGGGGGGATGATGGTGTTCGCCGCGACTCCGGCGCAAGCAAGTACCAATATCACCGTCCACGTCAAGCAGTGCCCTTTGGACTACTGCGCCACCGCGGGGTACGGGTGGTTCAACGCCGATCCGATCGGGGAGGTGCCCGGTGACGCGCTGAAGGCCTGCGACCTGGCCTCCGACGGGTATTCCATAAAGGCGTGGCTGACCAATCGAGACACCGGCAGAGTCATTCGCACCGCCAGTACTGCCGGTCACACCGCGAACTACTGCACGCCCTGGCAGACCGGTGACCTCCCGGAGCAGACGCGTGTCTGGCTCGAAGTCTGCAAGATGTCGGGCACGACGAAAGTCGCATGCCACTACGGCTCCGAGGGCTGGGCCTGACGGCATTTGCGCCGCCGCGATCCACCGGGGCGTATATCACCTGGAAAGTGCCTTCGGCGATGACAGGAACAAGGATCTCGACGGTCTCTCGTTCCTGTGCGCCAAAGGCACTTTCTGCTTTCCTCGCCCGAGGGTCACCGACAACCGGCAACCACCCACGACAACCGCTCCGACGCAGGTCAGCGAGCCGTCATGCTCCGGACACCGAGGCCAGGTAGGCGGCCGTCTTCTCCGGCTCGTAGAAGAAGTTCTCGAAGTCGGCGGGGTCGTTGAAGCCGTTCGCGAAGCGGTCGGCGACCGGCTGGAGCTGGCCGGCCGCGCCGATGAGGTTCAGGACGTGCTCCGGCGGGACGCCGAGCATCGCGTTGGTCCACTTGGTGACGTGCTGGGCGGTGTTCCAGTAGCGGTCGAAGGTGGCCCGCATCCACGCCTCGTCGAAGGGCCGGTCGCCGTGCTCCACGATCGCGGCGAGGTAGGCCGCGGCGCACTTGGCGGCCGAGTTGGAGCCCTGGCCGGTGATCGGGTCGTTGGCGACGACCACGTCGGCGACGCCGAGGACCAGGCCGCCGGAGGGGAGCCGGCCGATCGGGTTGCGGACGGTGGGGGCGTAGCGGCCGGCCAGGGTGCCGCCGACGTCGGTCAGTTCGACCTTGGTGGCGCGGGCGTACTCCCAGGGCGTGTACGTCTCCATCAGCTCCAGGGTGAGCGCCAGGTGGTCCGCGGGGTCCTTGACGCCCTGGAAGACGTCGAGCGGGCCGCCGGGGACGCCCTCCCAGAAGAGGATGTCGGCGCGGCCGGAGGTGGTGAGGGTCGGCATCACGAACAGCTCGCCGACGCCCGGCACCAGGTTGCACCGCACCGCGTCGAAGTCGGGGTGCTCGGGCCGCGGGCCGAGGCCGTGCACATAGGCGACGGCCAGAGCGCGCTGCGGCTCGCTGTACGGGGAACGGGCGGCGTCCCGGCCGAACATGGAGACCAACTCGCCCTTGCCGGCGGCGACGAGCACCAGGTCGTAGCCGCGGGAGAAGTAGTCCAGGTCGCCGACGGCCGCGCCGTGGATGACGAGCTGGCCGCCGCGCTGGGCGAAGGTCTCCATCCAGCCGGCCATCTTCACGCGCTGGTCGACCGACTGCGCGTACCCGTCGAGCTTCCCCACCCAGTCGATCACCCGGGCCGACTCCGGGCCCGCGACGGACACGCCGAGGCCCTCGATCCGGGGTGCCTGGGACTCCCAGAAGTTGATGCCCAGGTCCCGCTCGTGCTGGAGCGCGGTGTCGAACATGCACTGCGTGGACATGACCCGCCCGGAACGGATCTCGTCCGCCGTGCGGTTGGACATCAGCGTGACTTCGTAGCCCTTCGACTGCAGTCCGAGGGCGAGCTGGAGGCCGGACTGACCGGCGCCGACTATGAGTATCTTCCGCATGGGGCGACCTTGGGGGTGTGCTCGGGGAGGGGGGTGGTGCGGGGGGGGTGCTGGAGGGTACCGAGGTACGGGGTACCCCGGAGGAACTACTCGGGGGTGGCTTCGAGGGCGTGCTCGACCATCGCGAGCAGGGTCTCCACGACGCTGTACCGCTTGCGCGCGTCCATGATCAGGACGGGGACGTGCGGCGGGACGGTCAGGGCTTCCCGGACGTCCGCCACCTCGAAGCGCTCGGTGCCTTCGAAGTGGTTGACGGCCACGATGTACGGCAGGCCGCAGCTCTCGAAGTAGTCGAGCGCGGGGAAGCAGTCGGTCAGCCGGCGGGTGTCGGCCAGCACGACCGCGCCGATCGCGCCGCGCACCAGGTCGTCCCACATGAACCAGAAGCGCTGCTGGCCGGGCGTGCCGAAGACGTACAGCACCAGGTCGTCGTCGAGCGTGATCCGGCCGAAGTCCATCGCCACGGTGGTGGTCAGCTTG
The DNA here is from genome assembly GCF_040302485.1 of Streptomyces sp. NPDC126499. NCBI lineage: Bacteria > Bacillati > Actinomycetota > Actinomycetes > Kitasatosporales > Streptomycetaceae > Streptomyces > Streptomyces sp. NPDC126499. Next base: position 133,173 of record NZ_JBEOUO010000004.1, on the reverse strand, counting down.
TCCGGCGTGGCGGTGAGGTCGTCGGTCTCCTCGCTCGCCTGCGTCATCAGCGCCTCGGTCTGGAGCGGTGTGATCTCCGAGACCGCGCGGACGAAGGTGGTCTTGCCGACGCCGAAACCGCCCGCGACGACGACCTTGGTCGCGATCGGGGCGCGGGTGTGGTCCAGCTGCCAGTCCTGGGCGCCCTCTTCGGGGTCGGGGACCGGCTCCGCCGCCGCGGGCTGGGCGGGGATTTCGGCGATCACCGGCGATTCAGAGACGGCGGAGTCCACTCAGCACCCTTTCGAGCAGTGCGCGGTCGGGCTGGCCGGTGCTGTGACCGGTCCCGTACACGCGGATCTTTCCCTGGTCGGCCAGGTCGCTGAGCAGCACCCGGACGACACCCAACGGCATCTTCAGGAGTGCCGAGATCTCCGCGACCGTCCGCATCCGGCGGCAGATCTCGACGATGGCCCGCATCTCCGGCATGAGCCCGCGCGCGGCGGGCCCGCCGTCGGTCAGGACCTTGCGGGTGGGGCCGGCCTCGAGCGCGGCCACGAAGGTCTCGACGAGGAGGACGTGGCCGAAGCGGGTGCGGCCGCCGGTGAGGGAGTAGGGGCGGACCCGGGAAGGGCGGCGCCCCTCGCCCCGTACCGGCAGGCCGTGGGCGTGGGCGGCGGCGGTCACCGGGCGCTCTCCGTGGACGAGGCGGTCTTGGCCAGTTCGCTGCGGAGCTCTGGCGTCAGGACGTGTCCGGCCCGGCCGACGAAGAGCGCCATGTGGTAGGCGATGACGCTCATGTCGCAGTCGGGCGCGGCGTGCACGCCGAGCAGCGAGCCGTCGCTGATCGACATGACGAAGACGCTGCCCTCCTCCATCGCGACCATGGTCTGCTTGACCCCGCCGCCGTCCATGAGCCGGGCGGCGCCCACGGTGAGGCTGCCGATGCCCGAGACGATGGTGGCGAGGTCGGCGCTGGAGCCACGGGGGCCGGCGGTCCGCTCGGCCGCGGGCGTCCCGGTCTGGGCGTCCGGGTCCGACGACAGCAGGAGCAGCCCGTCGGAGGAGACGACGGCGACGGAGCGGACCCCCGGCACCTCCTCGACCAGGTTGCCCAGCAGCCATTGCAGGTTGCGGGCCTCACTGCTCAGCCCGAATGTTCCGGTCGCAGTCAACTGCGTGCCTCCTCGACTGTGTCCCCCGTCTTCTCCTCGGTACGTGCGGTCTGTGCGGCGCGGATCTCGGCGGCCACGTCGCGGCGGCCGTCCTCCGCTCCCCGCTGGAAGCCGCCGAGCCGCCTGCGCAGCGCCTCGGCGTCCACGCCGCCGCGACGTATGGGCGCGGTGGGCGCGGTGGCCTGACGCACTATCCGCGGCGTCCGCTTGGGCAGCCCCTTGTCGGTCACCCGCTCCCACTGCCCCGGCCGCGGCCCGGCAACCTCGTCCCCGCCCGACGGCTCCTCGCCGACCCGGCCGTGCGCCTCCGGCTCCACCGGCGGATCGGGCAGCCGCACCTGCATCGTGGTCTCGGCGACGGACTCCCGGGGCCCGGGCACGGGGGCGCCGGGCGGCGCCGGGGCGGGGCTGGGCGCGTGGGCCTGGTCGGACCCGGGCGCGGGCACGTGGGCGTACGACGCGTCCGCGTGAGCCTGGTCCGACCCGGGCGCGGGCACGTGGGCGTACGACGGGTCCGCGTGAGCCTGGTCCGACCCGGGCGCGGGCACGTGGGCGTACGACGCGTCCGCGTGAGCCTGGTCCGACCCGAACGGCGGTACGGGTGCCCCGGGCGCCGCCGGGCCCGGCGCGGGCGGCGTGGCGGATGCGTCCTGGCCCTCGGCGCCGAGCGCGGGCTCGGTCCCCACGGCCGCCGACGGCACGTCGGCGTCACCGACGCCACCGGCCACCGGGCCGGGCGCGGGCGCCGGCTCGTCGGCGAGGGACGGTGCGGGGTGCCCGGACTCCGCCCCGTACCCGGCAGCGGACACGGACCTCTCCGGCGCCGCCGGGCCAGGCTCAGACGCCCGCTCGCCCGCGACGGACGGCGCAGGGTGCCCGGGCTCCGCCCCGTACCCGGACCCGGCAGCGGGCACGGACATCCCAGGCGCCGCCGGGCCAGGCTCAGACGCCCGCTCGCCCGCGACGGACGGCGCAGGGTGCCCGGACTCCGCCCCGTACCCGGCGGCGGACACGGACATCCCCGGCGCCACCAGGCCAGGCTCCGGCGCCGCCGACGGGCCAGACCCCGGCGTCTCCGACGCCACCGGGCCGGGCACGGGTGTCTCCGGCATCTCCGGCGTCGCCGACCGGCCGGGCTCGGGCGTCCGGTCCGCGGGCCCCTCCCCCGGTACGGATGCGGGCGCGGGCTGCCCCTCGGCGCCCGGGGCCCCCTCGGGCCCGACCGCCGGCGACGGCTGGTCGGCGGGGCCGGGCGCGTGCCTCGGCGCCGTCGTCCCGGGAGACGGGACGACGGCGTCGGCCTCGCCCTCGCCCTCGCCCTCGCCCGCCGCAGGCGTCCCCGCCTCCGACTCCGCGATGGCCCGTTCCGCCGCCTCGACCAGAGGGTCGCGGTGGCGTGAGGGCAGCGTGTTGGAGTTGGCCTCGGCGGCGGAGCCGGGGAGGTGGAGGACCGGCGGCGGGGTGACGCCCGGGACCGTGACGGTCGGCGGGACGGCGTTGGCCGGCGGGGCCGCGGGCAGGAGGGCCGGCGGCAGGACCACGACGGCCGCCACACCGCCCTGTTTCTGCTCGCGCAGCTCCACCCGCACGCCGTGCCGGGCGGCGAGCAGCGCCGTGACGCGGATGCCGAGGCCCTCGCCCTCCGTGTCGGTGTTCTCGGGGTCGGCCAGGCGGGCGTTGAGCTCGGCGAGCCGGGCGGGGGCGATGCCGATGCCGCCGTCCTGGACGGAGAGCATGACCTCGCCGGACTCCAGGAGCCAGCCGGAGAGCTGGACGTGGGAGTCGGGCGGCGAGAAGGAGGTGGCGTTCTCCAGGAGTTCGGCGACCAGGTGGCTCAGGTCGTCCGCGGCGAACCCGGCGACCTGGGCGTGCGGCGGCAGCGACTGGATGCTGACCCGCTCGTACCGCTCGATCTCGCTGACGGCGGCGCGCAGCACGTCGACGAGCGGGACCGGACCGGGGTGGCCGTGGTGGTGCTCGTGGCCGGCGAGGACGAGGAGGTTCTCGCTGTGGCGGCGCATGACGGTCGCCATGTGGTCGAGCTTGAAGAGGGTGGCGAGCCGGTCGGGGTCCTGCTCGCGCTCCTCCAGCTTCTCGATGACGCCGAGCTGCCGCTCGACCAGACCGAGGCTGCGCAGCGAGAGGTTGACGAAGGTGTGCCGGACGGTGCCGCGGAGCCGTTCGAGCTCGGCGGTGAGCCGGGCGGTCTGGCCCTGGAGCTCGGCGCGCTGGGTCGCGAGCTCGGCGGCGAGGGCGTCCCGGGCCTCGGCCAGGTCGGCGCGCTCGCCGTCGAGCTGCTCGACCCGCGCGGCGAGGGCCGAGAGCCGTCCCTGGAGGGTGTTGAGGGACCGTACGACCTGGGCGAACTCGTCGTTGCGGCCGGTGAAGCGGACCGGTTCCTCGGCGTGCGGCTCGGGCGCGGCGGCGAGCCGGGCGGCGCCGATGCGGAGCACGGCGAGCGGCCGGGTGAGGCTGCGGGCCACGTACGTGGAGATGCCGACGGCGACGATGAGGCAGCCGCCGAGGAGGGCGATGCGCAGTTCGAGCGCGGTGACGTCGTCCTGGCGGAGCTCGGCGAACCGCTCGGCGCGCTGGGCGGCGAGGGCGGACTCGACGCCCCGCATGTGTTCGATGCGGGCGGAGAGCGCGGCGTCCAGCTTGGCGGGGTCGGTGTCGAGCTCGGACTCGGAGAGTTCGGGCCGGTCGGTGAGCCGGGCGAGGTAGCGCTCGGCGCTCTTGACGTCGGGGCCGGTGACGGTGGCGGCCAGGGAGTCGCGCGCGGACTCGGCGGCGGCCTGGTCGAAGTCGGCGAGGGCGGCAAGTTCCCGGACGCGGGCCTGCTGGGCGGCGGCGGTGAGCGCGTTACGGGCCCGCTCGGCCTCCTCGGCGCCGTCGGGCTCGGCGGTGACGTAGGTGCCGGTGGCGGGGTCGTAGCGGGTGGTGCCGGTGGACTCGGGCCGGGGCACGGCGAGGGCGGCGAGGAGCAGGCCGCGCGCGGCGGAGGCCTGTTCGGTGGCGCGGCCGAGGGCGGCGGGGGCGCGGACGGCCTCAGCGGCGCGGGCCGGGGTCTGCTCGGCGAGCCGGTCGGCGAGGGCCTGGAGCTTGGCGATGACCTCCGTGTAGGCCCGGTGGGCCTCCAGGGCGCTGCCCTTGCCGGTGAGGGCGGTGCGGCGGATGGAGGGGACGGTGGCGAGCTCGCGGCGCAGGTCGGCGGGGGCGGTGGCGCGGATCTCGTCGATCTGGCGGTCGACGCGGGCGGACCGGGCGCCGGTGACCTGGCGCTTGTCCGTGCCGTCGGCCCTGCCCTGGCCCTGTCCGTCGCTCTGGCCGTCCGCGCCGTTTCCGGTGCGGTCGCCGGGCTGGTCCTCGCGGCCGGCGGCGATGTAGGCGACGACCTCGTCGCGCTCGTCGGAGAGGGAGTGGGCGAGGGTGACGGCCTGGCGGTCGAGTTCGGCGAGGGCGACCAGGCGCACGGTCTCGTCGAGGTCGCCGGAGGTGGTGAGGATCGCGGGGGCGCCGGCGGCGAGGACGGTCACGCCGACCAGGGCCACTCCGGCGACGAGCCGGCTGCGGACCCGCTTGGCCCGGCCGGTGACAGCGGGCTCCGAGGCGGCGGACTCCGGGGCGGTGGGCATGGAGGCAGGGGGCATGGAGGCAGTGGGCATGGAGGCAGGGGACTCCGTGACAACGGGCTCCGTGACAGCGGGCTCCACGGGCACGCCGGGGTTCTGCGGGTCACCGGGGGTCTGGCTCCGCGCGCCGTTGTTGCTCCGAGGCCGCTTCTTCTGCACCGGTGCTCGCATCCTTGACTCGTCCCGCCCATGAAGCAGAGGTGACGACCGGTCACATGTAAGAGCCCCCACCCCTGGTGTGTCTTCCGACCATTTCAGCGGTTCTGGTCAGGGGACTCACATCGGCCGCTCCGCCACCCGAACGAGTGAACAACACTCATGAGTTGGCGAACAACTCTCCATGGTGGCGGTTGGGGCGCCCGGCTTACCCCCGGTTGGATCTTCCGCGCGGCCTTTGGCAGGATGCCCGCCCGCAGCTCGCCGGAGCCCGTTGTTCCGGCGCTTCACGGCGCGCGCGCCCGGTTGGTACAGGCCAAATTCGGGCGTTTGGAGGCGTTGTGAAGGAGCGATGCAGGCGGGGCGGGCGCGGGGCAGACTGGGGATCATGCGTACGGAAGCGGCGACCCTGCCCGGCAGTCCCGAACGGCCCAACGAGGACTGGGTGGCCGCGGCTCTGCCCGCCTCGGGGGCGGGCGGCACGGTCGTGGTCCTGGACGGGGTGACGCCGCCGGCGGGCCCGGACGGTTGTGTGCACGGCGTCCCGTGGTTCACGGCCCGGCTCGGCGGCGCTTTGACGGAACTGTCCGTTTCCCGCCCGGATCTGACGCTGCCGGAGATCCTGTCGCTGGCAATCCGGCGCACCGCGGACGCGCACCGCGACAGCTGTGACCTTTCTCACGTCCGCACTCCGCAGGCGACGGTGGCCCTGGCGCGCTGGGACGCGACGACGGTGGAGCACCTCGTCCTGTCCGACGCGGCCCTGCTCCTGCGGGCGCCGGACGGGGCCGTACGGGCGGTCCTCGACGACCGGCTCGGCCGGATCCCCGTCGAGGTCCTGCGCTCCCTGGAGGCGACCGACCGGCTGCGCAACCAGGAGGGCGGCTTCTTCACGGCCGCCGCCGACCCGTCCGTGGCAGCCCGGGCCGTCACCGGCACGACCCCCAGGGCGGCGGTCCGCGCCCTGGCGGCCCTCACCGACGGGGCGACCCGCTGGGTGGACCTGTTCGGACGGGGCGACTGGACGGACCTCTTCGGCGTCCTCGACGAGGAGGGTCCGCGCGGGCTGCTCCAGCGGGTCCGGACCCTGGAGGCGGAGGACGCCCCGGCCCCGGCCGCCGCGCTCCGCCGCTGGAAGCGCCACGACGACGCGACGGCCGTGTACGCCCTTCTTTAGGGGCTCGGTTCGCCTCCGGGGCGCCTGAGCCGGGCCCGCGGCCGCTCCTCAGCCCTCCGCCGCCCGTACGTTGAAGTGGTGGAGCAGCCGGGCCAGTTCCGCGACCTCCGCGCGGTCCCAGTCGGCGAGCTTGCGCACGTACCGCTCGCGGCGGGCGTCACGGACGTGGCGGAAGCGGCCCTGGCCCTCCTCGGTGAGGCGGACGAGCGAGGCGCGGCCGTCGGCGGGGTCGGGGTCGCGGGCGACCAGGCCGAGCTCCTCCAGAGCGCGCAGCTGGCGGCTCATCGTGGCCTTGCCGACGCCGAAGTAGCCGGCCAGGTCGGTGGCGCGCTGGGGGCCCGCCTCGTCGAGGCGTACGAAGAGTCCGTAGGCCGCGGGCTCCAGTTCGGGGTGGACCTCGCGGGCCATTTCGCCGGACTGGGCGCGGGCGCGGCGCAGAAAGACCGCCAGTTCGCGCTCCAGGGCGAGGAAGACCTGGTCCACACCACTCCCGTTCGTGGGCTGGGCTTCACTCCCCGTACCGCTTCCGTGCACGTCAGCACCCCTCGCGCGCTTTCCGCTCGCTGAAAGTTTCTTCCTCGCGCGGCCATCGCCGCAGCTCCTTCAGTATTTCGCAGGCGTAGACCAACGGCGGCATCCGGGCCCTCTTCCGCCGGGGGTTCTACGTGCGTAGCGTCGTGCCCGGCGACCTCGCCTGACATGTCCACACCAGGACATGCGTCCCGCTCCCCCCACCGAGCCTTTCGGAGGCACGCAATGCGTGTGCACAGATCCGGAACGTCCCTCGCCGGCGCCGCCCTCGCGGCCCTGGCGCTCCTCCTCCCCCTCACGCTCTCCGGCACCGCCAGCGCCGCCCAGGACGACCCGGGCGCCCGGCAGGTCCCGGCCCGCGGCTCCGCCTACATGGGCATGGGCGTGATCGCGCACGACGGCCAGGGCGGCAAGCCCGGCGGCATCTCGATCCAGGCGACCCAGACCGAGGGCGTCGACGTCTCCAGCCACCAGGGGAACGTGGACTGGCCGGCACTGTGGAACAGCGGCGTGCGGTGGGCCTACGTGAAGGCCACGGAAGGCACGTACTACAAGAACACCTACTTCACGCAGCAGTACAACGGCTCGTACAACGTGGGCATGATCCGCGGCACGTACCACTTCGCGACGCCCGACACGACGAGCGGGGCCGCGCAGGCCGACTACTTCGTGAACAACGGCGGCGGCTGGTCCAGGGACGGCAAGACGCTGCCCGGCGCGCTCGACATCGAGTGGAACCCGTACGGCGCGACCTGCTACGGCAAGACGCAGTCCGGGATGGTCGCCTGGATCCGGGACTTCGTGAACCGCTACAAGTACCGGACCGGCCGCGACCCGGTGATCTACACCGCGACCAGCTGGTGGAAGCAGTGCACGGGCAACTACGGCGGCTTCGCCACCACCAACCCGCTGTGGATCGCGCGGTACGCGTCGACGGTCGGCGAGCTCCCGGCCGGCTGGAGCTACTACACGATGTGGCAGTACACGTCGTCCGGCCCGATCGTGGGCGACCACAACCACTTCAACGGCGACCTCTCGCGCGTACAGGCGCTGGCGAACGGCTGACGGGCGCGCGAACGCCGTCGTGCGCGACTGAAGCCCCGCCTGACTGACGGCGTGCCCGGCTGACGGCGTGCCCGGCCGGCGGCGTGCCCGGCCGACGGGCACGCGTCACCGACAGACACGACAAGGCCGCGTGGCACGGCGGGCCTCCCGGGTGTGCGGCACACCCGGGAGGCCTTGCGCATTGGTATGGACCAATGCGACCCTCGGGGCGGCACCGCGCACGTGGGCAACTCCCGTGCCCGGCCCGCACGTTGCTCGTCGTCCCGTACTCCCCCACGCACGAGAGAGAGCCGCCGCATGCCGTCCCACCGCCGCACCTCAGCCGCCTTCGCCGCCGTCCTCGCCGCCGCGGCGCTCACCGCCCTCACCCCCACCGCCGCGCAGGCCCACGGCGCCGTGTTCAACCCGGTCAGCCGGATCGCGGCCTGTTACGCGGAGGGGCCGGAGTCCCCCGACTCCCAGGTCTGCAAGGACCTCGTCGCCGACTCGGGCACCCAGCCGCTCTACGACTGGAACGAGGTCAACATCGCCAACGCCGACGGCAACCACCGGGCCCTCATCCCGGACGGCAGGCTCTGCTCGGCCAACCGGGAGAAGTACCGCGCCCTCGACTGGGCCCGCACCGACTGGCCCGCCACGGCCGTCGCCCCCGGCGCCTTCGGCTTCAAGGTCCGGGTCACCGCCCCGCACTCCGGCACCATGACGATGTACCTCACGAAGCAGGGCTTCGACCCGGCCCAGCCACTGAAGTGGTCCGACCTGGACACCACTCCGGTCGCCGTCCACGCGACCACCCGCACCGCGACCGACGGGCACTACGCCTTCACCGGCACCCTCCCGGCCCGCACCGGCCGCCACGTCGTCTACATGGTGTGGCAGCGCAACGACAGCCCCGAGGCGTTCTACAGCTGCTCGGACGTCACCTTCGGCACCGGCGCCGGTACGGCGGCCAAGGCCGAGGCCCCGACCGAGGCCCAGCTCGCGGACGGCGCCGCGCTCTCGACGGTCAGTCACGCGGGCCACGGCGGCGACGAGGCGGCCCCCGCCCTCTCCGCCGACACGGCCGGAACCCCCGCCTCCCCGCTGCCCCTCGCCCTCGCGGGCGCCGGAGCCCTGGCCGCCTTCGGGGCGGGCAGCCTCCTCCTGACCCGCCGCCGCGGCGAGAACTGACACCGCCCACGGCACACAGAAAGGGGCGCCCGCACCGGGCGCCCCTCGCGTCTCACCGAGAGACGCGGCCCGCCGCATCGGCCACTGCCCCGAGGTCTTCCTCGCAGCCGGTCGCCGGGAAGAGAACGACGAGCCGAGGCGTCTCCTCCGCCTCCAGAGGCTCTTCGTACGGCGGCGCCTCCGGGTCGGGCAGGCGGTCACCGTGCCCGTTCGCCACCAGCTCGCGGAACGCTTCGCTTCCGCCGGTGAGCTCCTCGTACGCCTCCTCGGCCACGTAGTCCAGGTCCTCCCCAGTCCAGCCGCTCCTCCCGGCTCCCCGGCCGGTCGCGGAGCTGTCCCATCAGCGCCCAGAACGCCCTCTCGTCCATGCCGGCAGCATCGCAGGCGCCACTGACACCGACCGCCGCGCAGCCGCACAGCCGCACAGCGGTGACGCCCCTTCGAGTGTCGAATTCGCGCCATCCGCACCAGGACGGGTGGGAGTGAGTGCTTCCGTGGACAAGGTTCAGGAAAGCTCTGTTCGAACGGCCGTCAGCGCACCGTCGTCCGACCGTGAAGGAGTGCACTCCATGCGTCAGGAGCCGCCGTGGACCTACCACCGGGGAGAAGGGCCGCGCACGCTCGGAGTGGAGGAGGAACTGCTCGTCGTCGATCCCGTGACCGGGGTGCCCCAGCCGCTCGCGGGGGCCGTCGCCGGGATCACCGCCTGGCACGCCGATGTCCTGCGGCGGGCCGACCGGGTGGAGCCGGCGAAGACGGAGCTGTTCCGGGAGATGCTGGAGATCGCCACCCCGCCCTGCGCCGGCGCCGACGAGCTCGACGAGCAGCTCCGGCAGGCCCGGCTGGCGGCCGCGGCCGCCGCCAAGGAGGCGGGGGTGGCGGTGGCGGCGCTCGCGACCGCGCCGGTGCGCTTTGAACCGGTCCTCAGCCCCGACGACCGTTACCGGCGCATCGAGGACCGGTTCGCCCGGCTCGTCGACGACAAGCTCACCTGCGCCTGTCACGTCCATGTCCACCTGGCCTCCGCCGAGGAGGGCGTCGGTGTGCTGGACCGGATCCGGCCCTGGCTCGCGCCGCTGCTCGCGCTCAGCGCCAACTCGCCGTACTGGCAGGGCCGGGACACCGGCTACGCAAGCTGGCGTCACCAGCTGTGGTCGCGCTGGCCTATGAGCGGGCCGAGCGAGCTGTACGGGGATGTCGCCGCGTACGAGGAGACCACCCGGGCGATGCTGGCGAGCGAGGTGCTCGTCGACGACCACATGGTCTACTTCGACGCCCGGCTGTCCCGCAGCTATCCGACGGTGGAGGTCCGGGTCGGGGACGTGTGCCTGCACGTCGAGGACGCCGTGCTCCTCGCCCTCCTCGTGCGGGCGCTGGTGGAGACCGAGGCGAGGGCCTGGCGCGCCGGCGTGGACGCCGACCCGGTGCCGACCGCCGTGCTCCGGCTGGCGTCCTGGCGGGCCGCCAGGCACGGCCTCGGGGAGAGGCTGCTGCACCCGCGGACCTGGCGCCCGGCCCCGGCGGCGGATGTCCTTCGGGCCCTGCTCGACCACGTCGGCCCGGCCCTGGAGGCCACCGGCGACCTGGACCGGGCGGTGCGCGGCGTCGAGCTGCTGCTCTCCCGGGGCACCGGGGCCGACCTGCAGCGGGCCGCCTACGACCGGGACAAGGACCTGGCCTCGGTGGTCGCCGACGCCGTGCGCCGCACCGTCCCGGCCTGACACGGCGGCGGCGGGGCGCCCTCGTCGAGGAGGGCGCCCCGTCACCGGAGAGCGTCAGGCCGCCGCGCCCACCGCGACCTCGGCCGGGGTGAGGGCGATCTCCAGGACCTGCCGGACGTCCGTCACCGGGTGGACCTCCAGCTTGTCCAGGATCTCGGCGGGGACGTCGTCCAGGTCGGCCTCGTTCCGCTTGGGGATCACGACGGTGGTGATGCCCGCGCGGTGGGCGGCGAGCAGCTTCTGCTTCACGCCGCCGATGGGCAGCACCCGGCCGGTCAGGGAGACCTCGCCGGTCATCGCGACGTCCGTGCGGACGAGCCGGCCGGACAGCAGCGAGGCCAGGGCGGTCGTCATCGTGATGCCGGCGCTCGGGCCGTCCTTCGGGACCGCGCCCGCCGGGAAGTGGATGTGCACGCCGCGGTCCTTCAGGCCGGTGACGGGCAGCTCCAGCTCCGCGCCGTGCGAGCGGAGGAAGGACAGCGCGATCTGCGCGGACTCCTTCATCACGTCGCCCAGCTGGCCGGTGAGCGTCAGCCCGGCCGCGCCCGTCTCCGGGTCGGCGAGCGACGCCTCGACGAAGAGCACGTCGCCGCCGGCCCCGGTCACCGCGAGCCCGGTCGCCACGCCCGGCACCGAGGTGCGCCGCTCGGCCGGGTCCTGGGCCGACTCCGGTACGTGGTGCGGGCGGCCGATCAGCCCGCGCAGGTCGTCGGGGCCGATGGTGAAGGGGAGCTCCCGCTCACCCAGTTCGTTCTGCGCGGCCACCTTGCGCAGCAGGCGGGCGATCGAGCGCTCCAGGGTGCGGACGCCCGCCTCCCGGGTGTACTCGCCGGCGAGCTTGCGCAGCGCGGCCTCCTCCAGGACGACCTCGCCGGTCTCCAGACCGGCCCGCTCCAGCTGCCGGGGCAGCAGGTGGTCGCGGGCGATGACGATCTTCTCGTCCTCGGTGTAGCCGTCGAGCCTGACCAGCTCCATCCGGTCGAGCAGCGCCTCCGGGATGGCCTCCAGGACGTTGGCGGTCGCGAGGAACACGACGTCGCTCAGGTCGAGCTCGACCTCCAGGTAGTGGTCGCGGAAGGTGTGGTTCTGCGCCGGGTCGAGGACCTCCAGGAGCGCCGCCGCCGGGTCGCCCCGGAAGTCGGAGCCGACCTTGTCGATCTCGTCGAGCAGGACCACCGGGTTCATGGACCCGGCCTCCTTGATGGCGCGGACGATACGGCCGGGCAGGGCGCCGACGTAGGTGCGCCGGTGGCCGCGGATCTCGGCCTCGTCGCGGACGCCGCCGAGGGCGACCCGGACGAACTTGCGTCCCATGGCGTGGGCGACGCTCTCGCCGAGGGAGGTCTTGCCGACGCCGGGCGGGCCGACGAGGGCGAGCACGGCGCCGCCGCGCCGGCCGCCGACGACACCGAGGCCGCGCTCGGCGCGCCGCTTGCGCACGGCCAGGTACTCGGTGATGCGCTCCTTCACGTCCTCCAGGCCCGCGTGCTCGGCGTCCAGGACGGCCTTGGCGCCCTGGATGTCGTACTGGTCCTCGGTCCGCTCGTTCCACGGCAGTTCGAGGACGGTGTCGAGCCAGGTGCGGATCCAGGAGCCCTCGGGCGACTGGTCGCTGGCCCGCTCCAGCTTGTCGACCTCCTTGAGGGCCGCGTCGCGGACCTTCTCGGGCAGGTCGGCGGCCTCCACGCGGGCGCGGTAGTCGTCGGACTCGTCGCCCTCGCTCTCGCCGTTGAGCTCGCGCAGCTCCTTGCGGACGGCTTCGAGCTGGCGGCGCAGCAGGAACTCGCGCTGCTGCTTGTCGACGCCTTCCTGGACGTCCTTGGCGATGGTCTCGGCGACGTCCTGCTCGGCGAGGTGGTCGCGCAGCTGGGTGGTGGCGAGCTTGAGGCGGGCGACGGGGTCGGCGGTCTCCAGAAGCGCGACCTTCTGCTCGACGGTGAGGAAGGGCGAGTAGCCGGAGTTGTCGGCGAGGGCGCCGACGCCCTCGATCTGCTGGACGCGGTCGACGACCTGCCAGGCGCCGCGCTTCTTCAGCCAGGTGGTGGCCAGCGCCTTGTATTCCTTGACGAGTTCGGTCACGGCGCCGGGCAGCGGGTCGGGCACGGTCTCCTCGACCACGGTGCCCTCGACCCACAGGGCGGCGCCGGGTCCGGTGGTGCCGGCGCCGATGCGGACGCGGCCGAGGCCGCGGATGAGCGCGCCCGGGTCCCCGTCGGACAGCCGGCCGACCTGCTCGACGGTGCCGAGGACGCCGGTCCCGGCGTAGGTGCCGTCGACCCTGGGCACCAGGAGCACCCTGGGCTTTCCGTTCCCTCCGCGCGCGGCGGCCTGGGCGGCCTCGACCGCGGCCCGCACGTCGTTGTCGGACAGGTCCAGCGGCACCACCATTCCGGGCAGCACGACCTCGTCGTCGAGCGGCAGCACAGGCAGAGTGAGCGGCACGGACGCCATGGACTCAGAAGCCATGATCTCCCCTTCGGCAGTCAAGTTGAGCTGTATGGACTCAATGCACCTGCGCCGCGGAATGTTCCCCACCGCCTGTTCGCTGTGAGCGATCAGACTCCCACGCAGCGCGAACAGCGGATGTAATGCCCTCATGGATATCGCAGCCATTACATCGGCCTGGGTGGCCGGCTGGACCGTCTCGCGGGGGACTCCCGCCGCCGTCGTCGAGCCCTGGGGCTACCGGATCGACGTGGGACTGCCCCGGCACCCGTTCCGGCACGTCCTGCCGCACCCGGACGCGGTGTCCGTCGGGAGGCTGTGCGCCGACGTCACCGAGCCGTACGCGTGGCTGAAGGTGATGGCGGCACCCGAGGAGGTGGCACCGTGGATCACCGAGGGCTGGACGATCCCGGACGATCCGGGCTTCATGATGACCAAGGAGCTCGATCCGTCCGCCCGTCCGGCGCCTCCCGAGGGGTACGCCCGGACGACGGAGACCCGCGACGGCGTGATCCGGGTCCGGATCCTCGCGCCGGACGGCACCCTCGCCGCCCGTGGCCAGATCGCGCCGACCGGCGCCACCGCCGTCGCCGACCAGATCGAGACCGACCCCGCCCACCGCCGCCGGGGCCTCGGCGCCAACGTGATGCGCACCCTGGAGGCGGCGGCCGCCCAGGCCGGCGCGACGACCGGCGTCCTGTCGGCGACGAGGGACGGGATGGCCCTGTACGACTCGCTCGACTGGTACCACCGGGGCCCGCTGACCGGAGTCGTCCGCACCGGTTGAGCGTTCCGGCTGCGCGGGGGCCGGTGGGCGGGCATGCTCGGCCCATGGAGTACGCGAAGCGGTACGGGACGGCGGCGGCGGTGGCGGTCGCCGCCCTGGCCATGGCCGTGGCCGGATGCGGCCCGACCCCGTCGGCAGAGGGCGACAAGCCGAGCACGACCCTCGGCATCCCGCCCGTGCCGAGCGGCCCCGCCGACGCCACGGCCACGGCCCCCGCGACGACCGGCGTCACGGCCGGCCGAAACGATCCGGCCCCTCAGGAGGTGCTCGTCGAGGTCGTCGTCAACGGCGGCTTCGCCGGCGTCACCAACAAGCTGGTGGTGCACTACGACGGCACGTACACCCTCCGCTCCGGCACCAAGCCGGCCAAGGAGGGCCGGATGACCGCCGCCGGGGCCGCCGCGCTCCGCGCCGCCCTGGAGGACCCGGCCTACGCCAAGGTCCCGGCCCGCCCCACCGGGGCCCCTGCGGCCGACGGCTTCAGCTTCTACATCACCCACGCCTACCGGCTCGTCGTCACCCAGGACGGCGAGAACCGGCCACCCGCGCTCCAGCGCGTCCTCGACGCCCTCCCCGGCGGCGGCCCGCCCACCTCGCCCTGACGGCCCGGCCCCAGGGCGCCGGCCGCCCCCGTACGACGCGCACCGTACGCATGGCTCGTCAGACCCGTACCGCTCGTTAAGCGTTTGTCCCGGCCGCCCGCGCCCGCCCAGGATGACCGGGACCAGACACGTACACATCGAGCCACGGAGTGAGCATGACCAGCCCCGTCACCCTCGACCGCCGCGAGGGCCCGTACGGAGAAGTCGTCCTGCGGCAGCGCGACACGCACTACGAGATCATCGCCAACGGCACCTTCCTGATGGACACCTCCGACGGCCGCTCCGAGCGGCTGCTCGTCGACGCGGCCCTGGACGCCCTGCCCGAGAGCCGGCACGGCCGCGCCGCCGTCCTCGTCGGCGGCCTCGGCGTCGGCTTCTCGCTCGCGCACGCCGCCGCCGACCCCCGCTGGGGCCGGATCGTGGTCGCCGAGCGCGAGGAGGCGATCATCGACTGGCACCGTGAGGGCCCGCTCGCCGCGATCTCGGGTCCCGCGCTCGCCGATCCGAGAACCGTGATCCTGCACACGGACCTCGTCACCCACGTCCGCACCTCCCCGGACACCTACGACGCGCTGTGCCTCGACATCGACAACGGGCCCGACTGGACCGTCACCGAGGACAACGAATCCCTTTACTCCGCCGAGGGTTTGGCGGCCTGCGCGGCCCGGCTGAACCCGGGCGGAATCCTCGCGGTGTGGTCGGCGCGACCCTCCGCCGATTTCGAAGAGTCGTTGCGGAATGCCGGATTCAGCGGGGTACGGACGGAAGAGGTCCCCGTTGCCCGGGGCGTCCCCGACGTGGTCCACCTCGCCGTCCGGCCCGCCTGATCACCTGCGTAGCCTGGACGCCACGGGTGCCTCTAGGCTGCTGCACCGACATCGGCGACGCGAGGCGGGGCAATGGAGCAGACACACACCACTCACCACGGTGCGGCGACCACTCCGGGGGCCCAGCGGCGCGTCCTTGTCGTCGAGGACGACGCGACGATCGTCGAGGCCATCTCCGCGCGGCTGCGCGCCGAGGGCTTCCTGGTGCAGACCGCGACCGACGGTCCGGCCGCCGTGGACGCCGCCGAGGCGTGGCAGCCGGACCTGATGGTGCTCGACGTGATGCTGCCCGGCTTCGACGGCCTGGAGGTGTGCCGCCGGGTGCAGGCCCAGCGTCCGGTCCCGGTCCTGATGCTCACCGCACGGGACGACGAGACCGACATGCTGGTCGGCCTGGGGGTCGGCGCCGACGACTACATGACGAAGCCGTTCTCGATGCGCGAGCTGGCCGCCCGGGTGCACGTGCTGCTGCGCCGGGTGGAGCGGGCCGCGCTCGCGGCGGTGACCCCGCGCAGCGGGATCCTCAGGCTCGGTGAGCTGGAGATCGACCACGCGCAGCGCCGGGTGCGGGTGAAGGCGGAGGACGTCCACCTCACCCCGACCGAGTTCGACCTGCTGGTCTGCCTGGCGAACACCCCGCGCGCGGTGCTCTCCCGCGAGCAGCTGCTCGCCGAGGTGTGGGACTGGGCGGACGCCTCCGGCACCCGCACGGTCGACAGCCACATCAAGGCGCTGCGCCGGAAGATCGGGGCCGAGCGCATCCGCACGGTCCATGGCGTGGGGTACGCGCTGGAGACCCCCGCGCCGTGAGCCGGCGGGGACGCCCCGTGAGCCGTCCGGGCCCGCGCACCGGCCGCCGGGACCGGCCGCGCCGGCGGATAGTGATCTCGATCAAGACCAAGCTCGGCGCGCTCGTCGTCGGGGCGGTCCTGCTGACCTCGGGCCTCGCCCTGGTGGCGATCCGGACCTCGACCGAGTTCCGGTACATCACGATCTTCGCGATGATCGCGACCCTGCTGATCACCCAGTTCGTGGCGCAGTCCCTGACCGCCCCGCTGGACGAGATGAACACGGTGGCCGGCTCGATCTCGCGCGGTGACTTCAGCCGCCGGGTGCGCGGCGCGGACCGCCGCGACGAGCTGGGCGACCTGGCCTCCACGATCAACCGCATGGCGGACGACCTGGAGGCGGTGGACCGGCACCGCAAGGAGCTGGTCGCCAACGTCTCGCACGAGCTGCGCACGCCGATCGCCGCGCTGCGCGCGGTCCTGGAGAACGTCGTGGACGGCGTCTCCGAGGCCGATCCGGAGACCATGCGGACGGCCCTGAAGCAGACCGAGCGGCTCGGCCGGCTCGTGGAGACGCTGCTCGACCTGTCACGCCTCGACAACGGTGTCGTCACGCTCAAGCGGCGCCGCTTCGAGGTCTGGCCGTACCTCTCCGGCGTCCTGCGCGAGGCGAACCTCGCGGCCTCCCAGCGCGGCCTGTCCTCCACCTCGGGGCTGCACAACCGCACCGACGTCCATCTGCACCTGGACGTGTCGCCGCCCGAGCTGACCGCGCACGCGGACGCCGAGCGGCTGCACCAGGTGATGGCGAACCTGATCGACAACGCGGTGAAGCACTCGCCGCCGCACGGGCGCGTGACGGTGCGGGCGCGGCGCGGGCCGTGTCCGGACTCGCTGGAGCTGGAGGTCGAGGACGAGGGCCCCGGCATTCCGGAGGCGGAGCGGCACAAGGTCTTCGAGCGGTTCAACCGGGGCACGGTCCCGGCCCAGCAGGGCCCCGGCAGCGACGGCGGCACCGGTCTGGGCCTCGCGATCGCCCGCTGGGCGGTGGATCTGCACGGTGGCCACATCGGAGTGGCCGAATCGTCACGCGGCTGCCGCATCAGACTCACTCTTCCGGGCAGGTTCCCTCCGCGGGATTGACGTAGGGTTCGAACCGGAAGCTCGCGTTCTGCGTGTAGGTGTACGACTGCTCGTACGCGGAAGGCGCGGGATCCGGTCAAGGGTGCGGCCCACAGGGCCGTAGCCGCGGTTCTCCGTACCCTCACAGAACCGGAACCCCGCTTGTTTCCCGCCATTCATGGCACCGAAACACGTCGTCAAGTGTGACTTGCGCGACGTTGGAGTGCCCGGCCTGCACCTCCAGGCCAGGGAGGCGTAGCCTTTATTTCCGCTGTCCATCACCTTGTGAAGCGGAAGAGGGCGGTTGCCGCCGTGTCGTCTCAGTCCCCCAGTACCCCGAGCTCCCCGACCGACCAAGACGGGCAGGGTCAGTCCCCTGCGACCGCCTTCGGTGCCAATGAGTGGCTCGTCGACGAGATCTACCAGCAGTACCTCCAGGACCCGAATTCGGTCGATCGTGCCTGGTGGGACTTCTTCGCCGACTACAAGCCCGGAGCGTCGGAGACCCCGGCCGCCCCGGCTGTAGCCACCCAGACCACCCCGAGCGCGCCGTCCGCGCCGCAGGCGGGCCCCGCACAGGCCGCGCCTGCCGCTCCGGCGGCCGTACCCGCTCCGGCCGCCGCCCCGGCGCCCGCCGCTCAGGCCCCGGCGCCCGCTCCCGCGAAGCCGGCCGCCGCGGCCCCGGCCCCCGCTCCGGCCGCCCCGGCGAAGCCCAAGGCCGCCGAGGCCCCCAAGGCCGAGGCCCCCGCGGGCCCCGAGCTGATCACCCTGCGCGGCCCGGCCGCCGCGGTCGCGAAGAACATGAACGCCTCGCTGGAGATGCCGACGGCCACGTCCGTCCGCGCCGTCCCGGTGAAGCTGCTCTTCGACAACCGGATCGTCATCAACAACCACCTGAAGCGCGCCCGGGGCGGGAAGATCTCCTTCACCCACCTCATCGGCTACGCCATGGTGCAGGCCATCAAGGCCATGCCGTCGATGAACTGGTCCTACGCGGAGAAGGACGGCAAGCCGACCCTCGTCAAGCCGGAGCACGTCAACTTCGGTCTGGCCATCGACCTGGTGAAGCCCAACGGCGACCGCCAGCTCGTCGTCGCCGGCATCAAGAAGGCCGAGACCCTGAACTTCTTCGAGTTCTGGCAGGCCTACGAGGACATCGTCAAGCGCGCCCGCGTCGGCAAGCTGACGATGGAGGACTTCACCGGCGTCACGGTCTCCCTGACCAACCCCGGCGGCCTCGGCACCGTCCACTCGGTCCCGCGTCTGATGCCCGGTCAGTCCGTCATCATGGGCGTCGGCTCCATGGACTACCCGGCCGAGTTCCAGGGCACCTCCCAGGACACCCTGAACAAGCTGGGCATCTCCAAGGTCATGACCCTGACCTCGACCTACGACCACCGGGTCATCCAGGGTGCGGCCTCCGGCGAGTTCCTGCGGATCGTCTCGAACCTCCTCCTCGGCGAGGACGGCTTCTACGACGACGTCTTCAAGTCGCTGCGGATCCCCTACGAGCCGGTCCGCTGGCTCAAGGACATCGACGCCTCGCACGACGACGACGTCACCAAGGCCGCCCGGGTCTTCGAGCTGATCCACTCCTACCGGGTCCGCGGCCACGTCATGGCCGACACCGACCCGCTGGAGTACAAGCAGCGCAAGCACCCCGACCTGGACATCACCGAGCACGGCCTCACCCTGTGGGACCTGGAGCGCGAGTTCGCGGTCGGCGGCTTCGCCGGCAAGTCGATGATGAAGCTCCGCGACATCCTCGGCGTGCTCCGCGACTCGTACTGCCGCACCACCGGCATCGAGTTCATGCACATCCAGGACCCGAAGCAGCGCAAGTGGATCCAGGACCGGGTGGAGCGCCCGCACGCCCGCGTGGAGCGCGAGGAGCAGCTGCGCATCCTGCGCCGGCTGAACGCGGCGGAGGCATTCGAGACCTTCCTGCAGACCAAGTACGTCGGCCAGAAGCGCTTCTCGCTGGAGGGCGGCGAGTCCGTCATCCCGCTGCTCGACGCGGTCATCGACTCCGCGGCGGAGTCCCGCCTCGACGAGGTCGTCATCGGCATGGCCCACCGCGGCCGCCTGAACGTCCTCGCGAACATCGTCGGCAAGTCGTACGCGCAGATCTTCCGCGAGTTCGAGGGCAACCTCGACCCGAAGTCGATGCACGGCTCCGGCGACGTGAAGTACCACCTGGGCGCCGAGGGCACCTTCACGGGCCTCGACGGCGAGCAGATCAAGGTCTCGCTGGTCGCCAACCCCTCCCACCTGGAGGCGGTCGACCCGGTCCTGGAGGGTGTCGCCCGCGCCAAGCAGGACGTCATCAACAAGGGCGGCACGGACTTCACCGTCCTGCCGGTCGCCCTGCACGGTGACGCGGCCTTCGCCGGCCAGGGCGTGGTCGCCGAGACGCTGAACATGTCGCAGCTGCGCGGCTACCGCACCGGCGGCACGGTCCACATCGTCATCAACAACCAGGTCGGCTTCACCGCGGCCCCCGAGTCCTCGCGTTCCTCCATGTACGCGACGGACGTGGCCCGCATGATCGAGGCGCCGATCTTCCACGTGAACGGCGACGACCCGGAGGCCTGCGTCCGGGTGGCGCGGCTCGCCTTCGAGTTCCGCCAGACGTTCAACAAGGACGTCGTGATCGACCTCATCTGCTACCGCCGCCGCGGTCACAACGAGGGCGACAACCCGCAGTTCACCAACCCGCAGATGTACACCCTGATCGACAAGAAGCGTTCGGTGCGCAAGCTGTACACCGAGTCGCTGATCGGTCGTGGCGACATCACCCTGGAGGAGGCGGAGCAAGCGCTCCAGGACTTCCAGGGCCAGCTGGAGAAGGTGTTCGCGGAGGTCCGCGAGGCCACCTCGGCCCCGGCGCCGGCGCACGTCCCGGACCCCCAGCCCGAGTTCCCGGTCGCCGTCACCACCGCGGTCTCCGCGGAGGTCGTCAAGCGGATCGCCGAGTCGCAGGTCAACATCCCGGAGCGGATCACGGTCCACCCGCGTCTGCTGCCGCAGCTGCAGCGCCGCGCGGCCTCGATCGACGACGGCACCATCGACTGGGGCTTCGGCGAGACCCTCGCCATCGGCTCGCTGCTGATGGAGGGCACCCCGGTCCGCCTGTCGGGCCAGGACTCCCGCCGCGGCACCTTCGGCCAGCGCCACGCGGTGCTCGTGGACCAGGAGACCGGCGAGGACTACACCCCGCTGCTCTACCTGACCGACGACCAGGCCCACTTCAACGTCTACGACTCGCTGCTCAGCGAGTACGCGGCGATGGGCTTCGAGTACGGTTACTCGCTGGCCCGCCCGGACTCCCTGGTGATCTGGGAGGCCCAGTTCGGTGACTTCGTCAACGGCGCGCAGACCGTCGTCGACGAGTTCATCTCCTCGGCCGAGCAGAAGTGGGGCCAGACCTCCGGCGTCACGCTGCTGCTGCCGCACGGCTACGAGGGCCAGGGCCCGGACCACTCGTCCGCCCGCCCGGAGCGCTTCCTCCAGATGTGCGCGCAGGACAACATGACGGTCGCCATGCCGACGCTGCCGTCGAACTACTTCCACCTCCTGCGCTGGCAGGTGCACAACCCGCACCACAAGCCGCTCATCGTCTTCACCCCGAAGTCGATGCTGCGTCTGAAGGCCGCGGCGTCGAAGATGGAGGAGTTCACCACCGGCGGCTTCCGCCCGGTGATCGGCGACTCGACGGCCAACCCGGCCGACGTGCGCAAGGTCGTCTTCTGCGCGGGCAAGGTCTACTACGACCTGGAGGCCGAGCGTCAGAAGCGCGGTGTCACGGACACGGCGATCATCCGTCTGGAGCGCCTGTACCCGCTGCCGGGTGCCGAGCTGCAGGCCGAGATCTCCAAGTACCCGAACGCCGAGAAGTACCTGTGGGCGCAGGAGGAGCCGGCGAACCAGGGTGCCTGGCCGTTCATCGCGCTCAACCTGATCGACCACCTGGACCTGGCGGTCGGCGCGGACATCCCGGCGGGCGAGCGCCTGCGCCGGATCTCCCGCCCGCACTCCTCGTCCCCGGCGGTCGGTTCGGCCAAGCGTCACCAGGCCGAGCAGGCGCAGCTGGTCGCGGAGGTCTTCGACGCCTGACGGGCGTACGAAGGACACGGCGTACGACCGGAGGCCCGGCACCCCGCGTGGGGTGCCGGGCCTCCGGCGTTTCCCGACCCGCCGTTACCGGGTTCGTTTCCCGGCCCGCCGTTACCGGGTTCGTGCCCCGGCCTGCCTTACGGGGCTCGTGCCCCGGGCCCGCCGTTACGGGGCTCAGCCCAGGTTGGCCTCGAAGTCCCAGTACGGGCGGTTGCGCTGGCGCGCCGACAGGGTGTGCGGGTGCTGGGCGCCGAGGGTGCGGGTGAGGGTGAGCAGGGCGTCCTCCTCCAGCTTGCTCGCCTCCTCGTTCTCCCTGAGGCCGCGCAGGTCGGTCGCGAGCGCCACCTGGCAGGAGAGGGTGAGCGGGTGTTCGTTGCCGAGGGTGTGCCGGGCCCGGCGCAGGGTGTCGCGGCTGAGCTCGGCGGCGTCGGCCACCCGGCCGTTGAAGTTGCGGGCGGCCGAGGCGTTGAGGGCGCAGCCGAGGACCCAGGGGTGGTCGGGCCCGAGGGAGGCGGTCAGGCCGGCGAGCGCGGCCTCCAGGATGGCGAGGGCGTCGGCGCGCTGGCCGGAGGCCTGGAGGACGAGCGCGGTGTTGGCGAGGACGCCGGTGGCGACGGGGTGGGCGGGGCCGAGCAGGGCGCGGTAACCGGCCTCGGCCTCGTGGCTGAGTTCGCGCGCGTGGTCGAGGTCGCCGTGTTCGCGCAGGTAGTTGGCGTAGTTGTTGATGGAGGAGAGCGTCACGTAGTGGGTGCGGCCGTGCACCTGCTCCAGCTGTTCGAGGAGGCTGGCCATGGTCGCGCCGAGGTCCTGCTGGAAGCCGCCCTCGCGGCGCCGGCACAGGGCCAGCTGGGTGCGGGCGTACAGGGTCTGCAGGTGCTGGGGTCCCAGGATCCTCACGTGGACGCGGACACTGGCCTCCTGGCGGGCCAGGGCCTCGCGGTAGTGGCCGAGCAGGCGAAGGTCGTGGGCGACGTTGTTGCCGATGGTGAGGGTCTGCGAGTGCAGGGCGCCGAGGACGCTCTCCGCGCGGGCGAGCGTGGCGATGTCCTGCTCGTACGCCTCCTTGTAGCGTCCGAGCAGCCGCAGCGAGATGCCGAGGTTGTTGCCGGCGACGAGGGTGAGGAACTCGTTCTCGCCGAGGAGGCGCTGGGCGTCGGCGAGGACGTCGCGCTGCATCCGCTCCGACTCCTGGTACTGGCCGAGGTAGCGCAGGTCGCTGGCGATGGAGACGGCCGAGCGCAGCGAGCCGAGCGGGTCGGGGTTCGGCGCCTCGTCGAGGCGGGCGCGCAGGGCCAGGTCGAGCTGGTAGGCGTCGCGGAAGCGCCCGTACCGCCGCAGGATGTTGCTTTCCTGGTTGGTGAGTTCCTGCATCTCGGGGCTGACCGGGTCCATGAAGGTGGACCAGTGCTCCCGGATCTTCTCCGCGAGGCGGACGCCGGCCTTGAACTCGCCGCTGCGGAAGCAGTAGCGCAGACAGTTGAGCACGGCGGTCTGGACGCGGGGGTTGCGGCTGGCGAGGGCCCCGGAGGGCTCCAGGTGGGGCAGGAGTTCGGCGTAGCGGGGCCAGTTGCGGCTGTCCAGGGGGTTGCCGGGGTCGGCCTCGGCGAGCAGGGTGCGGACCGCCTTGCGGTGGGCCGCGCGGTGTTCGCCGTCGGTCAGCCGGGACACGATGTCGTGGACGAGCCGGTGCATGTGCACGGACTCCTGGTGGGGCCCCATCTCCCCGCCGGCGACCGGACCGCGGGACTCGCGGCTGAGCACCGAGTAGTTGACCAGGGTGTCCAGGGCGCGGGACCAGGCGGCCAGGTCGGTGACCATCCAGCGCAGGTCCTCGGGGAGTTCGGCCTGCGGGTAGGCGCGGACGACGCCGAGCGGGATGCGGCCGGGGGCGAAGGAGGCGCACAGGCTGAGCACGTCGATGGCCTGCGGCTGGGAGCGCCGGAGCCGGTTGATCAGTATCGACCAGGAGGTGAGGGAGGCGTTGGGGATGCCGTCGCCGCCGGACGGCTCGTCGACGGCGGAGATGCGGCCGTCGCGGACCATCCGCAGGTACTCGGAGACCTCCATGCGGGACTCGCCGAGCCAGGCGGCGGCCTGGACGAGCGGCAGGGGTACGTCGCCGAACTCGGCGGCGACCTCGTCGGCCTCGGGTGCGGTGATGTGCGGGGCGCGCCGCATCAGATAGCCGGTGGACTCGGCCCGGTCGAAGCTGGGGATCTCCAGGATGTCGGTGTGGTCGCCCCAGCCGCGGTTGCGGGAGGTGATGAGGACGTGGCCGGGGCCCTGGGGCAGCATCACGCCGGCGCCGTCGGTGTCGTCCCAGCCGTCGAAGACGACGAGCCAGCGGGAGTGCGGGGTGCCGCGGCGCAGGGCCTCGCGGACGGCGCGGATGCGTTCGCCGGGCTCGCTTCCGGTGGTGAGGCCCAGCTGGGCGGCGAGCTCGCCGAAGCGGTCGCGCTGGACGTTGCGGTCGTCGGAGCTGACCCACCACACGACGTCGTAGTCGGAGCTGAAGCGGTGGGCGTACTCGGCGGCGATCTGGGTCTTGCCGATGCCGGACATACCGAGCAGGGTGCAGGCGGCGTTGCCGCGCTCGGCGTCCATGAGCCGTTCCTGGAGCTCGGTGAGCAGGTCGTCGCGGCCGGTGAAACGGGGGTTGCGGCGCGGGACCTCGCCCCAGACCTCGGGGGGCGTGTCCGGGAAGCGGACGAGTGCCCCGGCGGGCAGCCGGCGCCCGGTGGTGCGCCCCGGGTCGACGCCGAGCCGGCTGAGCAGCCGCGCCTCGGCCTCCTCCTCGCCGACGCCCCACAGGCTGACGGGTTCCAGGACGGCGGTGGCCGGCAGCAGGGTCCGGTTGGTGAGGTTGACGGCGGCGAACCGCTCGGCGTGGGCGGCGACGAAGCCGCGCAGCACGTCGTTCCACTCGCCGGACTGCCGCGGGCCGAGCTGGAAGAACCAGTCGTCCAGGACGAGCAGCACCTGGCCCCGGGCGAGCAGCAGGTCGCCGAGCGAGTCCTCCAGGGGCACCTCGCGCGGCGGGTCCCAGCGCTGGAGGCTGGCGCGCACGCCGTGGGCGTCGAGCCGCTGGTTGATCCAGGTCGCCCAGGGGCGGTGATAGCCAGGGAAGACCACGAGGACATGCCCCGGCGAGGCACTTCCGGATCCGTGGTCCACCGCACCGCCCGACCGCTGTTCCGCCATCTGTCGTGTCTCCCGTCCCGCTCCCGCACGCAACGCAGTGTCATGTGACGTGGGCACAGTGTTACCCAGCCGCGAGGGGAGTCGCGCCGAGGCTCGCATGATGCTGCCTCATTTGGTCCGCGAACTCCCGCCCCTCGGCAGTCAGTTCATCGGATTCAAGCAGGATCGCCAGCGCTTCACCCACCTGATCGTGGATGTCGTCGAACTGCTGCCCGGCACCGGCGCGCCAGGACCTCGGCAGCCCGTCGGCGGTGGCCGCGCGCCGCCACAGGTCGGCGAGCGCCAGATGCGCGTAGGCGCCGTGCAGCACGCCCGCGATGGGCCGTGGGTCGGGCCGCCAGCCGACGCGGTGCAGGGCGTCCCGGCCGGGCCCGTACAGCGGTACGAGTTCGTGGAGCGTGGCCAGCTTGCTGTGGTGCAGTTCGTGCACGAGCGTCTCGGCCATCCCCTGCGCCTCGGCGGGCAGCGAGGTCAGTACGGCTCCGGGGGCGGCGCTCAGGGTGGCGCCGAGGTGCCGGGGGCCGCGCCGGACGAGCGGGACGACCACCAGGACCGCGCGGGCGACTTCGGCGGCCCGGCCGGGGTCGGTGCGCCGCAGCAGCTCCTGGGCGGAGCGCCAGCGGGCGGACCAGGCGGCGTGGTCGGTGTCGGCGTGGTCGGCCGCAGTGCCGACGGAGGGGCCGTCGGCGCCGGCCGGCACCCGGTACGGGTCGAGGTCGTCCAGGCGCGCGCCGCCGAGGGGCAGCCGGCGCACCGCGCTCCAGCCTGGCCCGTGACCGGCGAGGACGCCGCGTACGCGGTCGACGAGGGTGAGACCGGCGGGCGACGGGCGGCGGGAGCCGTCCGGGTGGAACCGTACGGTGCCGTCGTCCGCGCCGATCCGGACCCGTTCGGCGGCCACCCGCAGCCGGCCCACTCCGGGTAAGGAGAGCAGGCCGTCCGGGGTCTCGACGGTCAGCTCGAGGGGTCCGCCGCAGCGCAGCGCAGCGGTGAGCGCGAGGGCGTCGAGGCGGGCGAGCAGCCGGTCGAAGCCCGGTCCGGCGGGCTCGGCGAGCGCGGCGGCCAGCCAGACACCGGTCGACGGGTAGTCGAGGATGTCGCGGACGACGGCGGGACGCAGTGTCTCGGCCCGCTCGAGCAGTGCCCAGGAGCGCTCGAAACGCCGGAGGGTCCCCGGCTCGACGGATCCGCGCTGCCGGTGGACCCGGACCAGGAGCGCCTTGAGGAGCAGCAGCCGCCGGGTGTGCAGGGCGGACCCGAGGAGGGCGAGCCCGGCCGGGTCGGGGCTGGTCCGGGCCAGGCGCGCGAAGACGGCCGCGGACAGGGACGGAGACGGGGACGCGGACGCGGAGGGGGACGGGGTGTTCACTCGCGCTTCCCTCCCCGCCTTCGTGGACCACCGGCAGCCGACGGGCATCTGGCCGGAAACGACCGGTCGGCGCGGCCACTTCGTCGGGGGTCAGCCGCGGGCTCTGTCCTCCATCCAGGAGTCGGCCAGGTCCTGCGGGCGCCAGAGCACCCGCTCGACGGCCGCCGCGAGCTCGGGATCGTCCATGAAGCGCAAGGTCCGCAGGTCGACGCCGGTGAGATCCGGCAGGGGCCGGGGCCGCCCGTCGGTCCTGTCGACGCCGGCGACCCACTCCATGTGCTGCAACACCCTCGGCTCCTCCTCACCGACCCTTGTCCCCCACGGTCGTAGCGGCGGAGCGGTTCTTCCCGACCCCGCAAACCCAGAAACCCGTTCGACTCAACTGCGCCCATGTGCGCCCCCGTTATCAAGCCGTTTCCGTTCCGGCGTGGTCGTCTACCTCCGCGCTCCGCGCCAGGGCCACCAGGGCGGTGCGATCCGCTTCCGTTCCTCCTCGGTCCTCAGGCCCGGGAAGGACTGCCGTGGGGCCGACCGCCCGGCCAGCAGCGCGCGGGTCCGTTCCACGTCCTGCCAGTCCACGGCGACGAGCGCGCCGTCGAGGCGCCGCCACTGCTCGGCGGCGGCCCGGAGCGCGGCCAGGGCGGCGGCCGGCCGGTCCATCAGCACGAGGACCGCCCCCTGCCCGTGCAACGCGCGGGCCAGGGTGATCGTGCCCGGGTGCTCGCCGTGGGCCGTACGGGCGTCCTCCGCCGCCCGCTCATAGGCGGCCAGCGCGTCGGAGAGCCGCCCGCCCCTCGCCGTCTCGCTCAGCCGGGTCCTCACCCAGGCGAGTTGCAGCCAGACCTCGGCCCGGGCGCCCGGTTCGTGGGTGGTGCGGAGCGCCTGGTCGAGGAGGTGCCGGCTCTCGAACAGGTCGGGCAGGAAGCCCGCGCGGTCGAACCGCAGGGCGAGGACGCTGCCGATGAGGACGGTGGCCCGGGTACGGGCTTCGGAGGCGGTCGGCAGGCAAGTGAACGCCTCGCGGAGGACCGACTCGGCGCGGTCGACGGGTGCGGTGCCCCGGTCGGCGGCGGCCCGGCGCAGCAGGGACTCGCCCCAGGTCAGCAGGAGCCGGCCGCGCTGTTCGCCCTCGGCCGGCGTGAGAAGGGTGGCCCGCTCGTAGGCCGCGTCGGCGGCCGGCCCGTCGCCGGTGGACTCGTGCAGCCGGGCCCGCGCGGTGGTCCAGCGCAGCCGGAGGGCGTCGGAGTCGCCGAGCAGGGGTTCGGCCCGGTCCAGGGCGTCGGCGACGTCCTCGGGCGGGGAGCCGGCGAGGTGGAGGGCGTCGGCCAGGTCGAGCAGCACGGGCCCGGTGGCGCGCAGGGTGAGGGCGTCGGTGAACGCGGCCGCCGCCTCCGGTCCTTCGCCGCGGGCGAGCAGCAGCCGCCCGCGCCGTACGAACAGGGCGTGGCGCTGCGCCTCGGGCCAGTCGGCCGCGTCCCCGTCGAGGGCGGCGAGGGCCGCGTCGAGCCGGTTCGCCTCGCCGGTGTGGCGCCACAGGGCGTAGTGGGCGGCGGCCTGTTCGAGGCGGGCCTCCGCCCAGGCGGCGCCGCCGGGTGCGGCGAGCTCCGCGGCCCGTACGAGCTCGGTCACGGCCCGGTCGAGCAGTTCCCGGCGCCTGCCCCGGTCCCGTACGGCGGCGGTGCCGGCCTGCGCGTACAGCACCTGGCCGAGGACGAGCCGGGCGGTGGCGGCGTCCTCGGGGCGGCCGGCGGGGCCGTCGTCGGCGAGGGCGGCCTCGGCCCGCTCCAGGGCGGCGTCGAGCAGCGACGGGTCGGACTGGGCGCGCCACTGGTCGAGCAGCCGGCGGGCGGCGGCGAGCGGTTCGGGGGTGATCAGGTCGGGGTGGTAGAAGCGCAGCACGCGCGCGGGGATGCGGGCGAAGAGCTCCGCGGCGGCACCGGCCGGTTCCTCGCTCTCCTCGCCCGGCCCGGTGGCGGCGACCGGTTCCTCGTCGGTGCCGTGTCCGGCGAGCCGGGCGGCGGCGAGGGCGGGGAAGTTGCGCATGCCCTGCCCGAAGTGCCGCTCGACGAACTCGGAGCAGTGCTTGAGCACGAGGACGGCGGCGCCCCGGTCCAGCGAGCCGAGGAGGTGCTCCTGCACGGCCGGGGAGAAGCTGAAGCAGGGGTACGGGGTGGGGCCGGGCAGCCGGCGCAGGAGCCCGCTCAGCAGGACCTCGGCGAGCTCCATGGGGCCGGTGTCGGGGAGCATGGCGCGCTGCACGAGCTGCATCACGGGCAGGGCGAGCGGGGCGGCGGCGAGGTGGACGGCGAGGCGTACCGCGCCGGGGGAGGCTCCGGCGCGGAAGGCGCGCAGCAGGTCCTCGTCGCCGCGCCGGGCGCCGCCGTTCGCGATCCCGGCGGCCACGGGGCCGGTCCCTGGGTGGGTGCCGGGTCCGGTCCGGGGACCGGTGCCGGTGGAGGCGGCGGGGACGGGGGCGGGGGTGGCGCAGGTGGAGGGGGCGGGGGCGATCCTGGCCGCCCAGCCGCGGACGGCTCCCCCGCCGTGTCCGGTGAGCAGCCGGGCCCAGGAGGCGAAGGCCTCCGGGGTGGGGGTGAGCACGGGCACGGCCCGCAGGTCCTGGGCGACGGGTTCCCAGGCCGCCTCGTCGGGCTCGAAGCCGACGTGGCCGCCGGGGACGGTGGGCCGCAGCAGGGTGCCCGGTTCGACGGGCAGCGCGGTGCGGGGCCACAGGCGCGGGGGCAGCGGCTGGACGAGGGCGAGCGGGGAGTGCCGGGGCCACTGGTGGATCAGCCGCTGGGCGGCGCCGCGCTGCCAGAGCGGGCCGACGCAGTCGCTGACGACGAGCGTGAGGCGGCGCCCGGTGGGGTCGTGCAGCTGGTCGCCGGGGCGCAGCCGGGGACGGCCGTCGGAGCCGGAGGTGGTGGTGACCAGCGGCGGCCCCTCGCCGGTGTCGTGGAGGCGGTGGACCTGGACGTCGCGGAAGGCGCCGGACTGCTGGCAGGCCTGGCGCAGTTCCTCGACCATCCTGCTCCACACGACCATGGCCGGTCCGGTGTCCATGAGGAGCTGGATGTCGGGCCGCCGGCCCGCGGCGGGGCGCAGCACGGGGGTGAGGATGCCCGAGGCGGCGCTGTGTTCGGCGGTGGCCTCCTCGTCGAGGCGCCCTTCGCCGGGCCGGGCGGGGAGGAGGGTGGCGTAGTGGCGCAGCGGGCGGAGGGCCTTCTGCAGCCCGAGGAGTCCGGGCAGGGCGTTGGCGCCGGGGGCGCGTACGGGCAGGGCGGCGCCGCCCGTACCGCCGGTGCGGCCACGGCCGCCGACCGGGGGCAGGGCGAGGTCGACGGTCTCGGTGGGCCGGGGCGGCGGGGCGTCCGGGGCGCGCGGGTCGGGTGTGGCCGAGGGGACGGGGGTGGAGGTGGCCGGATCTCGACGGTCGAGGGAGGGGTCGGACCGGGGCGGGCCCGGCGGCGGATCCCCGTCCCGTCCCTCCCCCGGACCCGGACCGGGGGCGTCCGCGTGGAACTGTGCCGGGTCGGCGCGCGGCAGCCACTGGGCGAGCCAGACGGCGTCCGCGACCTCCTCGGCGGTCGGGTCCTGCCCGCCGGCCCGGAGTCTGCGGGTGAGCTCTTCCAGATGCATCCGGTGCATCCGGCCATCACCTCGGCTGATCGAGCGGCTGCATGAGCATGTCCGCGATGCGGTCCCTGGTCACCCGCTCGGCGCGGGGGGCGTGCTGGGTCAGATAGAGGGCGTTGAGCAGCTGGTCGGTGGCGATGACCTCGCCGGGCTCCCGGTCGAGGAAGCGGGCGACGAGCCCGGGTTCGGCGGCCGCGGCGTCCGGCCCGAGATGGGCCTCGATCATGGCGCCGAGCTGCTCCTCGCCGGGCGGTTCGAGCTCCAGGCGGATGCAGCGGCGCAACAGGGCGGCGGGGAAGTCCCGTTCGCCGTTGGAGGTGAGCACGATGAAGGGGAAGGTGGTGCAGCGGATCCGGCCCCCGTACACCGGCACCTTGCGTCCGTCGTCGGTGAGCACCTCCACCACCGGTTCGCGGTCGGCGAGCCGCTCCAGCTCGGGGATGGCGAACTCGCCCTCCTCCAGGGCGTTGAGGAGGTCGTTGGGCAGGTCGAGGTCGCTCTTGTCGAGCTCGTCGATGAGCAGCACCCGGGGCAGCTCGGAGGGCAGCAGCGCGGTGCCGAGCGGGCCGAGCCGGAGGTACGAGCCGATCCCGGCCGGACTCGCGGCCGTCCGCTCGGAGTCGGCGCGGGCCCGCTCCAGCTGCACGTCCTGGAGGCGGCCGATGGCGTCGTAGCGGTAGAGCCCGTCCTGCAGCGTCGACCGGCTCACGATCGGCCACCGCAGCACCCGGCCGAGCCCCAGCTCATGGGCGACGGCATGGGCGAGCGTCGACTTGCCCGTGCCGGGATTGCCGGTGACCAGGAGCGGCCTGCGCAGATAGAGCGCGGCGTTCACGGCGTCGGTCTCGGCGGGCCTGGGATGGTGGTTCTGCACCAGCCTGCGCCGCACCCCGAGCCGCCGGTCCGACCCGGCGAGCGTGTCATCGGCCCCACCGGCGGAGAAGTCCCGCCACGGCGGCGGCGCGGGCAACCGCCGTATCTCGTCGTGCGGATGGCCGGCACCCCGATAGATCCGCCAATCGTTCACGCCTGACTCCTCCTGGCTGCGGTGTCTTCGCCGGGCCCGTCGAACGTACCGCGCGGGCCACCGCGCTGCCGACGTCCAAACCGGTCCGGTTGGTGGGGAGTTGAGTTCGACCGCCGGGGGGCGGGGTCCGGCTGGGGTCGGGGGCCGGCTGGGGGCGGGACCCGGCTGGGGGGCGGGACCCGGCTGGGGGGCGGGACCCGGCTGCGGCGGGGGTCCGCTCGGGGCGCACCGGGCGGGGCGGGGCCGGCCGTCACCGGTCGGGCGCCTGGTGCGGGCCGGGCGGGTCCGGTGGCTGCTGCGGGCCGGGGCGCTCCGGCGTGTGGTGCGGGCCGTCATCGGTCGGGCTCGGTGAGGAGGGCGGGGCCCTGGAGGGGGGCGTCGTACGGGGGGCGGTCGGGCGGGTCGTAGAGGACGGCGAGGTCCTCGGCCCAGGCGTGGTCGGAGCGCTCGCGCGGATCGCCCTCGGTGTCGGCGGCGCGCATGCGGCGCAGGGTGCGCACCGGGCGGTGCAGGCCCTCGGCGCCGGCGGCGGCCGCGAGGAGTTCGCCGGCCCGCTCGTGGAACTCGGCGCAGTCCTCGTGGTCGCGGGCCGAGCGCCGCCACAGGACGATGGGGTGCCCGGCGGCCAGCGCGGCCTCCATGGCCCGCTGACCGTCGCCCCCGGCGACCGGGCCGCAGTAGACCGGCACGCTGCCGTCCGCGACCGCGTCGAGCCGCTCGTACGCGCTCATCCGGCTCTCCTTGCGCCGGTGCGGCGCGTGCGCGTCGCCCTCGCCGTCTCCCACCGCCGCCAGGACCTCGGCTCGCAGCGGCACCGCCCGCAGCGGCCCGCTCTCGCTGCCGCGCCAGCGCTTGCGCCACTCCGGGGAGGGCGGGTGCCGGCTGCGGTGCCGGTCGCGGATGACGACGGTCCGCCGCTGACCGAGCGGCAGCGAGCGCTCCCCGAAGGGCTCGTCGTCGGGCGAGAGCCGCCAGGTGTCCAGTGGTTCGTCGAACAGCTCGCGCGGCAGCACCACCTCGATCGCGGCGAGGTGGTCACCGCTGTCCCCGAGGCGGAGGGCGTCGGCCAGCGGCCCGCGCAGCGTCTCGCGGAGCCGGTCGCGGGGCACTCCGCCGTCGTCGCCGCGCAGCGGGCTGACCGTACGGCCGTCGAACAGCAGCATCACGCGCCAGGCGTAGCGCCGGGGGCTGCTGTAGGGGACGGCGTCGATCTCGACGCGTACGTCGGCGCGCGCGCCCCGCTCCCCGGCGGCAAGGGCCTCGGCGTCGTCGTCGCCCCGGGCCGGCGCGGGGTCGAGCAGGGCGGCGATCTCCTCGCGTACGGCGACGTGGGCGCCGCCCGACTCGTCGGCGATCCAGCCGGTGAGCCCGTCGATGCCGGGTCCGGGCCCGTACCGCTCGGTGAGGTGCCGGGCGACCTTCGCCGCGTAGAGGAGGACGGCGTCGAGCCCGAGGTCGGTGGCCTCGGGTCCGTGCTCGCGCCGTGGGGCGTGCAGTTCGTGGAGGAGGCCCACGCCGTCCCGCCAGGTGCGGGCGTCGGTCTCCAGGACGGCCTGGTACTCGGGGTGCAGCACCCGGCGCTTGACCGCGTCGACGAGGGCCATGACCTCACCGGGCCCGCTGGGCGGCGGCAGTTCGGCGAACCGCCCGTAGAGCTGGACCCGCCGGACCGGGCTGACGCCGCGGGCGGTGGCCGGCCACAGCTCGGTCTGCGCGTCGGTCCAGGTGCGGCCGGAGCCGAAGGAGCGGTGCCGGGCGAGGTGGTGGCGGTCGTGGGCGCGCAGCACCTCGTGCAGGACCTCGCCGCCGGGCACGTCGTGGAGCTCGCGCAGCGAGGTCAGCGGGACGGCGGCGCCCTCGTTCTGGCCCCGGCCCTTGTTGACGCCGATGACGGCGCCCCGGCCGAGGTCGACGACGGGCCCGCCGGAGCAGCCCTCGACGGGGACGGCCCACTGCAGCAGCAGGGCTCCGCCGGAGAAGCCGTTGGCCTGGCCCTCGACGTCACGGACGGCGACCTCGCCGGTCTGCCGCGACCAGCCGTGCAGGCTGACCCGCGCGGGCGTGGTCGGCGGCCGCTCGCTGAGCCGTACGCAGGCGGCGTCGCGGGCGTCCTCGACGCGGACGAGGGCGAGGTCGGGGAAGTCCCAGAAGGTGCGCGTCTCCTCGGGCGTGGCGGGGCGCGGCTTGGCCAGCACGACCCGGCCCGTGGTCTGGCCGCCCTCCCAGGTGATGCCGACGGCCGGTTCCTTCCTCCACACCGCGCTACCCCCCTTGGCCACCACGTGGGCGCAGGTCAGCACCCAGCCGGGGGCGATGAAGAAGCCCGTGCCCCAGAACGGGTCGCCGTGCGGGTCATACCCGCCGCCGGGAGCGGCGATGCGTACGAGTGCGGGGCGCACGAGAGCGTCGAGGGCGCTCATACGGCGCCGGGGCCGTTCTCCGGGGAGACGGCGGGTGAGGGGACGGGAGGGATGACGGGGGCGGCGGCGGGGTCGGCCGGTGTGGACGGCGGGGCGGCAGGGAGGACGGGGCCACCGGGGCCGGCCGGGGCGGACGCCGGGGCGGCGGGGACGTCGGGGGCGAAGGCCGGGACGGCGGGGATGACGGGGGCGGCGGAGGTGGCGGGACCAGGGGCCGCGGCGGCCGGTGCCGTCTCCGGTTGCGCGTGGGCTCCCGGCGGCGCCTCCGGCGACGGGCCGGGCTCGCGGCCCGGCTCGGTCCAGGTCAGGGAGACGTTGACCGAGGCCTTGCCGCCGCCGTCGGCGAGGACGCCGATCACCTTCCCGGCCTGCGCGGAGAGTTCGATGCCGAAGCTGACGGCGACCTCGACCGAGCCCTGCGGGTCGAGGCCCGCGCGCAGGGAACCGACCACCCCGCGCACCACGTCGGTGAGGCCCCCGGCCATGGACACGACCCGGTCGCCGATGCCGGTGTCCTGGAACCCGCTGCCCCGGTCGAGCTCCTCCGCCCCGCTGATCCGGGCCCAGACGGGCGTGCCGTCGTCCAGCCGTATCCGAGCGATCCCATGCGTCACAGCGGCCCCCGCTCCCCGAACGATGATGAAGAAGGCTAGTCCGAGGGACGGGTGAGGAACAGGGGACGCGGTCGGTTCTCCCGTACGGCCTATTCTGAACGCATGTACTTCACCGACCGTGGCATCGAGGAACTGGAGAAGCGGCGAGGCGAGGAGGAGGTCACCTTCGAGTGGCTCGCCGAGCAGCTGCGGACCTTCGTCGATCTCAACCCCGACTTCGAGGTGCCGGTCGAGCGCCTCGCGACCTGGCTGGCCCGTCTCGACGACGAGGACGAGGACGAGTAGCGGGACCGCTCGGGACGGCTGAGGCCTGAGGGACCCGGACGGAGCGGGCGCCCCTGCGGGCCACGGGTGCGGCCCGAGGTCCCTTACGGGGCGTGCCGTCGGCGGTCGGGGACGAGCCCGAGCGCCCCGTGGACGACGAGGAGCGCGCCGGCCGTCGTCCAGCCGCCGCTGCGGCGGCGGATCCCCCGGACGAGCAGGGGCACACCGGCCGCGAGCTGGGCCGCGCCGAGCAGCCTGGCCCAGGGCCCGAGCCCGTACGGGTAGGGGTACGGGCCGGGCGGGCCGCCCTCCGCCGCGTCGCGTTCGGCGCGCACGGCGTCGCGCAGGCCGCCCTCTTCGAGGAGTTCGGCGCCCTGGTCGTGGGCGGCGGCGCGCAGCCGGTCGGCGCTCTCGCCGGGGGCGAGGCCCTCGGGCAGGGCGAGTCCGGTGCGGGTGAGCACGGCGGTGAGGCCGACGAGCCGGGCGTGGGCGTCGGCGTCCGGGTCGGGCTTGGTGAGCGGTTCGAGGGCCTGGACGTCGAGGACCGGGTCGAGGCCGAGCCGCGCGGCGAAGGTGTGGACGGCCTCGTCCTCGCCGACCGGGGTGCCGTCGGCGAGCCAGGTGTAGCCGACGGTGCGACGGAAGCCCGAGGCGAGGGTGAATCCGGCGCGGTCCGCGTCCCACCACAGCGCGAGGACGGGCCGGCCGGCGGCGGCGACCGCGAGGGCGGTGGCCCAGCCGGTGACGACCCGCTCGACGGGCTCCCCGTCGTCGAGCCAGGGCTTCCCCTCGGGTACGAGGACGGTCCAGTCGGGTCCGGCGGGGGCGAGCAGCAGCTGTTCCCGCAACAGTCGGGCGGGCGGACGGACCGTCGGGGGCTCGGCACGGCAGAGCAGCAGAGCTCCGGCGGGGCGGGGTCCCGGTCTCACGTTCATGGCCCCACG
Source organism: Streptomyces sp. NPDC126499 (assembly GCF_040302485.1). Lineage (NCBI taxonomy): Bacteria > Bacillati > Actinomycetota > Actinomycetes > Kitasatosporales > Streptomycetaceae > Streptomyces > Streptomyces sp. NPDC126499. The sequence goes on along the minus strand of NZ_JBEOUO010000004.1, from coordinate 98,408 downwards.
CTAGGGCAATTCGTCCCGGTACGACGGTGAATGCCCCACCCCGAGTCGACCCTGTCAGGGAAGAGTCGGGGTTGACTCGGCGGTACCGCGATATATCGTGTCCATCGAGAGACGCGATATGTTGCGTCGTCGGCGGTCCGCTCGCGGCGCCGGCGTCCGCCTGACACGGGAGGTCAGCACCATGACAGAGTGGTCCGTCACTGAGCCCCGCACGATCCCGCTGACCGACTCCGTGACCCGGCTCCGGATCCGCGTGGTCAACGGCACGGTGAACGTCGTGGGCACCGACGAGAGTTCCGCCCGCGTGGAGATCTCCGAGATCGAGGGCCCTCCGCTCGTCGTCACGCACGAGGGCTCCACCCTGACCGTGACCTATGAGGACCTGCACTGGAAGGGCCTCCTCAAGTGGCTGGACCCGTCCGGTCACCGGCGCCGGGCCGTCGTCTCGGTCGCCGTCCCGGCCGGCACCGACGTCGAGGTCGGCGCGGTCGGCGCCGAGACCGTGGTGTCCGGTGTCCGGGGACACACGGCGGTGCGCGGTGTCACTGGTGACACCACCCTCGTCGGCCTGTCCGGGCCGGTCCGCGCCGAGACCGTGTCGGGCAATCTGGAGGCGCAGTCCGTCACGGGAGCCCTCCACGTCAACTCGGTGACCGGCGACGTCACCGTCATCGAGGGCGCCGGCGCCGCCGTGAAGGCGGAGACCGTCAGCGGCGACATGGTCATCGACCTCGACCCGTCGGCCGGCCTGGACGGGCCGCCCGCCGACATCCGGCTCACCAGCGTCTCCGGCGAGGTCGCCATCCGGCTGCCGCATCCCGCCGACGCCACGGTGCAGGCGTCCACCACCAGCGGCTCCGTCTCCAACGCCTTCGAGGACCTGCGGGTCGGCGGGCAGTGGGGCGCCAAGTCCATCACCGGCACCCTCGGCGCCGGGCGCGGCACACTCAGGGCGACCACGATCTCCGGTTCGATCGCCCTGCTGCGCCGCCCCGAGCCGGAGCCTGACGGCGACGGCTGGGCCGCCGCCTCCCCCGCCTCCGGAAAGGTCCTCTGACATGCCGCCCGTCTTCGCCCACGGCCGTCTGCGTCTCTACCTGCTCAAGCTGCTCGACGAGGCCCCCCGCCACGGGTACGAGATCATCCGCCTCCTGGAGGAGCGCTTCCAGGGGCTCTACGCCCCCTCGGCGGGCACGGTCTACCCGCGCCTCGCCAAGCTGGAGGCCGAGGGTCTGGTCACCCATGCCACCGAGGGCGGCCGCAAGGTCTATTCGATCACCGACGCCGGCCGCGCCGAGCTGGCCGGACGCGGTGGCGAACTGGCCGACCTGGAGGTGGAGATCCGCGAGTCCGTCTCCGAGCTGGCCGCCGAGATCCGCGACGACGTGCGCGGCGCCGCGGGCAAGCTGCGCAGCGAGATGCGGGCGGCGGCGAGCGCGTCCCGGAGCACGGGTTCGTCCTTCGCCGACGCCAAGGAGGAGCTGCGCAAGGCGAAGCAGGAGTGGCGGGAGCAGGCCCGTCAGGCGCGTGCCGAGGCCCAGTCGGCCCGGCGCCAGGCCAAGGAGTTCCAGCGGATCGCCCGTCAGGTCCAGGAGCAGGTCCAGGACCGGATGGCGCGCGGCGAGTGGCCGAAGGGCGTCTGGGAGGGCATCTCGGACATCACCTCCCAGCTCGGCGACCTGGTGACGGGCACGGTCCACGGCCCGGTGCACGGCACGGCCGCGGGGCGGCCCTCCTCCGCCGAGCAGGCCGTCTCCGACTGGGCCAAGGACATCGACGGCGCCGCCGAGCCGGCCCGCGAGCTGGACCGGCTCCTGGACCGCTTCCGCGACGACGTCCGCGACGCGGCGAGGGACCACGGCGTCAGCCGCGACCAACTCGCCGAGGCCCGCCGCCACCTGGGTGCGGCGGCGGAGAGCATTCTGTCCCTGCTGGACCCGGACCGGAGAAACGCGTAGGAGCCGCCGGGGTCCTGCTTGAGCCGGACCCCGGCCCACTCCCCGGACCCCGGCGGCCTTCCCATTCCTGGCCCTTCGACCGCTCCCGTCCCGGCCCCTCGACCGCTCCCGGTCCCGGCCGGCGCACGGCGGCGCCCCGCCTCAGCCGCGCACGGCGGTCACCGTCACCGTCACGCGGGTGTCCGGGGCGGCGAGGACCAGGGCCCTGCCCGGGGACGGACGCAGCACGATCGCCTTCCCCCGGGCCTCGACCTGCCAGCTGCCCGGGGGCAGGGAGAGCTCGGTGAGCCGGGGGCCGCGCCGGCCGGCGGAGTCGTAGTCGAGGCGGTAGACGCCGGCCAGGGAGTCGTAGGAGGCCGACCGGACGGTGCCGGCGACGGCCTCCGCGTACGGCTCCGCGGTCAGCTCCTTGTTCGTACGGAAGGTTCCGGAGCCGTCCACGGCGCAGTAGCCGCCCCCGTAGCACCAGACATAGCCCGCCCAGCCGGAGCCGTAGCGGCCGAGCGAGGCCATGGCGTCCCGGTAGAAGCGGTTCATGTTCGGCAGGGAGTTGTTGAGCGGGCCCCACTCCCCCACGATCACGGGGACCTTGTACTCCTTCGGGTACAGGGTCACGGCCTGCTCGTAGCTCTCGATCCAGCCGGCCGCGGGGTCGTAGTCGGCGCCGGCCTCCATGCCGGTGTTGTAGAAGTGCGGGGCGTAGACCACCTTCGGGTCGTCGATCCGGCCGAGGCCGGTCGGCACGCCCTCGCCGACGATGGGGGTCGGCTCCACGAAGACCCAGCCGTCGCGGTCGGCCGAACGGACCGCGTCCGCCAGCCTGTTGTACATCGGCGTCAGCTGCTCGCGTTCGATCCGGCGCGCGGCGGTCGGCAGGTCCTCGCCCTCCCGCAGCTCACCCATGGGCTCGTTGATCAGGTCGTAGCCGAGGACGGCCGGGTGGTCGCGGAAGCGGTCGGCGAGCACCCGCCACATCCGGGCCTGGGCGGCCCGCAGGTCCGGGTCCTCGTAGAGGTGGGTGAAGGCCCGTTGCACGGCCGGCTCGAAGTACTCGGAGAACCAGTCGTCGGGACGCGGGGTGAAGGGCAGCCCGTCGGTCCTGGTCGCCCACTCCGGGATGCCCCGGTGGCCGAAGGCGGGCCCGAAGACGTCCTGGTGGGCGTCGATGAGAACGAGGACGTCGTGCTTCTCGGCCCAGTCGAGGACGCGCTCGATCTTGCGCAGATAGTCCTGGCTGTAGTGGCCGGGCCGCGGCTCCAGGTCGTCCCAGAAGACCAGGAGCCGGGCGAAGTTGAAGCCCTTGGCCCGCATGTCGCGGAAGTGCTTCTCGGTGATGGCGGAGAGCGCGGCCTCGCCCCGGTTCACCTTGTCCTCGACGTTCCAGCCGCGCAGGGTGAGGGTGCGTCCGTGCGAGTCGGTGAGGACGGGTATCGCGTCCCCGCCGGTGTCCGCCCGGGCGGTGGCGGTCGGGGCGAGCAGCGAGGCGGCGACGGCGCCCGCCACAAGGGTGGTTCGCAACAAGGGGACCTCCGGCACGACGATGTGAGCGTTGTTCACCTTTCGCGGTGCCGGAGATCCCATCAGCAGGACCGGGCAGTATCAAGAGGTCGTGAGGACGATCTTTCCGAAGAGTTCGCCGGAGGCCATCTTCTCGAAGCCCTCACGGGCCCGGTCGAGCGGCAGCACCTCGTCGATGACCGGCCGCAGACCCGTCGCGGCGCAGAACGAGAGCAGGTCCTCCAGCTCGTCCTTGGAGCCCATGGTCGAGCCGACCACCTTCAGCTCCAGGAAGAAGATCCGGGTCAGCTCGGCGTGCGAGGGCCGGTCGCCGCTGGTGGCACCGGAGATGACCAGCGTGCCGCCGGGGCGCAGCGACTTCACCGAGTGGGACCAGGTGGCGGCGCCGACGGTCTCGATGACGGCGTCGACCCGCTGCGGCAGCCGCGCCCCGGGCTCGTACGCCTCGACGGCACCGAGCTCGACGGCCCGCTTCCGCTTGGCCTCGTCCCGGCTGGTGGCGAAGACCCGCAGACCGGCCGCCTTGCCCAGCGCGATGGCAGCGGTGGCGACCCCGCCGCCCGCCCCCTGCACGAGGACCGAGTCGCCGGGCCGCACACCGGCGTTGGTGAAGAGCATCCGGTACGCGGTGAGCCAGGCGGTCGGCAGACAGGCGGCCTCCTCGAAGGAGAGCTCCTTCGGCTTGGGCAGCACGTTCCAGCTGGGCACGGTGACCCGCTCGGCGAAGGTGCCCTGGTAACGCTCGGTCAGGATGGAGCGGGGCTCGTCGGGGCCGACACCGTGACCGGACTGGCCGATGACGGAGTGCAGCACGACCTCGTTGCCGTGCTCGTCCAGCCCCGCGGCGTCACAGCCGAGGATCATCGGCAGCTTCCCCTCGGGCAGTCCGACCCCGCGCAGTGACCACAGGTCGTGGTGGTTGAGCGAGGCGGCCTTGACGGTGACGGTGGTCCAGCCGGGACGGGTCTCGGGCTCGGGGCGTTCGCCCAGTTCGAGGCCGTTCAGGGGCTGGTCGCGGTCGATTCGGGCAGCGTAGGCAGCGAACATGCCGTGAGCGTAGGGCGACGGCGGTACGTGGCGGAACCACACACCGGTGTGACGCATGTCCCGCCGGCCGCCTCCTGGTGCTCGGCTCGCCTCCGGGCGCCTCATGCGTGCGTCGACGGTCGGCCGTGCTCGGCCACTCGTCCCCCCCTCCTGGTGCTCGGCTCGCCTCCGGGCGCCTCATGCGTACGTCGACGGTCGGCCGTGCTCGACCACTCGTCCCTCGCGGCCTGCGCGCGCCCTCGCTTTCGACACCCGCGGCGCCCTTCGGCTCGCTCGCGAGGGTCCCGGGAACACGCGAGGGGCCCCGCACCGGCCTGGGCTGGTGCGGGGCCCCTCGCGTACGGCGGCCGCGTCAGCGGCGGGCGACGCCCTCCGCGCGGGCGGCGGCGGCGACCGCGGCCGCGACAGCCGGGGCGACCCGCTCGTCGAACGGCGACGGGATCACGCAGTCGGCGGCGAGCTGGTCGCCGACCACGTCCGCGATGGCGTTGGCCGCGGCGATCTTCATGCCCTCGGTGATCCGGGAGGCCCGGACCTGGAGCGCGCCGGCGAAGATGCCGGGGAACGCGAGGACGTTGTTGATCTGGTTCGGGTAGTCCGAACGGCCGGTGGCCACGACCGCCGCGTACTTGTGCGCGACGTCCGGGTGCACCTCGGGGTTCGGGTTGGCCATGGCGAACACGAAGGCGTTCGGCGCCATGGACGCGACGGCCTGCTCCGGGACCGTACCGCCGGAGACACCGATGAAGACGTCGGCGCCGGCCAGGGCGCTCTCCAGGGAGCCGGTGAGGCCCGCCTTGTTGGTGAGCTCGGCGATCTCGCGCTTGACGTCCGTGAGGTCCTCGCGGTCACGGCTGACGATGCCCTTGCGGTCGGTCACGGCGACGTCGCCGAGCCCGGCCTCCAGGAGGAACTTCGCGATGGCCACACCGGCCGCACCGGCGCCGGAGATGACGCCGCGCAGCTCGCCCAGGGTCCGGCCGGTCAGCTTCGCCGCGTTGCGGAGGGCGGCGAGGGTGACGATCGCGGTGCCGTGCTGGTCGTCGTGGAACACCGGGATGTCCAGGCGCTCCTGGAGCTTGCGCTCGATCTCGAAGCACCGGGGCGCCGAGATGTCCTCCAGGTTCACGCCGCCGAAGGACGGGGCGAGCCGGACGACGGTCTCGACGATCTCGTCGGTGTCGGTGGTGGCGAGCGCGATCGGCACCGCGTCCACGCCTCCGAACTGCTTGAAGAGGATGGCCTTCCCCTCCATGACCGGAAGCGAGGCCTCCGGGCCGATGTCGCCGAGTCCGAGCACCGCCGTGCCGTCGGTCACGACCGCGACGACCTGAGACTTCCAGGTGTAGTCGTTGACCAGCTCGGGCTGCTCCGCGATTGCCGTGCACACCTTGGCGACGCCGGGCGTGTACGCGAGGGACAGGTCGTCCTTGTCGCGCAGCGGCACCGTGGCCGAGATGGCCATCTTGCCGCCGCGGTGCAGCGCGAAGGCCGGATCGAAGGGCTCACCGGGAGCCCCTTCCGTACCGCTCTCGCTGCGAGGATTGACGATCTCCGCTGCCATTGGGTTGACCCCTTAAGTCTTCTTCATTTGAGGGTGGCCGCTCCCGGTTGAGGAGGGGTGGGTGGGTCCCGCGGCCGCCGTGTCTGGCAGCCGCGCGGGCACGCCGCACAACGCGCCCTGAGCCCCGGATGAGGGGTGTAAGGATCCTTCTTACCGGACAGACGGCTCCGGAGACGAGTCGATGAAGCTTCGGTGACACGACTCATACCGAGCGCTACCGGACACGCACGGAGGACGACACGTCACTCGATGTCCGGATAGATGCTTTCCCGACCCGAATAGCGGCCTTCTTGTCGTCCGAATGGCGAGATCCACAGGAGAATTTTCGGTGCGGGTGACACCTCTCCGGAGAAGGTTTTGCCTTGGGAGGACTGGCCACGGGGTTTCGGCCACATCCCGTTACCCGATTTTGACATCCTTGGCCGTCGGTTTGCGGCAGTCCGAATGGCAAGATGCCGTAATCACACGAGGTCGCGGCACTCGAAGGTGCGTACGCGGCCTAAGGCAACTCCCTCACACGCCGGAGGAACCCGACCATGACCGCACGCTCCACGCGCTGTACGACCGCCGCCAAGACCCGCACCTCCCGTCTTGCCGCGGTCGCCGCCATCGCGGTCGCCGGCTCGATGCTGCTGACCGCCTGTGGCGACCAGACCGAGGGCGGCTCCACCAAGGAGGGCGGCGACTCCACGGCCGCCGCGAGCAAGGCCCCGCTGTTCTCGAAGCTCCCGGCCGACATCCAGAAGGCCGGCGTCATCAAGGTCGGCACGGACGCCTCGTACGCCCCCATGGAGTTCACCGAGGGCGGCAAGATCGTCGGCGTCGACCCCGACATCGCCCAGGCGCTGAGCAAGCAGCTCGGCGTCGAGTTCAAGTTCACCTCGGGCACCTTCGACGGTCTGATCACCTCGATCTACACCGGCCGCCAGGACCTGATCATGTCCTCGATGACGGACAACGAGAAGCGCCGGGAAGGCCTGGACGACAACGGGAAGAAGATCGGCAAGGGCATCGACTTCGTCGACTACTTCAGCTCCGGCGTGTCCCTGCTGGTCAAGAAGGGCAACCCGCACGGCGTCAACTCCCTCGACGACCTGTGCGGCAAGACCGTCGCCGTCCAGCGCGGCACGATCTACGAGGACACCTTCAAGGCGCAGGCCGCGAAGTGCGGCGCGAAGAAGCTCACCATCCAGGCCTTCGACACCGACGCCGAGGCCCAGACCCGCGTCAAGGCCGGTGGCGCCGTCGCCGACCTGAACGACTACCCGGTGGCCGCGTACATCGCCAAGACCTCCGGCGGCGGCAACGACTTCGAGGTCGTCGGCAGCCAGAGCGACGTCGGCCTCTTCGGCATCGGCGTGTCCAAGGACAAGCCCCAGCTGCGCGACGCCATCAAGGAGGCGCTCGACGCGATCATCAAGGACGGCTCCTACGCCGAGGTCCTGAAGAAGTGGAACGTCGAGGGCAGCGCCGTGAAGTCGGCGACGATCAACGCCGGCAAGTGATCCCCTCGCTCCTCGCTCCACTGAAGGGCAGTCGTCGTGACTGACAAGATCTCCAAGGACCCGGCCGCCGCACCGGCCGGGTCCGGCCCCTCGGGCACGCCCTACGAGGCGATCAAGGCCATCCCCGTACGCCACTACGGCCGCTGGATCAGCGGTGTCGTGGTCGTCGTCCTCCTCGGATGGCTGCTCTACGCCTTCTCCCAGGGCAACATCATCTGGGACACCGTGTGGGACAAGCTGTTCGACACGTCGATCCTCGACGGCCTGCTGAACACGGTGATCATCAGCATCGCCTCCATGGCGCTCGGCCTGGTGCTCGGCATCGTGTTCGCCGTGATGCGCCTGTCGAAGAACCCGGTCACCGGCGCGGTCGCCTGGCTCTACATCTGGTTCTTCCGCGGCACCCCGGTGTACGTGCAGCTGCTGGTGTGGTTCAACCTGTCGCTGATCTTCGAGTACATCAACCTCGGGCCGATCTACAAGAACGAGACCGTCGACGTCATGACGCCGTTCATGGTCGCGCTGCTCGGCCTCGGCCTCAACGAGGGCGCCTACATGGCGGAGATCGTCCGCGCGGGCATCCAGTCGGTCGACGAGGGCCAGACCGAGGCGGCGCACGCGCTCGGCATGTCCCAGACGAAGACCATGGGCCGGATCGTTCTTCCGCAGGCCATGCGGGTGATCGTGCCGCCGACGGGCAACGAGTTCATCAACATGCTGAAGACCTCGTCGCTGGTCTCGGCCGTGCAGTACACCGAACTGCTGCGCGCGTCCTCCAACATCGGCTCCACGGCCGGCGCCGTCATGGAGATGCTCTTCGTCGCCTCGATCTGGTACCTGGCGCTGACCAGCGTGTTCAGCGTCGGCCAGTACTACCTGGAGCGTCGCTTCTCCCGCGGTTCCCTGCGCTCCCTGCCGCCCACCCCCTGGCAGCGGGTCAAGAAGAACCTGACCACGTTCAAGCGTTCTCCGGAGATGTCAGCATGACCGAGCCCATGGTCAAGGCCGAAGGTGTCCACAAGTCCTACGGCGCCGCGCACATCCTTCGCGGCATCGACCTCGAGGTGCAGAACGGCGAGGTGTTCTGCCTGGTCGGCCCGTCCGGCTCCGGCAAGTCCACCTTCCTGCGCTGCATCAACCACCTGGAGCGCATCGACGGCGGCCGCCTGTCGGTCGACGGCCAGCTCGTCGGCTACCGCCAGAAGGGCGACAAGCTCTACGAGCTGAAGGACAGCGAGGTCGCCGCCCAGCGCCGCGACATCGGCATGGTCTTCCAGCGCTTCAACCTCTTCCCCCACATGACGGCCCTGGCCAACGTGATGGAGGCGCCCATCCAGGTGAAGGGCGAGACGAAGGCAGTGGCACGCGAGCGTGCCGAGCGCCTGCTCGACCGGGTCGGCCTGCGCGACCGCATGGGCAACTACCCCTCGCAGCTCTCCGGCGGCCAGCAGCAGCGCGTGGCCATCGCCCGCGCGCTGGCGATGGAGCCCAAGCTGATGCTCTTCGACGAGCCCACCTCGGCCCTCGACCCTGAGCTGGTCGGTGACGTCCTCGACGTCATGCGCGACCTCGCCGAGTCGGGCATGACGATGATCGTCGTCACCCATGAGATGGGCTTCGCCCGCGAGGTCGGCGACTCCCTCGTCTTCATGGACGGCGGCGTCGTCGTCGAGTCCGGCAACCCGCGGGACGTCCTGACCAACCCGCAGCACGACCGGACGAAGGCGTTCCTGTCCAAGGTGCTGTGAGCCGTACGGAAGGGGCGGTACGGGCCTGAAGCCCGTACCGCCCCTTCGTCGTACGACCGCCCGCTACTTCACGGCGAGCAGCAGCGTGTCGGAGGGCGAGGCCCAGACCGGCCGGGCCTCGCCGAAGCCCGCCGCGCGCAGGGTGTCGGCGTGCCAGCGCGGGGCCGGCATGTCGCCGTCGGCGTGCTCGCCGTAGATCGCGAAGCGGCGGGCGGTGGGCTCGGCGAGGACCGGGTCGGCGGCGGCGACGGCCCACCAGTCGGCCCAGTCGAGGGCGCCGGCGGCCTTGTCGCGCTCCATGCGGGCGTGGCGCTGGGCCCGCTCGGCGGCGTTGATGCGGGGCGTGGTCTCGTCGATCATGTGGTCGGCGTTCATGAAGACGCCGCCCTCGCGCACCAGCCCGGCCAGCTGCCCGTAGAGGGCCGCCAGCGGCTCGCTGTGCAGCCAGTGCAGGGCGGTGGCGGTGAGCACGGCGTCGTACGTGTCGTGGGGCAGCGCGGCGGTCCAGGCGGGGTCCTTGAGGTCCGCGGTCACCAGGGTGACGCGCGGGTCGCCGGCGAAGTAGCCCTCGGCGATGGCCAGCAGCGCCGGGTCGAGGTCGACGCCGGTGCTGGTGGCGTTCGGGAACCGCTGGAGGAGCCGGTCCGTAATACTTCCCGTACCGCAGGCGAGGTCGAGGACGCGGGGCTCGGGCCCCACGAGCGCCTCGACCATGTCGAGCATCACGCGGAACCGCTCCTCGCGGTCCGGCATGTACCACTCCTGCTGACGGTCCCAGCTCTGCTGCCAGGCCGCCCAGTCGGTTCCGGTCGTCGCCGCGTCCGTCATTGGCTCTTCCCTCACCCTCGTCGTAATACCCTCGAAGGGGAAGCGTCGCTTACCCTTCCCCCGCCCCGACCCTAGCCCGCCGGAGTAAGGACTACAAGTGGAACTGGCCTATTACTCGGATTACGCCGTGCGCCTGGTCAACACCGAGGAGCCGTCCCGCGGCAAGGACTCCCTCAGCTCCGTCGAGGCGGTCCGCGAGCTCTTCGGCGAGGCCTCCCAGATGGCCCGGCGGGTGACGGACTCCGACGTGACCCGCTTCCGCTCGGTCCGGAGCCGGCTGCGCGCGGTCTTCACCGCGGCCGACGAGGGCGACCAGACCCAGGCCGTCGACCTGCTGAACTCGCTTCTGCTCGAGTTCCCGGTCAGCCCGCAGATCTCCGGCCACGACTACCTCGACGAGGAGGGCCGGCCCCGCTGGCACATGCACCTCGCCGATCACCCGTCGAACGCGACCGCGGGCTACGCCGCCATCGCCGCGATGGGCCTCGCCTTCCACCTCACGGAGTTCGGCGCCGACCGCCTCGGCCTGTGCCAGGCCGCGCCCTGCCGCAACGCCTACCTCGACACCTCGACCAACCGTTCCCGCCGCTACTGCTCCGACCGCTGCGCCACCCGCGCCAACGTGGCCGCCTACCGGGCCCGCAAGCGCCAGGAGGCGGAGCGGACCGGCCGCACCGAGGAGAAGAGCCAGGAGAGCACCACGCCGACCGAGCGCTGACGCCCGGGGGTGACGGGCCGGTACCGTGCCCGTACCCGCCCGAGCACGAGAGACGGCGGCACGACCCCGAACACCCGGCTGTCGCCCTCCGCGTCCGGGTTGTCCCCCAGCACCCACCAGCCGGCGTCCCGCCGCTCGACCAGCCGCTTCACGATGAGCAGATCCTGCTGCAGCGGATGCCGCAGCACGGCCACGTTCCCCGGCCGCAACCGCGCCCCGTAGTGCACGAAAAGCCGATCGCCGTGCAGCAGCGTGGGCACCATCGACACCCCCGTGACCTCGGCGATCCCGAACGGGGCCCCGGTCTCCTGCCCCGGCTCTCGCCCCGACTCCACCATTCGGCACCTCCCGGTCCGATCGTCCACGAGTCCCATGCCGACCCTGGACTTTTGTCCTAAGCCACAGGGGGCGCTCGCGAAAACACGCTTCTCACGGAGTAATGTCCCACCTGAGAAGACGATCACGAGGAAGGACAGCAGCATGCTTTCCCGCCTGTTTGCCCCCAAGGTGAAGGTCAGCGCCCACTGCGACCTCCCCTGCGGCGTTTACGACCCGGCCCAGGCCCGCATCGAGGCCGAGTCGGTCAAGGCCGTCCAGGAGAAGTACCAGGCGAACGAGGACCCGCACTTCCGGGCCCGCGCCACCGTCATCAAGGAGCAGCGTGCGGAGCTCGCCAAGCACCACGTCTCGGTGCTGTGGAGCGACTACTTCAAGCCCCCGCACTTCGAGAAGTACCCCGAGCTGCACACGCTCATCAACGACACCCTGAAGGCCCTGTCGACGGCGAAGGCCTCGACGGACCCGAAGACGGGCGAGAAGGCGCTGGAGCTCATCGCCGAGATCGACCGGATCTTCTGGGAGACGAAGAAGGCCTGACCTTCCCTCCGCTCCAGCCGTGAAGGGGCCCGACCGCACGCCGGTCGGGCCCCTTCCGCTCGGGTCACCTCCGGCAGACGAGCACGCCAGCCAGGCAGGTGATCTCGAAGGTCCCGTTCCGCTCGATGTGGTCGGTCACCCGTTCGCGGGCCCGTTCGACGGTGGCGTCGAAGGGGACGTCGTGCTGGTCGGCCCAGGCCCGGTAGGAGGCCATGTAGGCGACGACGGGTTCGGGGTCGGGGACATGGATGGTCCCGGGCAGTTCCACGACCTCCACACGGCCGAACTGCTCGCCGAGGAGGGCCGGGGCCTTCTCCAGGGAGAAGCGGGCGCCGAGCGAGATCCTGGCCGGCCCGCGATCGACGCCGAGGACGTCGCCGGCGGCCCGCTGCCAGAGGTCGTCGAGTTCGGGTTTGTCGCGGTCGCTGTTGGTGGAGGCGATCACCGACCCGTCTCGGGTCACGATCCGGGCCAGCTCCCTGACCGCCCGGGGAATGTCGGGCACGTGGTACAGCATGTGCATCGCGAGCGCCGCGTCGACGCTCCCCGCCGCCAGCGGCAGCCTCGTGGCCTCTGCCACGGCGACCGGGCCGGGGACGCCGGCGAGAATCCCCGGCGCGATGTCGAGACCGAGCACGGTCAGGTCCGGACGGTCCCGGCGGAGCCGCCGGATGTACGTGCCGTTGCCGCAGCCGATGTCGACGACCCGGCCGCGTACACCCCCCAGCCGCTCGGCGACGAGGCCGGGCAGGTCGTACCGGGGCGTCTGCCACCGGTACAGCGACTGCCGGGCGGCCAGGTCCCGGTCCCCGTCGTAGGCGCTGCCCGCCAGGCGGGCCCGGTCGGTGACGGCGGCGTCGTGGGCGGCGGACAGATCGGTCACGGCAACTCCGGAGGGTGGGCGGCGGGCAGGGACGCACGGTCGACCATGTGCTGGAGTCGTTCCCGCAGGCGCACCGCCTGCGCGGTCCACCGTAGTGCGGCCCTCCTGTCACGCGCCCGGGAATGACGAACCGACGCACGATCTGGCCGACATGCGCCGGTCGTGGAGTACGGAGCTCAGCCATCCGCATCCCGAAGGAGCCGGGGTCACTCAGTCCGGGGCGAGGAGTCAGTCGCAGGGTGGGTGGCGGGTGGAGGCGGGTCGGTCGGAGGGGTACGGGCGTGCGCCCCGAGCCATTCGCCGGCGCCCCTCAGTCCACCGGCCAGGTGTAGCGCCGTTTCTCCTTCGAGGTCGCTCCCAGGCGGTCGTAGAAGCGGATCGCGCCCTCGTTCCACGTCGGCGTCTGCCACTGGACGAAGGGGAGACCCAGGGCCCGGGCCTCCTCGCGGACCGCGGCCATCAGGAGGGGGCCGAGGCCGTGGCCGCGGGCTGACTCCGTGAGGTAGAGGCAGTCCATGTGGAGGTACTCGGCGGCGTCCCAGGTGGAGAGTTCGGGGGCGCAGGTGGCGTAGCCGGCGAGGGTGGTGCCGGGGAGTTCGGCGACCAGGCAGCGCAGGCGCGGGATCGCGGGCTCGAAGAGGAGGCGGTGCAGGCGGGTGGCGAGGTCGGGCGGCGGAGGTGCGGCGTTCTCGTAGGCGGCGTGCTCCCCGGCGAGTTCGGCCACCCGGGCCAGGTCTTCGGGCCGGGCACGCCGGACGACTGCGCCCGTCATCGGACGTCACCGCCCGCCGGGCGGGCCACGGCGCCCCTCATCGGACCTCGCCCTCCAGGGTGTCGGCCGTCCACGCCGCCAGGCGGGCGGTGGCCGGGCCGGTGCCGTCGAGGACGTGGTGGACGAAGGAGTCGCGCTCGTGGGCGAGGACCGCGGCCTCCCAGACGCAGGGGGCGAGCCCGGACCGGCCGGGGCGCAGGGCGTCGGGGCGGCCGGCCGGGCCGGTCCAGATGGCCAGGTCGGACATGTGGCCCTCGATCCAGGTGTGGACGAGGACGTAGTCGCCGTCCCCGCCCGCGTGCACGAGCAGCACCGCGAGGCCGAGCGAACCCCGGTGGCGGCCGGCGGCGAGGTGGTCGGCGGCGAGCGCGAGCGCGGGGGCCGCCTCCGCCTCGCCGACCGTACGGCCAGGGGCCTCGATGCCGTACACCTTGACGTGATGGCCCGCGAGCTCGCGCGCCCCCAACGGCCGTACCGCACGGGCGTGGTGGCCCTCCGCGAGCGCCAGGACGGCGTCCCATTCGTTCTTCATACCGTCATCATGCACGGTCCCGCCGTCCCGCCCGCGCGCAGCCACCGGCGGTACGGGGCGGCGCCCAGGGCCACCTCCCGGTAGGCGGCGGCCAGTTCCGCGTAGGGCCGGTCGAGCGGCACGCCTGGTGCGCCGTACAGCAGCAGCCGGACGGCCAGCGGGTCACCGCGCAGCGGGCGGACGGCCATGTCCTCGCGCGGGCCCGAGGTGGGCTGGCAGGGGGCGACGGCCTCGCCGAGGGCGATGAGCGAGGCGGCGGTGTGGTAGTCGGCGTGCAGCACCGGCGGGTCGAGGCCCGCCGCGCCCAGGACCCGGCGCAGCCCGTCCCATTCGCCGTCCACGGCCGGGTCGACGGCCCACCGGTCCTGAGCCAGGTCGGCGAGTTCCACGACCTCGTGCGCGGCGGCCGGATGGTCCCGCGCCATGGAGACGAACTGCGGCTCCCGTTCGACCAGGACGCGTCCCCGCAGTCCGTCCGGGACCCGCAGCGGGCAGCCCTCGACCTCGTGGACGAAGGCCAGGTCGAGCTGCCCGGCGGCGACCGTGCGCAGCAGGACGTGGGCGGAGACGTCCACGCGCAGCGCGATGTCGGTGCCGGGCAGACCCTGGCGGAGGCGGCGCAGCCAGCCCGGCAGGGCGCGGCTGGCGGTGGAGCCGACGCGCAGCGCGGGGCCGCCGGTGCGGGCGGCGGCGGCCCGGGTCTCGCTGATCAGCGCGGTCATGCCGTCGACGAGGGGGCGGGCGCGGCTGAGGACGGCGCGGCCGAGCGGGGTGGGGTGACAGCCGGTGCGGCCGCGGGAGAACAGCTCGGCGCCGAGGGCGTTCTCGATGCGGCGCAGCTGGGTGGTCAAGGAGGGCTGGCTGACGCCGAGTTGGCGGGCGGCCTTGTGCAGACTGCCGGTGTCCGCGATGGCGCAGAGCGCCCGCAGGTGCCTCACCTCCAGCTCCATGGCCCGAGGTTAGGGCGAGGGTCGCCCACCGCACCAGACCGTCGTCCGCCGGGCCGTCGTCCACCGGGCCGGCACTCGGGGGCCGACACCCGTGGCCGCGGCCGTGGCCGACCCCCGCCGGACGATGCCCGGGCCGTCAAGTGCCCGCCGATAGCGTCGGGTTATCGGCGGATGGCATCATTCCCCACCCACCCCGGCTCCCCCGACACTCTCCTCAACCCCACAGGAGGAGCCCCCCATGAGACACCCGAAGGTCCTCACGTCCCTGCTGACCACCGCCCTCGGTGCCGGCCTCACCCTCTCCCTCGCAGCCGCCCCCGCCGCCGCGCTCCCCACCGCGGCTCCCGCCGCCCCCGCGGTGGCCTACGCCGGCTCCGCCGAGGAGGCCAAGGCCAACCAGGCGTTCTTCGAAGCCGTCGTCGCGTCGGTCGCGAAGAAACGGGCCGCCGCGCCTGGTGCCACCGCCGTCACCGTGGTCTACAGCGCCGCCAACGCGCCCACCTTCCGCACTCAGATCGCGCGTTCGACGCAGATATGGAACAGCTCCGTCGTCAACGTCCGCCTGGTGGAGGGGTCCAACCCCGACTTCCGGTACTACGAGGGCAACGACTCCCGCGGCTCGTACGCGAGCACGGACGGCCACGGCAACGGCTACATCTTCCTCGACTACCGGCAGAACCAGCAGTACAACTCGACCCGCGTCACCGCCCACGAGACCGGGCACGTGCTCGGCCTCCCCGACCACTACAGCGGCCCGTGCAGCGAGCTGATGTCCGGCGGCGGGCCCGGCACGTCCTGTACGAACGCCTACCCGAACGCGCAGGAGCGGGCCCGCGTCGACCAGCTGTGGCGCTACGGGCTCGCCTCCGCGTTCAAGACGGACTGAGCGAGACCCGGCGCGATCGGGCGAGACCGAGCGAGGTGGGCCGCACGAGGGGCTGCCGGCGGCTGTGCGGCGGCCGGCAGCACCGTCAGGCGGCCTGGGGCAGCCTCCGGCCGAACTCGGTGCCCGGCGGCAGCTGGCGGCGGACCCTGCTCAGGGCCTCCTCGAAGTCACCGCCGGCGATTCCGGACTCGAACGCGGCACCCCCGTAGTGGAGGGTGAGGCTGAGGTCGGCCCGCTCGCCGAGGGTGAGCAGGCAGCTGAGCGTGGCCTGCTGGGTGACGCCGTCCGCGACGACGGGGAGCGGCAGGTCCCACTCCAGGACGCAGCCGGTGAGGGCCTGCCCGCCCTCGCCCGCGGCACGCAGGGCGTCGAAGCTCGCGCCCGTGTACTCGATTCCCCTGATCCGGGTGGCCACATGGCTCCCGTCGGCCGTGATGACGATCGCTTCCGCACCACGGCGGTCCCGGTACCAACCGGTCCAGACTTCTGTCGACTCCGATGACATGCGCGGACTGTAGCGGTATGACCGGCTCGGGCGCGCGGCCGGTCACCCAGGGGCCGGACTTCTCCCGGTCTCGCCGTTCTTGCCGGTCACGTGCGTGGTAGTGGCATCCGCGCCACCGGACGGGCCCTCGGCCCCGCCGCCCGGGCCGGGTCGCGCGCCGGGTCCGGCCCCCGCTTCCAGGACCCCCTCGGGGGCCTCGTACCGCGGGCACTCCGGATTGGCGCAGGGCTGCACCTCCCACTCCGGCACCCAGGCCCCGAGGACCTTGTGCCGCTTGGCGAGCACCTGGAGGGGCTGTCCGCAGGCCGGGCACGAATGCCGGGCCAGCGGGTCCCTCGTCGTGTGCGGAAGGTCGCCGCTCATGACTCCAGGGTAGGACGCGCGCCCCGTCACCGCTTCCTGGTGTACGTGCGGACCAGTACGCCGTTGTCGAAGCTCCGGACGTCTCCCAGGGTGAAGTCGCGCGGGGAGAAGTCGGCGCCGAACATCGGCATGCCCGCCCCGAAGACCTGCGGGTAGGTCTTGATGACCAGCTCGTCGATCTCGTCGATGAGCTCGCCCGCGATGGTCGACCCGCCGCAGAGCCAGATGTCGAGCGGGCCGTCCTCCGCCTTGAGCTCGCGGACGCGGCCGACGAGGTCCTCGGCGATCAGCTCGACGTGGGGGTCGGGCGACTCGGTCAGCGAGCGGGTCGCGACGAGTTCCCGCAGGTGGGCGTACGGGCTGGTGATGCCGACGTCCAGGCCGACGCGGTACGAGTTCAGGCCCTGGAGCACGGTGTCGTAGTGGCGGGCGGGCGTGCCGGGCTCGATGCCGAGGACCGGCCAGGCGTGGGCGGCGATCGTCTCGGGGTACTCCGCCTTCAGGTACTCCAGGTACTCCCCCGTCACGTACGAGTACGTGGCGGAGCCGTCGCCCTTCGGATCGCCGATGAAGCCGTCGATCGAGCAGGCGACGAAGTAGGTGAGCTTGCGCAAACCGGATCTCTTTCCGTAGATGGCGTGGCCTTGTTGACCACTACGTTGATAGTGCTTCACTCGTAGTGGTTTGCGCAAGCCTTTTCTCGTCCTCCGATGCGCGCGTCAGCGGCTCCGCCGCGTCACGAACTCCGCGAGCGCCAGCAGGTCCTCTGCCGCCGACAGGTCCGGCACCGCCCGCGAGAGCTGCTCCACGGCCCGCGCCATCCGCTCCGCCGCCTGGTTCTGCGCCCAGTCCCGGCCGCCCGCCCGCTCCACCGCGTCCGCCGCCGCCCGCACCGCATCGGCGTCGAGGGTCGGGCGGGCGTACAACGCGGCCAGCTCCTCCCCCGCCGGGGTGCCGGAGACGAGCGCCGCCACGACGGGCAGCGACTTCTTGTGGGCGACGAGATCGGCACCGGCCGGCTTGCCGGTCCGTCCCGGGTCGCCCCAGATGCCGATCAGGTCGTCGATCAGCTGGAAGGCGAGGCCGGCCTCCCGGCCGAAGGCGTCCAGTGCCGCGACCGCGTCCTCGTCCGCGCCCGCGTACAGGGCGCCGAGCGCGCAGGCGCAGCCCAGCAGGGCGCCGGTCTTGGCGGTGGCCATCGCCACCACCTCGTCGAGACCGACCTCGTGCGGGCCGCGCTGTTCGAAGGCGCAGTCCGCCTGCTGGCCCGCGCAGAGCTCGATGACACAGGCGGCCAGCCGGGCCGCGGCCTCGGTGCAGGCCGGGTGCGGGTCCTCGGCGAGCAGCCGCAGCGCGAGCGCGTTCATGGCGTCGCCGGCGAGCAGCGCGTCGGGGATGCCGAAGACGGCCCAGGCGGTGGGGCGGTGGCGGCGGGTCGGGTCCTGGTCGACGATGTCGTCGTGGAGCAGGGTGAAGTTGTGGGCCAGCTCCACGGCGGCCGCGGCCTTCACGGCCGGGGCCGGGTCGGCGCCGAGCGCGCGGGCGGCGGCGAGCACCAGGGCCGGCCGGATGGCCTTGCCCGCGTGCCCCGCGGCGGGGCTGCCGTCCGCGTGCTCCCAGCCGAAGTGGTACTTCGCGATACGCCGTATGGATCCCGGCAGCGACTCGACGGTCGTCCGCAGCTGGGGGTCGACGACGCTGCGCGCCCGGTCCAGGAGCAGCACGGCGCCCTGTCCTCCGGTCGCGGTGTCCGCGGAGGTCGTGGTGGTCGTGGTGGTCATGTTCAACAGTCGCTTTCCTCACAGCCTGTACGGCGGCTCCCCGCTGCGGGAGCCGGGAGAGTCGGGAGTGCCCGGCGGGGGCGGTCGGCCGCCCCCGCCGGGCGGGAGGCCGGCTCACCGCCAGCGGCTGACCTCCACGTTCTCCAGGACGCCCAGCGCGTCGGGGACCAGGACGGCCGCCGAGTAGTAGGCCGTGACGAGGTAGGAGATGATCGCCTGCTCGTCGATGCCCATGAAGCGGCACGACAGGCTGGGCTCGATCTCGTCGGGAAGACCGGGCTGGTGCAGACCGATCACGCCCTGCTCGGACTCGCCCGTACGCATGCAGATGATGGACGTGGTGCCGGTGTCGGAGACCGGGATCTTGTCGCAGGGGTAGATCGGCACCCCGCGCCAGGTCGTGATCCGGGTGCCGTCGACGTCGATGGTGTCGGCGACCAGGCCGCGCCGGTTGAGCTCGCGGCCGAAGGCGGCGATGGCGCGTGGGTGGGCCAGGAACATCCTGGAGCCGCGGCGGCGGGAGAGCAGCTCGTCCAGGTCGTCCGGCCCGGGCACGCCGTCGTGGGGCTGGAGGCGCTGCCCGTAGTCGCAGTTGGAGAGGAGACCGAACTCCTTGTTGTTGACGAGCTCGTGCTCCTGGCGCTCGCGCAGCGCCTCGACCGTGAGCCGCAGCTGCTGCTCGGTCTGGTTCATCGGCTGGTTGTAGAGGTCGGCCACGCGGGTGTGGACCTTCAGCACGGTCTGGGCGACGCTCAGCTCGTACTCGCGCGGGGAGGCGTCGTAGTCCACGTAGGTGTGCGGCAGGACGGCCTCGCCGACGTGGCCGGCGGACAGGTCGATGGCCGCCTCGCCGTACTGGTTGGTGCGCTGCCGGGGCAGCGTGGCGTACTCCGCGAGATGACCGGCGAGCGAGCCGGCCCGCTCGGCGAGGTTGAGCACGTCGGCCCTGGTGAGCTCCAGGACCGTACAGGCGGTGGCGGCGCGGGCGGTCCACTCCCAGGTGGCGTCCGCGCTGACCAGCGAGCTGTCACCGAAGTAGGCGCCGTCGGCGAGGACGCCGAGGACGGCCTCGTCCCCGTAGGGTCCCTCGCCGACCTGCTCGACCTTTCCGTGGGCGAGCAGGTGGACCCGGTCGTTGGTCTCGCCGCGGCGGGCGATGACCTCGCCCGCCGCGTATTCGCGCTGCCGGCAGCGGGCCGCCAGCTCCGCGAGGGCCTCCTCGTCGTCGTAACCGCGCAGGGCGGGGAGCTCGCCGAGCTCGGCCGGGATCACGGCGACGCGCTCACCGGTCTGCACGAAGGTGACGCGGCCGTCACCCACGGCGTAGCTGAGCCTCCGGTTCACCCGGTACGTGCCACCCTTGACCTGCACCCACGGCAGCGTCCGCAGCAGCCAGCGGGAGCTGATCTCCTGCATCTGCGGGACCGACTTGGTGGTGGTCGCGAGGTTCCGCGCGGCGGCGGTCCCGAGACTCTGCTGCGGGGCCTCCCGGCCCGCGCGGACCTCGTCGCCAACCGAACCAACGGACATGGAACTCCCTCTCGATACGACAGACCTGCGAGGGGAAGCCTTTCAGCACGGAGCGTGCCCGCGCCATTACACAAAAGAGTGGGAGTTGACGTCGCTTCGTTCGGGCACTGGCGCACGACGACCGCGCGAACGACGCGACACCGCTCTGCCGTCGGGCCGCGTTCTGTCCGGATCGGCTCGCACACGGTCCGAACGGATGGCAGCGGAGTCGACGCCTCCGGTACTCCGGAAGAACCGCGATCCCTGCCTGAAAGGAGCCGGTCATGGCCTCACCCATGTCCGCGAGCCGCTTCCTCGACGCGCTGCGCGACGAGGGTCTGACGGTCGTCGAGGTCGGCGACTGGCGTACCCACAACCGCAACCACAAAGGCCCCTGGGGCCCCGTGCACGGCGTGATGATCCACCACACCGTCACCCGGGGCACCAGCAACACCGTCCGCATCTGCCGGGACGGCCACAGCGGCCTGCCCGGCCCGCTGTGCCACGGCGTGATCGCCAAGGACGGCACCGTCCACCTGGTCGGCTACGGCAGGGCCAACCACGCCGGTCTCGGCGACGACGAGGTGCTGCGGGCGGTCATCGCCGAGAAGCGCCTGCCGCGCGACGACGAGGCCACCACGGACGGCAACCGCCACTTCTACGGCTTCGAGTGCGAGAACCTCGGCGACGGCGAGGACCCGTGGCCGAAGGTGCAGCTGGACGCCATCGCCAAGGCCGCGGCGGCGGTGTGCCGGGTCCACGGCTGGACCCACCGCTCGGTCATCGGCCACCTGGAGTGGCAGCCGGGCAAGGTGGACCCGCGCGGCTTCACCATGGCGTCGATGCGCCAGCGGATCGCCGACCGGCTGCGCTGACCTCCCGCGAGGGCGGCGAGAATGGCCGGGTGAACGCGTTCGATCCCGCCCGCCTGCGGCCCCGGCTCCCTTCCCCCCTGGAGCCGGCCGTGGACGAGCGCTTCACCCGGCGCGGCCTGACGCTGCTGCTCAAGCGGGACGACCTGATCCATCCCGACCTGCCCGGCAACAAGTGGCGCAAGCTCGCCCTCAATCTGCGGGAGTCCGGCGGACGGCCGGTGCTCACCTTCGGGGGCGCGTACTCCAACCACCTGCGGGCGACGGCCGCCGCCGGCCGACTGCTCGGCTTCGCCACGATCGGCGTCGTGCGCGGGGACGAGCTGGCCGGCCGGCCGCTCAACCCGTCGCTCGCGCGCTGCGCGGCGGACGGCATGCGGCTGGTGTTCGCCGACCGCGCCACGTACCGCGCGAAGCACGAGCCCGAGGCCCTGGCCCGGCTCCTGGCGCTGGCCGGCGCCCCCGATGACGTGTACGTGGTCCCCGAGGGCGGCAGCAACGCGCTCGCCGTCCAGGGCTGCGTGGAGCTCGGGCGCGAGCTGAACGGCGCCGCCGACGTGGCAGCGGTCGCCTGCGGCACCGGCGGGACCCTTGCCGGCCTGGCCGCCGGCTTCGAGGGCCGGACCCTGGGCGTCCCGGTCCTCAAGGGCGGCTTCCTCGGCGGGGAGGTCCGCGCCCTCCAGGAGGCGGCGTTCGGCGGCACGCGCGGTGACTGGCGGCTCGACGAGCGCTTCCACTTCGGCGGCTACGCCCGTACGCCCCCGGAACTCGACGCTTTCGCACTGGAGTTCGGCGCGCGGCATGAACTCGCCATCGAGCGACTCTATGTCGCCAAAATGCTCTACGGACTGACCGTCCTCGCCGAGGAGGGCGCCTTCGGCCCCGGCACCCGGATCGCCGCCGTCGTCACCGGGGCGCCCGAGCCTCGGGAAGACACCCTCTAGGAGGCGGCTAACCGGTCTCCTCCCGGAAGGCCGCCGCCTCCTCCAGGTCCAGGCGGCGCAGCAGGGTGCGCATCATCTCGTCGTCGATGCGGCGGGCGTCGCGCAGGAGGACGAAGACCTCGCGCTCGGCGTCGATCATCTCCCGCGCGAGCCGCCGGTAGGTGTCGTCGGCGGTCTCGCCGGTGAGCTCGTTGACGGCGCCGAGCCGCTCCCAGACGGCGTTGCGGCGCCGTTCCAGGACCGTGCGGAGCCGGTCGGCGAGGGGCTGCGGCAGGGCGTTGCGCTCGTCGGCGAGGAGCGCGTCGAGCCGCTCCTCGGCGGCCCTGGACGCCTCGCTCTGGGCCTGCGCCTCGGCCAGGGTCTCCTGGTAGCGGTCGCGTCCGGGCAGCTTCAGGGCCCTGATGAGCGGGGGCAGGGTGAGGCCCTGCACGACGAGGGTGCCGATCACGGTGGTGAAGGTGAGGAAGAGGACCAGGTTGCGGGCCGGGAACGGCACCGTGTCGGTGACGACGGGGATGGAGAAGGCGATGGCGAGCGAGACGACCCCCCGCATGCCGGCCCAGCCGACGACCAGCGGGGCCTTCCAGTCCACCCCGGGCTCGCGCTCCCTGACCCGTGCGGACAGCAGGCGGGGCAGGAAGGTGGCCGGGTAGACCCAGACGAAGCGGACGACCACCACGGCCACGAAGACGCCGGCCGCGTACCAGGCGGCCTCCCCCACCCCGTACCGGCCGAGTCCCTGGACGACGTACGGCAGCTGGAGGCCGATCAGGGCGAAGACGGCGGACTCCAGGACGAAGGCGACCATCTTCCACACCGCCTCCTCCTGGAGGCGGGTGGCGAAGTCGACCTGCCAGTTCTTGTGGCCGAGCGCGAGGCCGACCACGACGACGGCGAGCACGCCGGAGGCGTGGACCTCCTCGGCGGCGGCGTAGGCGATGAAGGGGATGAGGAGGGAGAGGGTGTTCTGGAGCAGGGCCTCGCGCAGCCGGAGCCGCAGCCAGTGGATGGGCAGCATCAGGAGCAGGCCGACGCCGATGCCGCCGAGCGCGGCGAGCGCGAACTCGCCGATGCCGCCCGACCAGCTGATGCCCTCGCCCACGGCGGCGGCGAGGGCGACCTTGTAGGCGGTGATGGCGGTGGCGTCGTTCACCAGGGACTCGCCCTGGAGGATCGTGGTGATCCGGTTCGGCAGACCGAGCCGGCGGGCGATGGCGGTGGCGGCGACCGCGTCCGGCGGGGCGACGACCGCGCCGAGGACGAGGGCGGCGGTCAGCGGCAGGTCGGGCACGAGGACGTACGCGAGCCAGCCCACCGCGACCGTCGCGAACAGCACGTAGCCGACGGAGAGCAGGGCCACGGGCCGGATGTTGGCGCGCAGGTCGAGGTACGAGGAGTCGAGGGCGGCCGTGTAGAGCAGCGGGGGCAGGATCAGCGGCAGCACGATGTGCGGGTCGAGGGTGTAGTCGGGCACCCCGGGCGCGTAGGAGGCGGCGAGGCCGGCGGCGACCAGGAGGAGGGGCGCCGGCACCGGTGTCCTGCGGGCGAGGCCCGCCACCGCGGCGCTCGCCGCGACCAGCGCCACCAGTTGCAGTGCGTCCATGCCCGGTCCCCGTCTTGTGCCCGTACGTCACTCCTGTCGCAACGTAACCTGGCCATCATGAGCGAGTGTCCGCACGTTGCCGAAATGCCGCACCCAGAACCCGCGCCGCTGCACGAGACCTGCCAGGAGTGCCTGGCCGACGGGACGCATCCGGTCCAGCTGCGGCTGTGTCTCAGCTGTGGGCACGTGGGCTGCTGCGACTCCTCGGCGGGGCGGCACGCGACGGCGCACTTCACCGCCACCGGACACCCGGTGATGCGGACCTTCGAGCCGAACGAGCGCTGGCGCTGGTGCTTCGTGGACGGTTCGATCGTCTGACGGCTGGGTACGTCACCCCTCCGCGGGTTCTCCGCGGCCGCCGGGGCGGGCCCTTCGGGGCAGGTCCTCAGGGGGGCGGTCCGTCCGGACCCCGGCGACACGGCGGGACGGATCGCGATAGCGTCTCGGCGGACTGCGCGAACCGACTGCGTACCGCCTGGTCCGGGGCCTTCCTCCCCGGACCCCGAAAGAGCTTGTGCCACCTTGGAGGTGAGGGTGTCCCAGATCGCAGGCGAGCCCGGGACCCAGGACTTCGTCGAAGTCCGGCTGCCCGCTGCGGGTGCCTACCTGTCCGTGTTGCGTACGGCCACGGCCGGTCTCGCGGCGCGTTTGGACTTCACCCTCGACGAGATCGAGGACCTGCGGATCGCCGTCGACGAGGCGTGCGCGATCCTGCTCCAGCAGGCGGTGCCGGGGTCGGTGCTGAGCTGCGTGTTCCGGCTGGTCGACGACTCGCTCGACGTCACGGTCTCGGCTCCGACCACGGACGGCCGGGCGCCCGAGCGGGACACCTTCGCGTGGACGGTGCTCTCGGCGCTGGCCGGGAAGGTGGAGTCGTCCGTGGCGGAGGACCGGACGGTCTCCATCAGCCTGTACAAACAGCGCGGCGCGGGGCCAGGCCCGGCGTGAGGAGCGGGGACGCGACGGCCGGCATCCCTGAGCAGCAGGCACGGCCGCATCCGGAGCCGGAGACCGGGGCGGTCCCGGCCGATGCCGGAGCCCGGACCGGGGCCGGGCCGGGAGCCCGGACCGGAGCCGGGACCGGGGTCGAGTCGGGAGCCCGGACCGGAGTCGAGGTCGCTACGGATCACGCGGAGCAGGCGGACCAGATGAGCGAGCACGAGCAGCACGAAGCGGTTCCCGCGGCACCGGGGGGCAGAGCCGCCCACGCCGGGCGGGACGCCCCCGCGGTGGCTGCCGGGACGGCCGGGAGCCAGGGCGGCCACGGGGCCGCAGGGTCCCACGAGGCCGAGGCCGGCCGTGAGAACGGTGGGTCCCCCGGGGCCGAGGAGGCCCACGGGCCCGCCGAGTACCCCGTGGTGCCCGACCCGCACGACCGCAGCGGGGCGCGGGCGCTCTTCGTCGAGCTGCGGGGTCTTCCGGAGGGTTCGCCGGAGAAGGCGGCGCTGCGCGACCGGCTGGTGCGGATGCACCTGCCGCTGGTGGAGCACCTGGCCCGGCGCTTCCGCAACCGGGGCGAGCCGCTGGACGACCTGACGCAGGTGGCGACGATCGGCCTGATCAAGTCGGTGGACCGGTTCGATCCGGACCGCGGGGTGGAGTTCTCCACGTACGCGACCCCGACCGTGGTCGGCGAGATCAAGCGCCACTTCCGTGACAAGGGCTGGGCGGTACGGGTGCCCCGGCGGCTCCAGGAGCTGCGGCTGTCCCTGACCACGGCGACGGCGGAGCTGTCACAGCAGCACGGGCGCTCGCCGACGGTGCACGAGCTGGCGGAGCGGCTCGGGATCTCCGAGGAGGAGGTCCTGGAGGGCCTGGAGTCGGCGAACGCCTACTCGACGCTCTCCCTGGACGTGCCGGACACGGACGACGAGTCGCCCGCGGTCGCGGACACGCTGGGCGCGGAGGACGAGGCGCTGGAGGGGGTCGAGTACCGGGAGTCGCTCAAGCCGCTCCTGGAGGACCTGCCGCCGCGCGAGAAGCGGATCCTGCTGCTGCGTTTCTTCGGGAACATGACCCAGTCGCAGATCGCGCAGGAGGTCGGCATCTCGCAGATGCACGTCTCCCGTCTGCTCGCGCGGACGCTGGCGCAGCTCCGGGAGAAGCTGCTCGTCGAGGAGTAGGCCCCGGGCCGGGGTGGGTTACGCGGGGTCCTGGCCGGGGCGCTCGATGGCGAGCGCCCCGTTACGCGGGGTCCTGGCCGGGGCGCTCGATGGCGAGCGCCCCGTTACGCGGGGTCCTGGCCGGGGCGCTTGATGCCGAGCGCCTCGGTCGTGGACGGGCTGACCAGCAGGACCAGGCCGGTCACGGCGAGGACCGCGAGGGCGATGCCGGCCGGGATCATGACGCTGTTCGCCTGGAGCAGCTGCCAGGCCACGGGCAGGGCGAGGATCTGGGTGATCACCGCGGGGCCGCGGCTCCAGGAGCGGCGCAGCCACAGGCCGCGGGCCGCGGCGAGCGGGATCAGCCCGAGGGCGACCAGGGTGGCTCCGCCCATGAGGCCCGAGGTGAGGTCGTCGGGCCGGTCGGCGAGAACGGCCACCAGCATGTAGAGGCCGCCGGCCAGAAGGGCGAGGCCCTCGACGCCGGCCACCGCGGCGGCGGCCGTGAGGCGCCCGGGACGGGGGGTCTGCTCCGTACTGCTCATGCAGGCAGGGTAGCCGGGGGCGCGGACGAAGGGGCGGGCCGGCCTTGCGGGCGGGTGACGGACGGGGGCGGCCGGCGCCGTGCGGGCCGCGCACGGGCGGCGGGGCCCGGGTCTTCCGGACGGCGGCCGCGGGTGGGCCGGACCTTCCGGGCCGCGCACGGAAGGCGGGTGGCCCGGGTCTTCCGGCCGGCGGGCCGCGGGTGGGCCGGACCTTCCGGGCCGCGCACGGAAGGCGGGTGGCCCGGGTCTTCCGGACGGCGGCCGCGGGTGGGCCGGACCTTCCGGGCCGCGCACGGAAGGCGGGTGGCCCGGGTCTTCCGGACGGCGGCCGCGGGTGGGCTGGAGCTTCCGGGCCGCGCACGGGCGGCGGGGCCCGGGGCGGAGGGGCGGCCGGGACTGGGCCCGGTACCGCCGGGTAGGTACGCTGGCGACCATGCGCGCGCTTCTCGTGGTCAACCCGGCAGCCACCACCACCAGTGCCCGCACCCGGGACGTGCTCATCCACGCGCTCGCCAGCGAGATGAAGCTGGAGGCGGTGACGACCGAGTACCGGGGTCACGCCCGTGACCTGGGGCGACGGGCCGCCGAGGCGGACGACGTCGACCTGGTGGTGGCGCTCGGCGGGGACGGCACGGTCAACGAGGTGGTCAACGGGCTGCTGCACGCGGGGCCCGATCCGGACCGGCTGCCGGGGCTCGCGGTGGTGCCGGGCGGCTCGACCAATGTGTTCGCGCGGGCGCTCGGCCTGCCGAACGACGCGGTGGAGGCGACGGGCGCGCTCCTCGACGCGCTGCGTGAGCGGCGCGCACGGACGGTGAGCCTCGGGCTCGCGTCCGGGACGCCGGGCACGGAGGACGAGGCGGTGCCGGAGCGCTGGTTCACGTTCTGTGCCGGATTCGGGTTCGACGCGAGTGTGATCGGACGGGTCGAACAGCAGCGGGAGCGGGGCAAGCGTTCGACGCACGCGCTCTATCTGCGCCAGGTGGTGCGCCAGTTCCTGGGCGAGCAGAACCGGCGGCGCGGGACGATCACCCTGGAGCGGCCGGGTGAGGATCCTGTGGAGGATCTGGTCCTCTCCATAATCTGCAACACCTCTCCCTGGACCTACCTGGGGAATCGTCCGGTGTACGCGTCGCCGGAGGCGTCCTTCGAGACGGCCCTCGACGTGCTCGGACTGAGCCGGCTCTCGGCTCCCGCGGTGGCCCGGTACGCCACCCAGCTGCTGACCTCGACGCCCGAACGCGGCCCGCACGGCAAGCACGCCCTGACCCTGCACGATCTGACCGACTTCACCTTGCATTCGAAGGTCCCGCTCCCCCTCCAGATGGACGGAGACCACCTGGGACTGCGAACGAGCGTGACGTTCACAGGCGTACGCCGTGCACTGCGTGTGATTGTGTGACCAGAAGGACCGAAAGTCCTTCCACTCGAACGTTTAGGCTGCCATCCACCCCCCAGAAGTACGGCTGTGACCGAGCCGACACCGAGGAATCAAAAAAAACTTTCCAGAAGGGGTTGTATCCGCTGCTGGGGTTTGGGAGTCTCTTCTTGGCGATCGGGACGGCCCGCAAGACCGGCCTCCACTGAGAGCCAGAACCCCACCCCAGTGACAAGGACCACGCCAGTTCACCTGGTAGTCGGCCCTTCCCCTGCGGGGGGATTCGTGAAAGCGTTCACATTCACAAGCAACTTGCACGTAACACCTGAGAGAGGTAGCAGCCATGGACTGGCGTCACAACGCCGTTTGTCGTGAGGAAGACCCCGAGCTGTTCTTCCCCATCGGCAACACCGGTCCTGCGCTGCTGCAGATCGAGGAAGCCAAGGCCGTCTGCCGCCGCTGCCCCGTCATGGAGCAGTGCCTGCAGTGGGCGCTCGAGTCCGGCCAGGACTCCGGCGTCTGGGGTGGCCTCAGCGAGGATGAGCGCCGCGCGATGAAGCGCCGCGCCGCCCGCAACCGGGCGCGCAACGCCAGCGCCTGAGCCACCTGCACAGCCTGAGGCAAGCGGCGCGTACATCGTGTACGCAATCACCGCCCCCGAGCCGCAGCTCGCGCAGTAACCCACAGCATTCGAGCCCCGGACCGATTCACTTCGGTCCGGGGCTCGCTGCTGTTCGGTGGGGGGCTCGCTGTTGTTCGATCCCGGGGCTCGCTGCTGTTCGGTGGGGGCTCGCTGCTGTGAAGCGGTGAACCGCCCTTACTTCTGCGGGTGCACGGGGATGTCGAGGACGACCCGGCAGCCGCGCTCGGTGCCCGGCTGCATGTCGAAGCTGCCGCCGAGCTCGCCCTCGACGAGGGTCCGCACGATCTGGAGGCCCAGGTTGCCGGCGCGCTGCGGGTCGAAGCCCTCGGGCAGTCCGCGGCCGTCGTCCTTGACGGTGATCAGCAGCCGGGCGTCGGCGCGGGGTTCGCCGCGGACGGCGGTGACCTCGACCGTGCCCTGCTCGCCCGGCGCGAAGGCGTGCTCCAGCGCGTTCTGCAGGACCTCGGTGAGGACCATGGAGAGCGGGGTGGCGACCTCGGCGTCGAGGATGCCGAAGCGGCCGTTGCGCCGGCAGGTCACCTTGCCCGGTGAGATCTCCGCCACCATGGCGATCACGCGGTCGGCGATCTCGTCGAACTCGACCCGCTCGTCCAGGTTCTGCGAAAGCGTCTCGTGGACGATCGCGATCGAACCCACGCGCCGCACGGCCTCGTTGAGGGCCTCGCGGCCCCGGTCGGAGTCCATCCGGCGGGCCTGCAGCCGGAGCAGGGCGGCGACCGTCTGGAGGTTGTTCTTCACCCGGTGGTGGATCTCCCGGATGGTGGCGTCCTTGGTGATCAACTCGCGCTCGCGGCGGCGCAGTTCGGTGACGTCACGGAGCAGGACGAGCGAACCGATGCGGATGCCCTTGGGCTTGAGCGGGATCGCGCGGAGCTGGATCACACCGCCGTTGCCCTCGACCTCGAACTCGCGCGGGGCGTAGCCGGAGGCCATCTTGGCCAGGGCCTCGTCCACCGGGCCGCGGGAGGGGGCGAGTTCGGCGGTGATCTGGCCGAGGTCCTGGCCGACCAGGTCGGCGGCGAGGCCGAGCCGGTGGTAGGCGGAGAGCGCGTTGGGCGAGGCGTACTGGACGACGCCGTCGGCGTCGAGCCGGATGAGTCCGTCACCGGCCCGCGGCGAGGAGTCCATGTCCACCTGCTCCCCGGGGAAGGGGAAGGAGCCGGCGGCGATCATCTGGGCCAGGTCGGAGGCGGACTGGAGGTAGGTGAGCTCCAGGCGGGACGGGGTCCGCACGGTGAGCAGGTTGGTGTTGCGGGCGATGACGCCGAGGACGCGGCCCTCGCGGCGTACGGGGATGGACTCGACCCGGACCGGGACCTCCTCGCGCCACTCGGGGTCGCCCTCGCGGACGATCCGTCCCTCGTCGAGGGCGACGTCGAGGAGCGGGCGGCGGCCGCGCGGGACGAGGTGGCCGACCATGTCGTCCTGGTAGGAGGTGGGCCCGGTGTTGGGGCGCATCTGGGCGACCGAGACGTAGCGGGTGCCGTCCAGGGTGGGCACCCACAGGACGAGGTCGGCGAAGGAGAGGTCGGAGAGCAGCTGCCACTCCGACACCAGCATGTGGAGCCAGTCGAGGTCGGACTCGCTCAGGGCGGTGTGCTGGCGTACGAGGTCGTTCATGGAGGGCACGTGTGCGAGCGTACCCGCGGAATTAACGGGCGGTGAACCTGGATCTCGGGGCCTGTGTGTTGGAGGATGGGCCCGGTACGACCGCTGTCGCATGGATGGACAGACAAGAATGGTCTAGTCCACAATGCATTCCATAGAACCTCCATCCTCCCCGCACAGGAGGGTGGAACGAGGTACCCGGCGCTCTCTGCCCTGACTGCGCCGAGACCTCCCCTACGGCCGAGGGACCGCACACCCCCGGCCGGGCAAGCTCCGGGCTGCGGTGCCGGACGGGTTGAGGGTCCCGTCGGGCGCCGCGGCCCGCGGGTTTTTCCGGGGCGGGTGCCACGGGGGCCGGTCAGACCCCGTTCCGCGGCGCGGGCCAGGCCCGCATCGCCGCCTCGGCCAGGGCCGCCAGCTGCTCCTTCGTCGCTCCGTCGCGGGCCTGCTGGGACATGCCCTGGAGGACGGCGCCGCTGAAGCGGGCGAGGGCTCCGGGGTCGGTGCCGGCGGGGAGCTCGCCCGACTCGACGTCCCGGCGGATGCGCTCCTCGAAGAACGCCAGGTTGGCGTTGCGGCGGGTCCGCAGGGCCTCCTCGACCTCGGGGGTCGAGCAGTTGATCGCGGCGGAGATCATCAGGCAGCCGCGGGGGTGGGCCGGGTCGGTGTACTCCACCGCGGCCTCGCGGAGCATCCGGCCGACGGCCGCGCGGGCGGTCGGCTCCTCGGCGAAGGCGCGCCCGCCGAAGGCGCCGTACGACTGCGCGTAGGCCTCGACGACCTCCTCGAACAGCGTCTTCTTGTCGCCGAAGGCCGCGTAGAGGCTCGGTGCGCTGATGCCCATGACGCGGGTCAGGTCGGAGACGGAGGTGGTCTCGTACCCGTGCTCCCAGAAGGCCATCGTCGCCTGCTCCAGGGCCGTCGGGCGGTCGAAGGAGCGGGGGCGGCCGCGCTGTTTGGTGGTCATGGGGAAATTCTATAGCGGTCACTACGGAAGATGGGGTACGGTTCTTTTCGTAACGACCGCTACAGAAGCGAGGGGGGCGTCGTCATGAGCGCGCTCAGGGGGAAGACGGCACTGGTCACGGGCGGCAGCCGGGGCATCGGGCGGGGGATCGCCGAGCGTCTGGGGCGCGACGGCGCCCGGGTCGCCGTGCACTACGGGACGAACGAGGCGGCGGCGAAGGAGACGGTCGCCGCGATCGAGGCGGCGGGCGGCGAGGCCTTCGCGCTCGGGCAGGAGCTGGGAGTGCCGGGAGACGCACAGGCGCTGTGGGCGGCCTTCGACGCCCATGCGGACGGCCTGGACATCCTGGTGAACAACGCGGGGATCGGAGCCACGGCGCCCTTCGCCACGATCAGCGAGGAGGAGTACGAGCGGATCTTCGCGGTCAACACCAAGGCGCCGTTCTTCCTGGCCCAGCTGGGCGCGGAGCGGCTGCGCGACGGGGGCCGGATCGTGAACGTGTCGACCGGCCTCACGCACGCGGCGGCGATGCCGGACCTCATCGCGTACGCGATGTCGAAGAGCGCGCTCGACGTGTTCACGCGCTATCTGTCGAAGGTGCTGGGCCCGCGCGGGATCACGGTGAACGCGGTGGCGCCGGGCATCGTGGACACGGACATCAACGCGGACTGGCTGCGGGGGAACGAGGAGGCGTGGGCCGGGGCGGCGGCGATGTCGGCCCTCGGCAAGGTCGGCACCCCGGAGGACATAGCCGACGTGGTGACCTTCCTCGCCTCCCACGACGGGCGCTGGGTGACGGGGCAGTGGATCGACGCGACGGGCGGTTCGCTGGACTGACGGGAGACAGGCGCCGGGGGTT
Source organism: Streptomyces sp. NPDC126499 (assembly GCF_040302485.1). Lineage (NCBI taxonomy): Bacteria > Bacillati > Actinomycetota > Actinomycetes > Kitasatosporales > Streptomycetaceae > Streptomyces > Streptomyces sp. NPDC126499. The sequence goes on along the minus strand of NZ_JBEOUO010000004.1, from coordinate 66,923 downwards.
CGAGTGGCTGGTGGGGCGGGTGCGGCCGACGATGGGAGGGAGCCGTCCCGCGGGCCGGAAGGGCATGGGCGGACGGCCCGCGCTCTGCTAGATTTGAGCTCGATTGGTCTATACCACCAGGCTCCTTTCCAGCCCCTCACCAGATCGGCAGGCTCAGCGTGGAAGTTGTCATCGTCAAGGACGCCAAGGCGGGCGGCGAGCTCATCGCGGACGGCATCGCCGACCTCCTGCGCCGCAAGCCGGACGCGCTGCTCGGCGTGGCCACCGGATCGACCCCGCTGCCCATCTACGACGCCCTGATCGCCCGGGTCCGGGCCGGCTCCGTGGATGCCTCCCGGGCCCGCATCGCCCAGCTCGACGAGTACGTGGGCCTGCCCGCCGGGCACCCCGAGTCGTACCGCTCCACGGTGCTGCGCCAGGTCGTCGAGCCGCTCGGGCTCTCCCAGGACGCCTTCATGGGCCCCGACGGCTCGGCCGAGGACGTCCAGGCGGCCTGCGAGGCGTACGACAGGGCGCTGGCCGAGGCGGGCGGGGTCGACCTCCAGATCCTCGGCATCGGCACCGACGGCCACATCGGCTTCAACGAGCCCTGCTCCTCGCTCGCCTCCCGCACCCGGATCAAGACGCTCACCGAGCAGACCCGGGTCGACAACGCCCGCTTCTTCGACGACGACATCGACCAGGTGCCGCACCACGTCATCACCCAGGGCATCGGCACCATCCTGGAGGCCCGTCACCTGGTGCTGCTCGCCACCGGTGAGGGCAAGGCCGAGGCCGTGGCGCAGACCGTCGAGGGCCCGGTCGCCGCGCTCGTGCCGGCCTCCGCGCTCCAGCTGCACCCGCACGCGACCGTGGTCGTCGACGAGGCCGCCGCCTCCAAGCTGAAGCTCGCCGACTACTTCCGCCACACCTTCGCGAACAAGCCCTCGTGGCAGGGCATCTGAGACCCCTCGCGCTTCGGGCACACGTGAGGGGCCCGGCACCTGGACCGGGTGCCGGGCCCCTCTCGCGTACCGCGCGGGCTCAGCGGCCCGCGATGACCTCCGCCGCGGCCTGGCCGCAGACGCGGGCGGCGCCGTGGGTGGCGAGGTGCAGGGCACCGCGGGGCACCGACTCGTTCAGGCCCATCTCGACCACCACGGTGTCCGGGCGGGCCGCGAGGAGGGCGTCCAGGGCATCGGACATCCACGGGTGCCGGTGGGCGTCCCGGACGACCGCGACCACGCGCCGTTCACCGGCGGCGGCCAGTACGGCGTCCACGGACGCGTCCGCCCCGTAGGAGCCGGTCGCGGTGCCCGGGAGCAGCCGCTCCAGCTCGGCGGCGATGCCCCACGGCGTCTCGTCGCCGACCGCGAAGTTGGCGACGGGGGTGAAGGAGGCCACGTAGGGAGCGCTGGTCATCGGGGTGTACGGCCGCTCCCCCGGGGTCACGACCAGGGCCCGGCGGGCCGCGACGAGACCGACCTCGGTGCCGGGCGCGGTCCCCTCCTGTGACGCCGCGCCCGGCCCCGATGCAGCCCCCCTGGCCCGGTGCGCCTGGGTCCAGGCCGCCAGGGCGCGGACCCGCGCCGCGGCGTCGGCCAGCCGCTCCTCGGGCAGTTCACCGGTCCGTACGGCGGTCACCAGCGCGTCGCGCAGTCGCAGTACGGTGTCCTCGTCGGCCAGCCCGCCGCCGACGCAGATGGCGTCGGCGCCCGCGGCGATCGCGAGGACGGATCCGCGCTCGATGCCGTACGTCGACGCGATGGCCTGCATCTCCATCCCGTCGGTGACGATCAGCCCCTCGAAGCCCAGCTCCCGGCGCAGCAGACCGGTGAGGATCCGCGGGCTGAGGGTGGCCGGACGTTCGGGGTCGAGCGCGGAGAGCAGGATATGCGCGCTCATGACGGCTTTGGAACCCGCGGCGATCGCGGCGCGGAAAGGTGCCAGCTCACGGGCGTGCAGTGTGGCGAGGTCCACATCGATCCGGGGCAGCGCGTGGTGCGAGTCGACGTTGGTGTCGCCGTGCCCGGGGAAGTGCTTGGTGCAGGCGGCGACGCCGACGGCCTGGAGCCCGTCGACGTAGGCCACGGTGTGCCGGGCCACCAGCTCGGGGTCGGCGCCGAAGGAGCGGACCCCGATGACCGGGTTGTCGGGGTTGGAGTTGACGTCGGCGGAGGGCGCCCAGTTGAGGTCGACCCCGCACGCGGCGAGCCGGCGGCCGAGCTCGCGGGCGACGGCCCGGGTGAGCTCGACGTCGTCGACGCTGCCGAGGGCGTAGTTGCCGGGGAAGGAGGAGCCCTCCTTGACCTCCAGGCGGGTGACGTCGCCGCCCTCCTCGTCGATCGCGACGAGGACGTCGCCGCGTTCGGCGCGCAGCCGCGCGGTGAGGGCGGCCAGCTGCTCGGGGGCGACGATGTTCCGGCCGAAGAGGCCGACCGAGGACAGGCCCTCGCCGATCCGGCGGAGCAGCCAGTCGGGGGCGGTGGTGCCGACGAAGCCCGGCTGGAGGACGGTGAGCGCGTCCCGGGTCAGGGTGTCCGAGCCGGTGGTGAGTGTGGTCATGGGGCGGTCGTCATCCCTTCACGGCGCCGGCCGTCAGACCAGCGGCCATCTTGCGCTGGACGAGGAGGAAGAGGATCACGATGGGGACGGCCATCATGGTCGAGCCGGCCATCATCGGGGCGTACTCGGTGCCGTTCTTGGTGATGAAGTTCGACAGCCAGACGGTGGCCGTCTGGTTCTGCTGGCTCATGAGCATCAGGGCGTACAGGTACTCGTTCCAGGCCTGGATGAAGCCGTAGACCGAGGTGGCGACCATGCCCGGGGCGAGCAGCGGGAAGACGACGCGGATGAAGGCGCCGGTGGGGGTGCAGCCGTCGACCTGGGCGGCCTCCTCCAGCTCCTTGGGGATGTTGACGATGAAGCCGCGCAGCGTCCACACCGTGAAGGGCAGGATGAAGGTCAGGTAGGTGATGATCAGGCCGCTGAGCTTGTCGTACTGACCGAGGTCGTTGAGCAGCAGGAAGACCGGGATGATCATGGCGACGAGCGGCACCATCTGGACGGCGAGGATGCCGACGATGACGATCTTGCGGCCGCGGAAGGCGAAGCGGGAGATCGCGAGGGCGGCGAGCAGGCCGACGACGATGCCGATGACGACCACGACGGCCGAGACGACGAGGCTGCGGGTGACCGGTCCCCAGAAGTCCGCGATGTCCAGGGCGCGCGCGAAGTTCTCGAGCGTGAAGGTGGACGGGAAGAAGTGCGGGTTCGGGTCGATGGCGTCCTTGGCCGGCTTGAAGGCCGTGTTGAGCATCCAGTAGACCGGGAAGCCGGCGGTGAGGACGACGAGGAGGCCGAGGAGGTTCCAGCCGAGCCTGGAGTTGCGCGGCTTGCGCGGCGTGCGCGGGCGAGAGGTGACGGCGCTCACTCGACATCTCCGATCTTGAGCATCTGGCGCATGTAGACCGCGACGACGCCGAGCAGCAGCAGGACCGTGACGAGCGCGATCGCGGAGCCGGTGCCGTAGTCGTTGACGACGAACGCCTTGTCGAAGGAGTACGTGGTGAGCAGCTGGAACTCGGCCTCGGGGTGGCCGTTGCGCATCACGTAGACCTGCGGGAAGACGCCCATGTCCCAGATCACCGAGAGCGTCGTCAGCATGACGATGATCGGCTTGAGGATGGGCAGTGTGACGTAGCGGAAGACGCCCCAGGCTCCGGCGCCGTCGAGGCGGGCGGCCTCTTCGAGTTCCTTGGGCACCTGGGTGAGGCCGGCGCTCAGGGTGATCACCACGAAGGGCACGGCGCCCCAGACCACCAGGAGCATGATGACGGCCAGGCCCTGGGGGCCGCTGGCGAACCAGTTGTGGCCGATCATGTCGACGCCGGGGAGGCGGCTGAGCAGCCAGTTGAGCACGCCGTAGTCGGCGTCGAAGATCCACTTGAAGATGGCGGTGGCGACGATGATGGGCATGCCCCAGCTCGCCACGAGCACGATGCTGATCAGCACCTTGACCCAGGGCGAGACGCGCTGGAGGAGCAGGGCGATCGCCATGCCGAGGACCATGGTGACGATCACGGCGCCGGCCGCGAAGATCACGGTCCGCAGGACGACGGTCCAGAACTCGCCGTCGCCGAGGATCTTGGTGAAGTTCTCCAGGCCGGCGGACTCGGGCTCCTTGAAGCCCCACAGCTGCGGCTGGCCGAACCTCTGGAAGGAGAGGGTGACCAGGCGTACGAACGGATAGCCGAGCACCAGCAGGAGCACGAGCAGGCATGGCGCGAGGAGCAGCCATGGGACCCCGGCCCCGCCCCCGGACTTCCGGGCCCGTGGCGCGGGCGTGCCGGCCGGCGAGCCGGACGGTGGCGATTGCCGCACCGGCGGCACCTTCGCGGTGGTTGTGTCTGCGGCACTCATCCCGTGCTCCTCAGCGATCCCTCTCGTGGTACGGGCCGCGGGGCCCCGTCACGGCGACGGGGCCCCGCGCGTCAGGTCACTTGGTGTTGATGACCTTGTCGATGGCGGCGTCGGCGTCCTTGGCCGCCTGCTCGACCGACTTCTTGCCGTTGGCGATCTCGATGAGCATCGTCTTGAGGATCTGGGCCTTCTCGACCTGACCCCAGCCGGGGGCGGTCGGGACGAACCAGCTGGACTCGGCCGCGGTCGCCGGGACGGCGGTGGCCGGGTCGTTCTTCAGCGGGGCGAGGTCCGCCTTGTTGTTGGGCAGGTTGCCCTTGGCGACGAGGCCCTTCTGGCCCTCGGCGCCGGTGAAGGCGGCGATCCACTCGGCCGCGACGTCCTGCGCCTTGGACTTGACCGGGATGGCCAGGTCGGAGCCGCCGAGGAAGACGGGGAGGTTCTTGCCGGACGGGCCGGGCATGACGAAGTTCTCGAGCTTGTCCTTCAGCCCGCCGACCTTGTCGGTCTTCGGGTCCGCGGCGGTGGCGCCCTCCCAGCCGGCGGCGAACATCGTGGCGGAGTTGCCCTGGCCGAAGACGACGGGACGGTCGGACTCGTCCTTCGTCTTGTCGCCGTGCATGTACTTGTCGAGGATGTTCTTGTACGCGGTGAGGCCCTTGAGGGACTCCGGCGAGGAGAGGTTGGCCTTCCAGGTCTCGCCGTCCTGCTTGGCGATCGAGCCGCCCGCGTCGAAGACGAAGGACATCGCCGCGTACCAGTCCGGCGACGGCTGGTACCAGGCGCTGAACTTGTCGCCCTTCTTCTTCTGGATGGCGTCGAGCGCGGCGGTCAGCTCGGCCCAGGTCTTCGGGGTGGCCTTGACGCCCGCCTCGGCGGCGATGTCCTTGCGCCAGGTGCCCACGCGGCCGCCGGCGTAGTAGGGGACGCCGTAGGTCTTGCCGTTGTAGGTGACCGAGTCCTTGAGGGCGTCCAGCCACTTGTCGGAGTTCTCGAACTTCGACGGGTCGACCTCGGCGAAGGCGCCCTTGGCCATGTAGCTGATCATCTCGGAGTTGCCCATCTCGACAACGTCCGGGGCCTTGTCGGTCGCGAGCACCGCGTCGAGCTTGGTGTTCTTGTCCGGCCAGCCGTAGTACTCGTGCTTGATCTTGATGCCCGGGTGCTTCTTGGCCACCGCGTCGTCGGCCGCCTTGACCAGCTCCGGCCAGTTGTTCTGGGCGTCGACCGTCAGCCAGACGGTGAGCTCCTTGGCACCGCCGCCGGCCTTGTCGCCGCCCTTGTCCGAGCCCCCGCACGCCGCGATCGAAACCATCATGCCCGCGACGCCGATCGCCGCGATGAGCTTGCGCTTCACGCCACCCTCCTCAGGGATGCCTGCTCCCCCTGCCCACCGCGCGAAGACATACGTCGAGTAGTGCTGCGGGGCTGGGACCTGGTCTTTAGTGGTTTAGACCAGTACCCGGAGCTTGGCCTAGACCTTTAGGGGTGTCAAGGGTGTATAAGAAGGGCAGTCGGGTCCGTTATCGGACCGACACCTGAGGGAGGGCGACGACCCGTGACCGGTCCGTGCCACCATGTGAGCCGCGACAGACGGAGGAGCCGGTGACGGCAACAGCACAGGAGTCGGGAAGGCAGGCCATGGCCACGGACGCGGGCAGCACGGAGACAGAGGGCGGCGCAGCCACCCGTACCGCGCGCGTGCCCAAGTACTACCGACTGAAGCGGCACTTGCTCGACATGACGGAGACCCTGCCGCCCGGCACCCCGGTCCCGCCCGAGCGCACCCTCGCCGCGGAGTTCGACACCTCGCGCACCACCGTGCGCCAGGCGCTGCAGGAACTGGTCGTCGAGGGCCGCCTGGAGCGGATCCAGGGCAAGGGCACCTTCGTGGCCAAGCCCAAGGTCTCCCAGGCCCTCCAGCTCACCTCGTACACCGAGGACATGCGGGCGCAGGGCCTGGAGCCCACCTCGCAGCTGCTCGACATCGGTTACGTCACCGCCGACGACACCCTCGCCGGGCTGCTCGACATCTCCCCCGGCGGACGGGTGCTGCGCATCGAGCGGCTGCGCCTGGCCAGCGGCGAGCCGATGGCCATCGAGACCACCCACCTGTCCGCCAAGCGCTTCCCCGCGCTGCGGCGTTCGCTGGTGAAGTACACCTCGCTCTACACCGCACTCGCCGAGGTGTACGACGTCCATCTCGCGGAGGCCGAGGAGACCATCGAGACCTCGCTCGCCACCCCGCGCGAGGCCGGCCTGCTCGGCACGGACGTGGGCCTGCCGATGCTGATGCTCTCCCGGCACTCGCTCGACGCCCAGGGCGAGCCGGTGGAATGGGTGCGCTCGGTGTACCGCGGCGACCGCTACAAGTTCGTGGCCCGCCTCCAGCGCCCCAACGGCTGAGGTAGCGGGCCCGCCCTCGCGGCTGAGGTAGCGGGCCCGCCCCGGGGCTGACATCGCGGGCCCCCTCGCGGCTGACATCGCGGGCCCGCCTCCTCGGCCGAGGTCACGGGCCGCGGCCCGCACCCCGCCGTCCCCGAAGCGGCGTGGCCGCCACGGACGCACGAGGGCCCGGCACCCCGCCGGGAAGGCGAGGTCCGGGCCCGCGTCAGCGCCGCGCGCGCCGGCGCCGTACGGCGATGACCGCCGCACCGAGCACGGCCAGCGGCGTCCACGCCACCACCAGCGGCGCGGGCGTGCGGCCCGCGACCAGCTCGGCGACGATGCCGAGGGCGCCGACCACCGCGTAGAACACGAGGATCCACTGCACGCGGCGCACAGCGCGTTGCTTCAGCCGGTCCCTGTCCATCGGCCGGTCACGCCCCCTCCGGGTCACCTCGCGCCGACAGCGGTGCCCTCGTCCGTCGGCGGCGGCGCCTCCTCGGGACCGGCCGGCGACGTGCCGCCCGGTGCGGCGCCGGCCGGTGCGGCGCCGGCCCCGGCCGCCTTGGTCGGCTGGTCCCCGTCGACGTAGTAGTCGGCGGTCAGGGTGCCGTCGATGCCGTCGGCGACCCGCGCCGCGCGCAGGAGCCAGGTGGCGGCCACCGCGACGACGATGTTGACGGCCACCGCGAGCAGCCCCGCGTAGACGGTGTACGAGGTGGACAGGCCCAGCTTCTCCAGCGGGAAGGCGGAGCCGGCGAAGTGCTTCTTGCCGGTGGCCGGGTTGGAGATGTTGTAGAGCATCGTCAGACCGGCGACGAGACCGGCCAGCAGGCCCGCGGTGAGCGCGTGCCGGTGGAACCAGCGCGTGTACAGGCCGAGGCCCACGGCGGGCAGCGTCTGCAGGATCAGCACACCGCCGATGAGCTGGAGGTCGACGGAGAACTGCGGGTCCAGGAAGACGATCACCACGACCGCGCCGACCTTCACGAGCAGCGAGACGATCTTGGAGACCCGCGCCTCGTCGGCGTCCGTCGCCCCCGGCTTGAAGAACTCCTTGTAGATGTTGCGGGTGAAGAGATTGCCCGCCGCGATGGACATGATGGCCGCGGGCACCAGGGCACCGATGCCGATGGCGGCGTACGCCACACCCGCGAACCAGTCCGGGAAGACGGTGTCGAACAGCTGGGGCACGACGGTGTTCGCGTTGGGCTTGCCGTTCTCGCCCGTCAGCGGCGTCACCCCGGCCGCGATCGCCATGTAGCCGAGCAGCGCGATCAGTCCGAGCAGCAGGCTGTAGACCGGCAGCGCGGCCATGTTCTTCTTGATCGCCTTGCGGCCCTGCGAGGCGAGGATGCCGGTCACCATGTGCGGATAGAGGAACAGCGCGAGCGCCGATCCCAACGCGATGGTCATGTACTGGAGTTGGCCGCCGCCCGAGAGCAGCAGCCCGTCGGCGGGGTTGGGCGACTCGGCGAACTTCTCCTCCGCCGCGCCGAAGATGCTCCCCCATCCGCCGAGCTTGGGCGGGATGTAGATCACCGCGACGATGATGACCAGGTACGTCAGGATGTCCTTGACGAACGCGATCAGCGCCGGGGCCCGCAGTCCCGAGTGGTACGTGTAGGCGGCGAGCACGAGGAAGGCGACCGTGATCGGCCAGTGCCCGGCGATGCCCATCGAGCGCAGCACCGCCTCGATGCCCACCAGCTGCAGGGCGATGTACGGCATGGTGGCGACGATGCCGGTGATCGCGACGAGCAGCGCGAGCAGCCGCGAGCCGTGCCGGACCCGTACGAAGTCGGCCGGCGTGACCAGGCCGTGCCGGTGGGAGACCGACCACAGGCGCAGCAGCACCAGGAAGACCAGCGGGTAGACGACGACCGTGTAGGGCAGGGCGAAGAAGCCCACCGCCCCGGCGCCGAACAGCAGGGCCGGGATGGCGACGAAGGTGTACGCCGTGTACAGGTCGCCGCCGATCAGGAACCAGGTGATCCAGGCGCCGAAGCTGCGGCCGCCCAGGCCCCACTCGTCCAGCGAGGCCAGCTCCTTGGGCCTGCGCCACCGGGAGGCGGCGAACCCCATGACGCTCACCAGGAGGAACAGCGAGACGAAGACGGTGATCTCGGTGACGTGCTCGCTCATCTCTTCCCCTTGGTCAGCTGGTAGACGGCGGTGGTCGCCGCCATGCTCAGCACGCCGAAGACGAGCTGGATCCAGTAGAAGGCGGGGAAGCCGAACAGACGCGGCTCATCGGCGTTGTACAGGAACGGGATCAGCGGAACCACGACGGCGACCAGCAGGATCCAGTGCCACCGACTGCGCTCCGAGGCGGGCGCGACGGTCGTGTCTTCCTTTTCCGGCGTTGACAAGAACTCTTCCTCTCCACGACTTCATCCCACGACGACCAGTGCGATGAGAGCCAGGTTCAGTGCCGTGATCACCACGGTGGCCCCGTACGCGGCCACCGTGGTGATCCGGCGGTTGACCAACTCCCCCATGAGGTCGGCCCGTCGGGCGAACCCGGCCAGCGGCCACAGCGCGAACGGAATGCCGAAGCTGAGGACCACTTGGGAGAGTACGAGTGCGAACCCGGGCTCGACACCGGTGGCGAGCACCGCGAAGGCGGGCACCAGAGTGACCCCCCGACGGACCATGACCGAGGTACGGCGGCCCAGGAAGCCCTCGAAGATGACCGCGCCCGCGTAGTTGCCCACGGCCGTGGAGGCGAACCCCGAGGCGAGCAGCGCCAGGGCGAAGATCACCGCCAGGGGCGTGCCCAGTTCGCGGGCGAAGCCGTCGTAGGCGCCCTGCAGGCTCTCCGCGTCGCCCGGCGTCAGCGTGGCGGCCGCGGCCACCAGCATCGACAGGTTGACGAGCCCGGCGAGTCCCATGGCGATGACGATGTCGAGCCGGGTGGCGCTCACCAGGGAGCGCCGCCGCGCGGGGTCCTGGAGCGCGGCGCCGTGGCGGTCGCGTACCAGGGCACCGTGCAGGTATATCGCGTGCGGCATGACGGTGGCGCCCAGGATGCCGACGGCGAGCAGCACCGTGTCGGTGCCGGCCAGGCGCGGGACGACACCGGCCGCGAGGGCGGCGAGGTCGGGTCCGGACACGATCGCGCTGTAGCAGAACCCGCCGACGACCACGAGCAGCATGCCCGCGATCACGGCCTGGAAGCGCTGGTAGCCGCCGCGTTGCTGGAGGGCCAGAACGATCCACGACACCAGTCCGGTGACCGCGCCGCCCAGGATCAGCGGCATGTCGAAGAGCAGGCCGAGGGCGACCGCGCCACCGATCAGTTCCGCGAGATCGGTGGCGACGGCGACCAGTTCCGCCTGGGCCCACAGGCCGAGGGCCACGGGGCGGCGGAACCGCGTTCTGCACAGCTCCGCGAGGGTGGCGCCGGTGGCGATGGTGACCTTCGCCGCGAGGTACTGCACGAGCATCGCGATGACGTTCGCCACCACCACGACCCAGACGAGCAGATAGGCGTAACGGCCGCCCGACGTCACGTTCGTGGCGACGTTCCCCGGGTCGACGTAGGCCACGGCCGCGACGAAGGCGGGCCCGAGCAGCAGCAGCGGCGAGGGGGCCCCCGGCGTGCGCGGCCGGGCGGCCTCCCTGACCGACTCACCCTTCTGCCTCATGGTTCGACGACACCGATCCAGAGCGACAGCGTGACGACGGCCACGGCGGTGGAGACGACGACCGCGGCCGCGGCCTCCTGCACGTACGTACGGGCCTGCTGGGCCAGCACGTAGGCCGTCGCCGCGTTGGGCATGCCGGCGAGGATGACGCTCGCGGCGGCCCACAGCGGGGGCATCGGGAACACCACGGTGACGAGGAACAGCGCCAGCAGGGGCATGCCCACCGTCTTGACGACGACCGCGAAGCCCACCTCGGCCACGCCGACCGACCCGTCCCGCATCCCGCTCACCGCCTTGCGCAGGGTCAGGCCCACCGCGAACAGGGCACCCGGCGCGGCCGCGCCGGCCAGCAGATCGATCGTGTCGTGCACCGGCCGGGCCAGGCCCAGGCCCGAGAGCGAGAAGGCGAGGCCCGCGACCACCGACAGGAAGACGGGGTTGAGCAGTACCTTCTTGGCGATCTCGCGCCCGATGCCGGGCTTCCGGTCGGTGCTCAGCATGGCGCCCGGGCCGTCCCTGCGCGGCGCCTTGGCGTCGAGCAGGGTGTGGACGGCCGGATAGCAGACCATGTTGAACATGTTGTGGATCAGCTGGCCGATGGCGGCCGGGAGTGCCGCCTGCGGCCCCAGCGCCGCGAGCAGCAGGGGCACTCCCATGTACGCGACGTTCCCGTAGCCCGCCATCAGCCCGAGGGTGAAGGCGACCTTGGTGTCCCGCCGGAAGATCCCGCGGGCGCCCGCCATGGCGACGAGATAGGACACCACGATCGACACCAGTGCCACCACGACGAACTGCCAGGGCACCCCCTCGGACAGGTCCGCCTTCGCGACCGCGAGGAAGAGCAGGGCCGGCAGGGCGATCCAGTAGACGAAGTCGTTGACCGCCTGTGCCGTGTTTCCTTGGAACACCCTGAACGCGCTCGCGCCGTAACCGATCGCCACGATGGCGAACAGCGGCACGATCGCGTTCAGGATCGCGCTCAGTTCCACTGGGTCATCAGCCCTCGGACCTGACCACGGCCTTGGCGCGGGCTGTCGCCGCGTCGGCGGCGGAGCCCTGCTCCTGGAGGACCTCGAGGGCGGTCTTCTGGACGTCGTCGAGCCGCACGAAGTCCGCGTAGAAATCGTGGACCTGGCGGACGATTTCCTCGAACCGGGCGCGCTTGCGCTCGTAGAGGTCCTTCTCCATATAGTTCTTGATCCGGTCGCAGACCGCCGCGAGGAATTTCTCGTCGGAGACGATCTCCTCGGGCATTCCGGCGTTGCCGAGGATCTGGCCGACGGTCACCGGGAAGAGGCCGATCGGGTTGAGGAAGTACTCGACCTCGCGGGTCACGCCGAGGTAGTCGGGCACGTTGACGATGCCGGCGTTCTCGGTCTGGGTGAGCAGGCCGCTGATCGGACGGTAGACGTTGGGCAGGGCCATGAAGACCCGCTCCGCCAGGTGCGCGACCTCGGAGAGCTTCTTGCTGTCGAGGGTGCGGCCGCCGACGGTGATCCGGCGGTCGGCGAAGATGTGGCTCATGACCTCGACGTTGGCGAGGCCGGCCCGGTTGCCGAAGCCCGCGACGCCGCCCTCGACCATGCTGAAGCCGTTGAAGACGGAGGCGAGGGAATTGGCGAGGCCGAGCCCGATGTCGTCGTGGGCGTGGAGGTAGAAGGTCACGTCCGGGTTGTCGCGGACCAGGTTGGCCGCGAGGATTCCGGTGGCGTGCGGCAGCAGCGTGCCGATGGAGTCGTTGACGCGCACCAGATTGATGCCGAGCCGGCGCACGCGCTCGATCTGCTCGTTGATGAACGCATAGCGCTCTTCGTCGATCTCGTGCGAGAAGGCGTTGAGAATGCTGGACCGGAAAGAGCCGACGCCGATGCTGGTCAGCTTCTCGTGAGCACGCTCGAGGAGTCGTTCCTCCTGCTTGTACTCGACCATTCCGAGCGAGACCTGGATGCGCGAGAGGTATTCGCGCGGCACGACCTTGAGCGCCTCGGAGAGCGGTTCCCAGGTCTTGAGGGTCAGGTTGAAGACGAACTGTGTGTCCTCGGGTATGCGACCGAGGAGGTACTTCGAATCGAGAACGCGTCGCAGAAAGGCCGGCTCGGTGAGTCCGGAGCCCAGGTCGATATCGCGGATGCCCGCGTTCGCCAGCGCCTCGATCAGCTGTAACTTGAGGTCGTCGTCAGCGCCGAAGAGAGCCCTTTCGCCGCCCTCTCGCATGGTTTCGTCGGAAAGTCCCGTGAGGTTGAAGTCGGAGTATCGCGGCTGGTGGTCGGCGGGCATGTGCAGAGCCATGAACGAGGTTCTCCTCTGTGAGGTTGCGCTGCGTTTCCATCCACTGAGCTGAGCCTTCGGAACCGGGCCGGAACCGAAGGTTTTCCGCCATACAGATCTCACTTTTCGCCCCGGCGATGTTCTCGCCGCCGATGGACGCTAACGAGCCCGCTCTCGGCCAGTCAACCCCCTTCCCAGCAGGCGAACGACCCTCTCGGAAAACCCTCTTGACAAACCTCGCCTCATACGTAAAGAACCGAACCCGCAGGCAGCGAGAGCGGACAAAGTGATCATTCGGTGTGAGCGCTTGCGCTACGCACGGGTAACCTGCCAAATTTCGTCCACCCCTACGCACGTCACAGAGAGAATTGGAGCCGCGGAAATGTCCGCTCCGTCCGAAAACGGAAATCCGGCACCCACGTTCACGGTGAGACGTCTCTTGGCCATCTTCTGCCTGGCCGCGCCGTTCGCCGGGATCCTGTGGGTGAGTTCGTACGCGCGCACCACGCCGACTCTGCTCGGCATCCCGTTCTTCTACTGGTACCAGATGCTCTGGATTCCGGTCGCCGCCGGGCTCACCGCCCTCGCCCTCGTACTGCTGCGCCGTGACCGGCGGACCGACAGCGAAGGAACGCCGCGATGAACCAAGGAATAAACGGCGTCGCGCTCGCCGTTTTCGGATTGCTCTTCGCTGTCGTAACGGTCCTGGGTTTCCTGGCGGCCCGCTGGCGCCGCGTGGAGAACTCGAGCAACCTCGACGAGTGGGGCCTGGGCGGGCGGAGCTTCGGTACCTGGATCACCTGGTTCCTGCTCGGCGGCGACCTCTACACCGCGTACACCTTCGTGGCCATTCCGGCGGCCATCTACGCCGCCGGGGCGGCCGGCTTCTTCGCCATCCCGTACTCGATCCTCGCCTTCCCGGTGGCCTTCGTCTTCCTGCCGCGCCTGTGGTCCGTCTCCCACCGCAAGGGCTACGTCACGGCGTCCGACTTCGTGCGCGGGCGCTTCGGCTCCAAAGGTCTGTCGCTGGCCGTCGCGCTCACCGGCATCCTCGCCACGATGCCGTACGTCGCCCTCCAGCTGGTGGGGATCCAGGCCGTCCTCGACGTCATGGGAGTCGGCGGCGACGCGCACACCCACTGGTTCGTCAAGGACCTGCCGCTGCTGATCGCCTTCGGCGTGCTGGCCGCCTACACCTACTCGTCCGGGCTTCGCGCGCCGGCACTGATCGCCTTCGTGAAGGACGTGCTCATCTACGTCGTCATCGTGGTCGCGGTCATCTACATCCCCATCAAGCTCGGCGGCTTCGCCGAGATCTTCGACAAGGCGGAGGCCGCCTTCAGCGAGCCCAACCCCGCGACCGGCAAACCCCGCGGCCAGCTGGTGACCGGACCGCAGAGCCAGTGGGCCTACGCCACCCTGGCGCTGGGCTCGGCACTCGCGCTGTTCATGTATCCGCACTCCATCACGGCCACCCTCTCCTCGCGCGGACGCGAGGTGATCCGCCGCAACGCCACGATCCTGCCGCTGTACTCGGTGCTCCTCGGCTTCCTCGCCCTGCTCGGCTTCATGGCGATCGCCGCGGGCGTCAACGTGCAGAACGCCCAGCTGGCGATCCCCCAGCTCTTCGAGGACATGTTCCCCGACTGGTTCGCCGGCCTGGCCTTCGCCGCCATCGGCATCGGCGCGCTGGTCCCGGCCGCCATCATGTCCATCGGCGCGGCGAACCTGTTCACGCGCAACGTCTACAAGGACTTCCTCAAGCCGGACGCCACACCCGAGCAGGAGCACAAGGTCTCCAAGATCGTCTCGCTCCTGGTGAAGGTCGGCGCCCTGGTCTTCATCCTCACCATGGACAAGACCGTCGCCATCAACTTCCAGCTCCTCGGCGGGATCTGGATGCTCCAGACGATGCCCGCACTGGTGGTCGGCCTGTTCACCCGCTGGTTCCACCGCTGGGCCCTGCTCGCCGGCTGGGCCGCCGGCATGATCTACGGCACGGTGGCGGCGTACGGAGTCGCCAGCCCCACCCAGAAGCACTTCGGCGGCTCCTCCGCCGAGATCCCGGGCATCGGCGAGGTCGGCTACATCGGCCTCACCGCCTTCGTCCTCAACCTCCTCGTCACCGTCGTCCTCACCTTCGTCCTGAGGGCCGTCAAGGCGCCCGAGGGCGTCGACGAGACGGAGCCCGGCGACTACACCGCCGACGCGGGCGACAAGGGCGTCGTGACCGAGCTGCCGAAGGTGGGCGCCGGGCACTGACCCGGAGCGCGCAGTCGGGTCGTACGACACACATCGTTGCAGGACTTGGGTCGTACGACACAACATGTGGGGGGTGCCACGAGAGGCGCCCCCCACATGTATGCTCGTGCTCGCTGTCGCCGCAGGGGAATCCGGTGGAAATCCGGAACTGTCCCGCAACGGTGTACTTCATGCGCTTCCGTACGAAGTGAGTCCGAAGACCTGCCGACAGTGCGCCCGGTCCGTCCGTACCGGGTGCCACAGACGTCCGGGCCTCGCGGAGTGGGCCGGTGGACGCGGCGCCGCCGTGCCTACGGCGCGCCGTCTCCCGCCTCCCCCGCCCTGGCCCCGAGCCGAGCCGAGGGAGAGCCCCCACCGTGACCATCGCGCCCGCCGATCCGGCCTCAGTCACCCCGTCCGAGACGGCGAACGACGGCCCCGGGACCGCGCTGCTGCGCACCCTGACCGATCTCACCGCCGACCTCCCGGACACCGACCCCGGCCGGGTCGCCGCCGCCGCGCTGCGCGGCCGGCACGCCGGCTCGGACGAGGCGGAGCTGCGCGAACTGGCCACCGAGGCCGCCGCCGGCCTGATCGCGGAGGACCCCGCGTACTCCCGGCTGGCCGCCCGGCTGCTCACCCT
The DNA here is from genome assembly GCF_040302485.1 of Streptomyces sp. NPDC126499. Lineage (NCBI taxonomy): Bacteria > Bacillati > Actinomycetota > Actinomycetes > Kitasatosporales > Streptomycetaceae > Streptomyces > Streptomyces sp. NPDC126499. The sequence goes on along the minus strand of NZ_JBEOUO010000004.1, from coordinate 51,335 downwards.
CACCATCGCCGAAGAGGCCGCGGGCCAGGGCGCGGTGTCCTTCTCCGCCTCCGTGGCCGTCGGCCACCGCGAGGGCCTGATCGCCGACCGCACCGCCGGCTTCGTCACCCTGCACGCCACCCGGCTCGACGCGACGATCGACCCGGCCGCCGACGACCGCTTCGGCTACTTCGGCCTGCGCACCCTCTACTCCCGCTACCTGCTGCGCCACCCGATCACCCGCAAGGTGATCGAGACCCCCCAGCACTTCATGCTCCGCGTCGCCTGCGGCCTCGCCGAGGACGACAGCACCCGCGCCGTGGACGAGGTGGCCGCGCTCTACGGGCTGATGAGCCGGCTCGACTACCTGCCCTCCTCCCCCACCCTCTTCAACTCCGGCACCCGCCACCCGCAGATGTCCTCCTGCTACCTGCTGGACTCCCCGCAGGACGAGCTGGACTCCATCTACGACCGCTACCACCAGGTGGCGCGCCTGTCGAAGCACGCGGGCGGCATCGGCCTGTCGTACTCCCGCATCCGAGCCCGCGGTTCGCTGATCCGCGGCACCAACGGCCACTCCAACGGCATCGTCCCGTTCCTGAAGACCCTCGACGCCTCCGTCGCCGCCGTGAACCAGGGCGGCCGCCGCAAGGGCGCCGCCGCCGTCTACCTGGAGACCTGGCACGCGGACATCGAGGAGTTCCTGGAGCTCCGCGACAACACCGGCGAGGACGCCCGCCGCACCCACAACCTCAACCTGGCCCACTGGATCCCGGACGAGTTCATGCGCCGGGTCAACGCGGACGCCGAGTGGTCGCTGTTCTCCCCGGCCGACGTGCCCGAGCTGGTCGACCTCTACGGCGACGAGTTCGACGCCGCGTACCGCAAGGCCGAGGCGGCGGGCCTGGCCCGCAAGACCATGCCGGCCCGCGACCTGTACGGCCGGATGATGCGGACCCTCGCGCAGACCGGCAACGGCTGGATGACCTTCAAGGACGCCTCCAACCGGACCGCGAACCAGACCGCCGAGCCCGGCACCGTCGTGCACTCCTCGAACCTCTGCACCGAGATCATCGAGGTCACCAACGACGGCGAGACGGCCGTGTGCAACCTCGGCTCCGTCAACCTCGGCGCGTTCGTCGCCGGTGCGGACATCGACTGGGAGCGGCTCGACGAGACCGTCCGCACCGCCGTCACCTTCCTCGACCGGGTCGTCGACATCAACTTCTACCCGACCGAGCAGGCCGGCCGCTCCAACGCCCGCTGGCGCCCGGTGGGCCTGGGCGCGATGGGCCTCCAGGACGTCTTCTTCAAGCTGAAGCTGCCCTTCGACTCGCCCGCCGCCCGCGCGCTGTCCACGAAGATCGCCGAGCGGATCATGCTCGCCGCGTACGAGGCCTCCGCCGACCTCGCCGAGCGCAGCGGCCCGCTGCCCGCCTGGGAGCAGACCCGCACCGCCCGGGGCGTCCTGCACCCGGACCACTACGACGTGGAGCTGAACTGGCCCGAGCGCTGGGCCGCGCTGCGCGAGCGGATCGCCGCCGTCGGCATGCGCAACAGCCTGCTCCTCGCCATCGCCCCGACCGCGACGATCGCCTCGATCGCCGGCGTCTACGAGTGCATCGAGCCGCAGGTCTCCAACCTGTTCAAGCGCGAGACGCTGTCCGGGGAGTTCCTCCAGGTCAACGCCTACCTGGTCGACGAGCTGAAGCGGCTCGGCGTGTGGGACGCGCAGACCCGCGAGGCGCTGCGCGACGCCAACGGCTCGGTGCAGGGCTTCGCCTGGGTGCCGGCGGAGGTCCGCGAGCTGTACCGCACGGCCTGGGAGATCCCGCAGCGCGGCCTCATCGACATGGCGGCGGCCCGCACCCCGTTCCTCGACCAGTCGCAGTCCCTGAACCTGTTCCTGGAGACGCCGACCATCGGCAAGCTGTCGTCGATGTACGCGTACGCCTGGAAGCAGGGCCTGAAGACCACGTACTACCTGCGCTCCCGCCCGGCGACCCGGATCGCCCGCGCCGCCCAGGCCACCACCATCCCCGTCCAGCAGGCGACGCCGGACGCCGACGCCCTCGCCTGCTCCCTTGAGAACCCCGAGTCCTGCGAGGCCTGCCAGTAATGACCGTTGAGAAGAACCTGCTCGACCCGGGCTTCGAGCTGACCCTGCGTCCGATGCGCTACCCGGACTTCTACGAGCGCTACCGCGACGCCATCAAGAACACCTGGACCGTCGAGGAGGTCGACCTCCACTCCGACGTCGCCGACCTCACCAAGCTCACGCCGGGCGAGCAGCACATGATCGGCCGGCTGGTCGCCTTCTTCGCGACCGGCGACTCGATCGTGGCGAACAACCTGGTGCTGACGCTCTACAAGCACATCAACTCCCCGGAGGCGCGCCTCTACCTCTCGCGCCAGCTCTTCGAGGAGGCCGTGCACGTCCAGTTCTATCTGACGCTGCTCGACACCTATCTGCCCGACCCGGACGACCGGGCCGCCGCGTTCGCCGCCGTCGAGAACATCCCCTCCATCCGCGAGAAGGCGCAGTTCTGCTTCACGTGGATGGACTCGGTCGAGAAGATCGACCGCCTGGAGACCCAGGCCGACCGCCGCCGCTTCCTGCTCAACCTGATCTGCTTCGCCGCCTGCATCGAGGGCCTGTTCTTCTACGGCGCCTTCGCCTACGTGTACTGGTTCCGCTCCCGCGGGCTGCTGCACGGCCTGGCGACGGGGACGAACTGGGTCTTCCGGGACGAGACGATGCACATGAACTTCGCCTTCGAGGTCGTGGACACCGTCCGCAAGGAGGAGCCGGAGCTCTTCGACGCCCAACTGGAGCAGCAGGTCACCGACATGCTGAAGGAGGCCGTCGAGGCGGAGCTCCAGTTCGGCCGCGACCTGTGCGGTGACGGCCTGCCGGGCATGAACACCGAGTCGATGCGCGCCTACCTCCAGTGCGTCGCCGACCAGCGCCTGACCCGCCTGGGCTTCGCCCCGGTGTACGGCTCGGAGAACCCGTTCGGGTTCATGGAGCTCCAGGGCGTCCAGGAGCTGACCAACTTCTTCGAGCGCCGGCCGTCGGCGTACCAGGTGGCGGTCGAGGGCTCGGTGGACCTGGACGAGGACTTCTGACCCCGTGACACGGATCCCGTCCCCGGACCGCGGGGGCCGCACGCGGACGCGACTTCGGGCGGGCGCCGCGGCCCTGTTGGTCGTCGCCTCGGGGCTCGGGGTCCGTGCCGTGGGTTCGGGGCCCGTCGCCGCGTACGCGGGGGACGCGCTCTACACGGTGCTGGTCCTGACCCTGGTGGTGCTGCTCGCGCCCCGGGTCAGGCCGGGGGCGGCGGCCGTCACCGCGTTCGGCTTCAGCTGCGCGGTGGAGCTGTTCCAGCTGACCGGTGTCCCGGCGGAGCTCGCCGTGCGCGGCACGGTGGCACGGCTGGTGTTCGGTACGACGTTCAACGCGCCCGACCTGTTCTGGTACGCGGTCGGCGCGGTGTCCGGCTGGGCCGTCCACCGCGCCGTACGGACGCGCGGTCGCGCGGGTCAGTCGTTCGGCACGACCGGGTAGCGCGGGGTGCCCTCGGCCATCTGCCGCAGGGCGTCCTTGCGGTCGCGCTTGGACAGCTTGTCGATGTAGAGGAAGCCGTAGAGGTGGTCCGTCTCGTGCTGGAGGCACCGGGCGAAGTAGCCGGTGCCGCGGACCTTGATGTCGTTGCCGTGCATGTCCTTGCCGTGCACCTCGGCGTAGTCCGGGCGGGCCAGCGAGGCGTACGCGGTGGGCACCGAGAGGCAGCCCTCGTTGGAGTCGTCGAGGTGGCGGCGGTCGGCCGGCAGGTCCTGCAGGACCGGGTTGACCACGTGGCCGACGTGCCGGACGCCCTCGTCGTCCATGCAGTCGTAGACGAAGACCTTCAGGTCCACGCCGATCTGGTTCGCGGCGAGGCCGACGCCCTCGGCGGTGCGCTGGCTGGCGAACATGTCGTCGATCAGCTGGGCGAGCTTCTCGTCGAACTCGGTGACGTCCTTGCACTCCCGGTGGAGCACGGGGTTGCCGACGACCGTGATCGGACGGGAGGTGCCCCGCTCGCGGTGGGCGAGCTCACGCGCCTCGCAGTCCTCCGTGTCCACGACGAAGCCGTCGTTGATCTGCTCGTCCGTCTCCTGCTGCGCCATGTCCGGCTGCGCCTTCCTGAAAACCCGATTCCGTCGGAGGACAGCCTACGGGCCGAAGCGCACCCGACTCAGCAGACCTCTTCCAGATCGCGCCACTCACGGCTGTCCGGACTGTCGGCGACCCAGCCGTCGAGCAGCCCGCGGACCAGGCCCGCGGGGGCGGCGATGCCGCACTCGCGCTCGGGCACCCACAGCTCGCCGGGCGAGCGGTGGCCGAGCGGCCCGGGGTGGCCCGGCTCGCTGTGGTCGTGGGGGTCCAGGTGCTCGCCCTCGCCCTCGGCGCTGGGCATCGTCGACTCGGAGCAGGCCCGGCACAGCAGCCGCACGGAGGACGACCAGTCCTCGGCGGCGAAGCCCGCGTCGGCGGCGAGCTGCTCCAGGGCGTCCCGGTCGGCCTCGGTGGCGGCCTCCAGGAGGACCACCCAGGTCGGCACCGGCGAGGGCGCCCACAGCTCGATCTCGTCGAAGACGGGATAGGACGGCCCGGCGCTGGTGGTCCGCTCGCCGTTGGGCACCCCGTCGTGCAGGACGACCTCGCCCCAGCGGCGGCCCGAGGACGGCAGCGGGATGGACAGCACCTCGATCCGGGCGGGGTCGAGCCGGCGGCCCCACACGACCTCGGCCTCGCCCTCCGGGGAGAGCCGCACGGCCGCGCTGCCCAGCTCCATGCCGGCGGGCTCGCCCGTGCCGGAGGCGGCGCCGGGGACCTTGAGTCCGTAGGCCTGCCAGGCGCGGCGGGCCAGCGGCCAGTCCTGCAGGGCGGTGGCGGCGATGCCGACGTTCCACCAGTCGGGGGCGCCGGTCTCCTTGTCGAGCAGCGCGACGGCCCGCAGCCCGGCGGCCCGGGCCTGCTCCCAGTCGTGCCGGAACTTGTGCAGCAGGGCCAGGTTGAACCAGGACTCGGAGAGCCAGGGCTCCAGGTCCGCCGCGCGCGTGAGCAGTGCGCCCGCGTCCTCGTACCGGCCGTCGCCGATCAGCGTGAACGCGCGGTCGGTGGCCTGCCGCCACGAGGCGGAGGGCCGATGCCGTACCTTCCCGAAGATCCTCACGATTCCCGCCTGCCGGTCGCTTCACCCTCTTGTTCGCATCCAACCATGCCCGGTCGGACGCGCGCTCATTACCCATGGGTTACCCCGGAGGAGCAGGGGCGACGCCGCCCCGCGCCAGAACGCGGGCGAGGGATTCCACGACCTCGGGGTGGTAGTCGCGGGCGGTGCCCAGACGGAGGTGTTCCAGGGCGTCGAGGCCGCCGCCCGCGCTGCCGGCGGCGAGGTCGTCGTAGGCGTTGACGGCCCGGACGATCCGGGCGGGCAGGGGCTGCTCGCGGTACGGGTCGGCCTGCCTCTCGACGACGACGGCGACGGCCGCCGGGACGCCCGTCTGGCGGACCACGGCGCCGCCGAGCAGGGCGATCCTGCGCTGCTCGTCGGCGGGCAGCAGGGCGGTGGCGCCGCCGGGGACCGGGTCGACCAGGGAGAGCTGTCCGATGTCGTGCATGAGCGCCGCGTATTCGAGGACGGCGAGCTTGTGCCCGGACAGGCCGAGCTCCCGGCCCACGGCCCGGCTGAGCGCGGCGACCCGGCGGGCGTGGCCGGGCGGGGTGCAGCCGGCCACCTCGGTGGCGCGGGCGAGGGAGGCGATGGTCTCCCGGTTGGTGGTGCGCACGGCCGCGTAGCGGCGGAAGGAGACCTGGGCGAGCAGCAGGGGTACGGCGAAGACGGGCAGCGCCCACAGTCCGGCGGCGGCCACGCCGAGGGCCATGACGGCTCCGGTGGCGCAGACGGCGGAGCCGATGCCGAGCAGGGCGCGCAGCTCGTCGCGGAGCAGCGGGCCGTAGGGGACGGGGGTGCCCGCGGTGCGGGGCGGTGCGCCGCGGGCCGCTTCGCGGGCGCGGTGCAGGAGGGCGGCGAGGACGGCGTCGCACAGGGCGGTGAGGAGGAGCAGCAGGAGCAGGAAGAGGGCGTAGGACGGGCCCTGGCCGAGGTGGGCGGTGAGGGTGCCCGCGTTGTAGAGGGGCTGGAAGCACAGGGCGGCGAAGCCGACGGTGAGGATGCGCCGGGCCATGTGGTCGAGGTGGGGGCCGCGGCCCCGGGCCACGTGGGGCACCGCCCCGGCGAGTCCGGCCGTGACGACGACGGCGATGGTCTGGAGGACGCCGTGGGTGGTGGTCTCGCCGCCGTTCTGGCCGAGCAGGGCGTAGCCGAGGGAGCCGGCGGTGGCGAGCGGGGCGGGTTCCCGGTCGTCGGGCGGGGCGCCGCGGCGGGTGAGCTCGCCGAGGGCGATGAGGAGGCCGAAGGCGACGGCGTTCCCGGACTCGTCGAGGCCGTGCCAGAGGGTGGCGGCGAGGGCGGTGAGGGTGAGCAGCAGGGCGGCCGCGTGGACGGCGCCGACGGTGACACGGCCGGCCGTCACGCGCGGTCCTGCGGCCGGGCGGGTGTGGTGGGCGTGGGCTTACGGGCCGGGGTGCCGGATGCGGATGCGGGCGCGGGCTTACGGGCCGGGGTGCCGGATGCGGATGCGGGCGCGGGTTCACGGGCCGGGGTGCCGGGCGGGTGTTCCCGCGAGGGCAGGGCGGTGGACGCGGGTGCCGGTGCGGGCCGGGCGGTGGGGGTGCGGGCGGCCGGGGTGCGCGGGGCCGGGACGGCGGTCTCGTCGGCGGTGACCTCGGTCTGCCAGCCGTGCCGGCGCAGCGCCCGGCCGAGCGCGGCGACCATGCGCGGGTCGAAATGGCTGCCGGCGCACCGCTCCAGTTCGGCGAGGGCGGTCCCGACGGGGCGGGCCCGGCTGTAGGAGCGGGTGGAGGTCATGGCGTCGAAGGCGTCGGCGACGGCCACCACGCGCGCGTACTCGGGGATCTGGTGGCCCTTGAGGCCGTACGGGTAGCCGGTGCCGTCCATGCGCTCGTGGTGGTGGAGGATCGCGGTGCGGGCCTCGTCGAGGAAGGCGATGCCGCGGACCATCTCGTGGCCGTACTCGGGATGGAGCTCGATGATCCGGCGCTCCTCGGGAGTGAGCGGCCCGTCCTTGCGGAGCACCCGGGTGGGCACGCCCAGCTTGCCGATGTCGTGGAGGATGCCGGCGAAGCGGACGACCTCCAGGCGGGGCTCCTCCATGCCGAGCTCGCGGGCGATCAGGACGGAGGCGCGGCCGACGCGTTCGCTGTGGCCGCGCGTGTAGCGGTCCTTGATGTCGACGGCCTGGACGAGGGCCCGGATGGTGGCCTGGTGGGCGGCGCGTTCCCGGTGGTACTGGGCGAAGCCCCAGCAGGAGATGTACATGGGCAGCAGGACGAAGAGCGCGGCGACCGGTCCGTAACTGCTGCGCCACAGCACGGCGGTCATCAGTCCGGCGAGCCCGTGCACGGTGTGCGGGGCGAGCGCCCGGCCGAGCAGTCCGCGCCAGGCGGCCCGCACGGGGAACGCCTCGGCGGTGGCGCGGATGCCGCCGTCGAGGGCGGTGAGCACCAGGCAGAAGGTGAGGGCGGTGGCGGCGGTCGGCAGCAGCACGTACGGAAAGTCGGGGGTGTCGGGTCCGCGGCCGAGGGCGCCGGGGCACTGGAGGAACTGCCCGACGTGGGCGGCGGCCCAGACCGCGAGGGCGAGTCGCGCGGCCCGCCAGGCCCGGCGCGCGGCGCCGGGAGGCTGCTCGACGGGGGCGAGGACGGCCCCGGGCAGGGCGGTGAGGGCGGCGGCGGAGGGCGGCAGCAGCAGCGCGGCGGCGAGCAGGACCGCGAAGAAGGAGCCGGGCCCGGGGGCCGGGCCCTCGGCGGGGCCGCCGAGCGCCCGGGCGGCGCGGCGGCAGCGGGCCGGCAGTTCGCAGACCGCGTAGAGGGCGGCGAGCAGCGCCACGCCGCGCCAGGGGGTCTGCGCGCCCGGGAGCACGGCGGGCAGGGTGCTCGCGGCGGCGGCGAGCAGGGCACAGCAGATCAGGACGCGTGCCGATCGCGGGACCACCATCACGACTGCCACGCTAGCGAGGCGCGGGCGGCGGAGCGGCCGGGCGGGGCCGATTCGCACCATCGGGTGATACAAGCCGATAGGCAGACCGACCGGCGGACCGAAGGACAGACCGACCGGCGGAAGGCGGGCCGGACGGCGGACCGGGCGCGGAAAAGCCGGGAGCCGGGCGAGGATCTCGCCCGGCTCCCGGTCACGTGGGTGTCGCCGCGCCGGCTACTGCTCCTGTGAGGCGGCGGGAGCGGCGGTGATGTCCTGCTCGGGCACGTCGTGCCCGGAGCGGATCAGATCGATCCGTCCCATCACCTTGGCACGCAGGTCGACGGGGACGTCGTCGCTGCCGCAGCAGCGCTTCACCAGCTTCTTCACGGCCTGTTCGAGGCCGTACTTCTCCAGGCACGGGGAGCACTCCTCGAAGTGCACCTCGAACTTGGTGCATTCACCGTCGGGCATCTCTCGGTCGAGGAACTCGTAGAGATGGTCCAGGACCTCTGAGCAGTCCGTCTCGTGCGGGTCTCCGCAGCTCATGAGCCCGAGCCTTTCAGATCGTGCGTCGACTCTCCGGCGCCCGCCGGTACCAGCCCGCGCTCACGGGCGTAGTCCTCGAGCATGCCGCGCAGCTGGCGGCGACCCCGGTGCAGCCGGGACATCACCGTACCGATGGGTGTCCCCATGATGTCCGCGATCTCCTTGTACGCAAAGCCCTCTACGTCGGCGAGATAGACGGCGATGCGGAACTCCTCGGGAATCGCCTGCAGCGCTTCCTTCACGTCCGAGTCCGGCAGGTGGTCGAGGGCCTGCGACTCCGCCGAACGCAGTCCGGTCGACATGTGCGACTCGGCGCGGGCGAGCTGCCAGTCCTCGATCTCCTCGGCAGCGGAGCGCTGGGGCTCGCGCTGCTTCTTGCGGTACGAGTTGATGAAGGTGTTGGTGAGGATGCGGTACAGCCACGCCTTGAGGTTCGTGCCCTCGCGGAACTGGTGGAAGGATCCGTACGCCTTGGCGTAGGTCTCCTGCACCAGGTCCTCCGCGTCGGCGGGGTTGCGCGTCATGCGCAGCGCGGCCGAGTACATCTGGTCGAGGTAGCCGAGGGCGTCCCGCTCGAAGCGCGCGTTGCGCTCCTCGGTCGTCTCCTCGGGGCCGTCGTCGGTCCCTGTGTCGGTCCCAGTGACCGGACCCACCTCCTCCAGCGCTGCGGCGAACCCGAACGCGGACCCGCTCGCTTCGGAGGATAGACGAGGAACCGCTCCGCCCGCCGCCCGAATAGGGGTGGCCTTGGGCCCGGGCAGCACCGTCCAGTCGAGGTCAGCGGCCTGCGGGCGCTCCGGGCAGATGGTCGAACCCATGCGACGGACTCCCTCTTCCTTGCTCTCAAACACCGATGTCCGTCACAACAGCGGTCCTGCGCCCCGCATTCCCGGGGCGGGCTGCCGGTCAGCGCAGTGCCGCGATCCACTCGGCGACCTCGCGGACGATCAGGTCCACGGCCTCGTCCTGGCCGATCGGGGCGCGCTTGGGCACGGCGAAGCCGTGGTCGCCGTGCGGGACCTCCACCAGCGCGTACGGGCCGGCCGGGAACTCGTCGGGCCGGCCGAAGGGGTCGTTGCCGCCCTGCACGACGAGGGTGGGGACGCCCGCGCCGAGGAGTTCGTCGGCGCGGGACTTCTCGGGCCGGCCCGGCGGGTGCAGCGGGAAGCTCAGGGCGAGCACGGCGCTCGCGCCGAGCTCGCGGGCGGTGCGGCAGGCGACCCGGGCGCCGGCGCTGCGGCCGCCGGAGATCACCGGCAGGCCGGGGGCGGCGAGCGCGGGCCACAGGCCGCGCCAGCCGGTGTCCAGGGTCTTCGGGGCGGGGGCGACCTTCTTGCCGGCGACCCGCCAGGGCTGCTCGACCAGGGCCACGCTCACGCCCTCGGCGGGCAGCGCGGCGGCCAGGGCCCGCAGGTCGCGGGCCTCGATGCCGCCGCCCGCGCCGTGGCTCACGGCGAGCACGGTCCACGGCTTCCTCGCGGCGTGCCAGGTGATCCGGGCGTCCCCGGCGTCGGTCGGAACGATCTCGCTCTTCGTCACGTCCCCATCCTGCCGCGCGGGACCACCGGATCCCGGTCCTGCCGCGCGGGACCACCGGCTCCCCATCCGGCCGCGCGAGCCCCCGGCTCCCCGCCCGGCCCCGCGAGGCCCCCGGGTCCCCGTCCTGCCGCGCCGCAGGCTCGGCGCCCCGGACGCGGCTTCAGAACAGCGTGGCCTCCTCCGGGCCGTCCAGCTCCTTCAGGAGCTCGGGCCCGTTGTTCCGTACGTTGCTGACCGCCGTCGCCACCGGGTAGGCCCGCATCAGGCCCTCCGGCGGCGGGGCGAGCAGCGCGCGCAGCTCCTCCACGTCGGTGCGGGACGGGTCGAGCCAGGCGTCCCAGCGGTCGGGGGTGAGCATCAGCGGCATCCGGGGGTGGATGTCGGCGAGCGAGCGCGGCCCCTCGGCGGGGGCGACGCCGAGCGGGCCGGTCTCCGCGTCCGTGGTGAGCACCGAGCAGGTCACCCACCAGGCCCGCGGATGGTCGTCCGGGAGGGTCCGGTCGCGCCAGAACTCGTAGAGTCCGGCCATGGCGAACACGGAGCCGTCGGCCGGGGTAACGAAGTACGGCTGCTTGCGGGGCCGCTTGCGCTTCCCCTCGACCTCCAGCTCCCGTTCGCCGGTGCCGGTCACCCACTCGTAGTAGCCGTCGGCGGGCAGGATGCAGCGGCGGGTCGCGAAGGCCCGCTTGAAGGAGGGCTTCTCGTGCACGGTCTCCGCCCGTGCGTTGATCATCCGGGCGGCGCCCTCCGGGCTCTTCGCCCAGGACGGGACGAGTCCCCACTTCAGGGTGCGCATCTGCCGAACCGGCCGGGGCGATTCCGCGTCTTTGAGAGGGCGCTCCAGGATCGCGTGGACCTCCTTGGTCGGGGCCACGTTCCAGTCGGGGGCGAGGGTCTCCTCGGGCTCCCACTTCTCGACCTCGAAGACGTCCACGAGGTCCTCGGGCCGTCGGCTCGCTGCATACCGTCCGCACATACGTGCCACGATGCCACGTCCCACCCGTCACCCGACCGCACTACCGAGGAGCCCGTGCCCACCATGACCGAAGTCCTCGGCACCCAGCCCGCGTCCGATCTGTGGATCGTGATCGCCACGGGGGTGGCCGCCGTCGCCGCGGTCCTGCCCCGCCCGATGTGGCGGCTGTCCCGGAACGCGATCACCATCGCGCACGAAGGCGGCCACGGTCTGGTCGCGCTGGTGACCGGCCGGCGGTTGCAGTCGATCCGGCTGCACTCGGACACCAGCGGCCTCACCGTCTCGCGGGGCCGCCCGACCGGCCTCGGCATGATCCTGACGGCCGCGGCCGGCTACACCGCCGCCCCGCTGCTCGGCCTCGGCGGCGCCGCGCTCCTCGGTTCCCGCCACGTCACGCTGCTGCTGTGGCTGGCCACGGCGCTGCTGATCGCGATGCTGGTGATGGTCCGCAACGCGTACGGGATCTTCACGGTGCTGCTCACGGGCGCGCTGTTCCTGCTCGTCTCCTGGCTGACCGGGCCGGACGTGCAGTCCGTGTTCGCGTACGCGGTGGTCTGGTTCCTGCTCCTCGGCGGGGTGCGGCCGGCGTTCGAACTGCAGGTGAAGCGCCGTCACGGCGGGGCCGGGGACTCCGACGCCGACCAGCTCTCCCGGCTCACCCACGTGCCGGCGGCCCTGTGGCTGTTCTTCTTCCACGCGGTGTCCCTGTCGGCCCTGATCGGCGGCTTCCGCTGGCTCGTCCGGTGGTGACACCCCCGTAAAGTGAGGGCATGACCGAAAGCTCCGCGCAGCCCGATCCGCTCACCGGCCTCTGGCCCGCCCCGTACGCGGGCGGCCCCGTCGACGCCACCGTCACCGTGCCGGGATCCAAGTCGGTCACCAACCGGGCCCTGGTGCTCGCGGCGCTGGCCGCCGAGCCGGGCTGGCTGCGCCGGCCGCTGCGCTCGCGCGACACCCTGCTGATGGCGGAGGCGCTGCGCACCCTGGGCGTGAAGATCGAGGAGGGCATGGGCCCCGACGGCACGGGCGAGGCCTGGCGGGTCATCCCGGCCGGGCTGCGCGGCCCGGCGACCGTCGACGTCGGCAACGCGGGCACGGTCATGCGCTTCCTGCCGCCGGTCGCGGCCCTCGCCGACGGGCCGGTCCGCTTCGACGGCGACCCGCGCTCCCACGAGCGCCCGCTGCACGGGGTGATCGACGCGCTGCGCGCGCTCGGCGCCCGGATCGACGACGACGGGCGCGGCGCGCTGCCGATGACCGTGCACGGCGGCGGCGGTGTGGAGGGCGGTGTCGTGGAGATCGACGCCTCCTCGTCGTCCCAGTTCGTCAGCGCCCTGCTGCTGTCCGGCGCCCGCTTCAACCACGGTGTGGAGGTGCGGCACGTCGGCGACCGGCTGCCCTCGCTGCCGCACATCCGGATGACGGTCGACATGCTGCGGGCGGTCGGCGCGCAGATCGACGAGCCGGAGCACGGCGGGCAGCCGAACGTGTGGCGGGTGGCGCCCTCCGCGCTGCTCGGGCGCGACCTGGTGGTGGAGCCGGACCTGTCGAACGCCCAGCCGTTCCTGGCGGCCGCGCTGGTCACCGGTGGCCGGGTCACGGTGCCGGACTGGCCGGCCAGGACCACCCAGCCCGGTGACGCGCTGCGGGAGATCTTCACCGAGATGGGTGGCTCCTGCGAGCTGACCGACGAGGGTCTGACCTTCACCGGCGGCGGCCGGATCCACGGCATCGACGTCGACCTCGGTGAGGTCGGCGAGCTCACTCCCGGCATCGCCGCCGTGGCGGCCCTGGCCGACTCGCCCTCGACGCTGCGGGGCGTGGCGCACCTGCGGCTCCACGAGACGGACCGGCTCGCCGCCCTGACGAAGGAGATCAACGGGCTCGGCGGAGACGTCACGGAGACCGAGGACGGCCTGCGCATCCGGCCGCGCCCGCTGCGCGGCGGCGTCTTCCACACGTACCACGACCACCGGATGGCAACCGCCGGCGCGATCATCGGCCTCGCCGTCGACGGCGTGGAGATCGAGAACGTGAAGACGACCGAGAAGACCTTGCCCGACTTCCCGAGGATGTGGACCGAAATGCTCGGAGTCTGAGCCATGCGGCGTTACGGGAAGCACACCGACGAGGACGACATCCGCCAGCGGCCCAACCGCAAGGGCAACCGCCCCCGTACGACGATCCGTCCCAAGCACGAGGACGCCGTCGAGGGCATGGTCCTCACCGTCGACCGCGGCCGGCTGACGTGTCTGGTCGGGGACCGGGTCGTCATGGCGATGAAGGCGCGCGAGCTGGGCCGCAAGGCCGCCGTGGTCGGTGACCGGGTGTCCCTGGTGGGCGACCTGTCCGGTGAGAAGGACACGCTGGCGCGGATCGTGCGGATCGGCGAGCGCAGTTCGGTGCTGCGGCGCACGGCCGACGACGACGACCCGTACGAGCGGGTGGTGGTGGCCAACGCCGACCAGCTGGCGATCGTGACCGCGCTCGCCGACCCCGAGCCGCGCCCGCGCCTGATCGACCGCTGTCTGGTCGCGGCCTTCGACGGCGGGCTCGACCCCTTCCTGGTGCTGACGAAGTCGGACCTGGCGCCGCCGGAGAAGATCCTGGAGCTGTACGGCGCCCTGGACATCCCGTACGTGGTGGTGAACCGCGAGGAGCTGTACGACGGCGGGGCGGCGGACCGGGTGCGGGAGCACCTGGGCGACCGGGTGACCGCGTTCGTGGGGCACTCGGGCGTGGGCAAGACGACGCTGGTGAACGCGCTGGTGCCCGAGGAGCGGCGGCGGATCACCGGTCATGTGAACGCGGTGACCGGCCGTGGCCGGCACACCACGACCTCGGCGCTCGCGCTGCCGCTGGACAAGACGGACGGCTGGGTCATCGACACGCCGGGCGTGCGCTCCTTCGGCCTGCACCACGTCGACCCGTCCCGGGTGATCCACGCCTTCCCCGACCTGGAGCCGGGCACGGAGGAGTGCCCGCGCGCGTGCAGCCACGACGAGCCGGACTGCGCGCTCGACGCCTGGGTCGCGGCGGGGCACGCGGATCCGGCCCGGCTGTACTCGCTGCGCCGGCTGCTCGCGACGCGCGAGCGCCGCGAGGGCGACTGACGGGGGACGGCCGACCGGGGGCGGGTGTGCGGTCCCGGTGTGCGGGCCCGGTGTGCGGGGGCCCGGTGTGCGGGGCGGCTTCGCGGGGCGGCTGACGACGCGTCACCCGGATCGCGCACGTTTGCGGGCGACGACCGTTGGTAAGTGCATAATCGCACCAAGCGACACGAAGCAGTCACCGACGGCGTGGGAGGCACTTGCGATGGCGTGGCTGCTGGTGGTGGTCGCCGGACTGCTCGAGACCGGTTTCGCGGTGTGCCTGAAGCTCTCGCACGGTTTCACGCGTCTGTGGCCCACGATCGCCTTCGCCTGCTTCGCGATCGGCAGCTTCGGGCTGCTGACCCTCGCGCTGCGCAAGCTCGACGTCGGTCCGGCGTACGCGGTGTGGACCGGGATCGGGGCGGCGGGGACGGCGATCTACGGCATGGTGTTCCTCGGCGACCTGGTGTCCACGCTCAAGATCGTCTCGATCACGCTGGTGATCGTCGGCGTCATCGGCCTCCAGCTGTCGGGCTCCGCGCACTGACCTCCCGGCCCGGCGGGCCGAGCGGTCCGCGGCCCCGTCCGCAAAGACGGCTGCGGAGACGGCTGCGGCACCATCGGCGCGGACGCCACCACGTAGGACAGTGCGAGGCGGAGCGCGAGTTCGCAGGAGCGGACGGCCGCCCGGGGGTCCTCGGAGAGCAGCGCCGCCGCCCTGTCCCTGGCCTGGACGAGCAGCTCCGCCGGTGACGGCACCCCGGCGTCGGCCCGCCGCTGGTCGGGTACGGCGGCGGCGCGGGTCCCGGTGCGGGCGGGCCGGGGGGCGGGCAGCCGTTCGTTCCAGGCGCCGGTGAGCAGGGCGCGCAGCACGGGCCGGGCGGCGGCCGCGGCGACGGTCCACTCGGCGACGGCGACCAGCCTGCGGGCGGGCGGCTCCGGCTGGTCGAGGGCGGTCTCGACGCCCCGCAGATAGAGGTCGGCCTCGCGGCGCACGAGCGCGCGGGCGAGCCCCTCCTTGCTGCCGAACTCGTTGTAGAGGGTCTGCCGGGAGACCCGCGCGGCGGTGGCGACGTCGACCATCCGCACCGCCGACCAGGGCAGCGTGGTGAGGGCCGCGAGGGCGGCGTCGAGCAGGGCCTCGCGCGCGGTCGTCGCCTTCGGTGCCGTGCGGGTGCCCGGCCCCGTGCGGGTGCCCGGTGTTCTCGCCGTCTTCGGCGTCTTCGGCGTCTTCGGGACAGTCGGCATCGTCACCTCCCGGCCGGGTCGGTTCTGCGCACAGCGTTGACGGGCGGCCACGCACTGTCAAGGGTCGGCGCGGGGCGACGCGCCTTCGGGGGATAGAGTTTCGACCATGGCCGATTACCACGACGATCTGCGTCTCGCCCATGTCCTCGCGGATGCCGCGGACGCGGCCACGATGGACCGGTTCCAGGCGCTCGACCTGAAGGTCGAGACGAAGCCCGACATGACTCCGGTGAGCGAGGCCGACAAGGCCGCCGAGGAGCTGATCCGGGGGCAGCTGCAGCGTGCCAGGCCCCGGGACGCGATCCTCGGCGAGGAGTACGGCGTGGAGGGCACGGGCCCGCGCCGCTGGGTGATCGACCCGATCGACGGCACCAAGAACTACGTGCGCGGGGTGCCCGTGTGGGCCACCCTGATCGCGCTGATGGAGGCCGGGGAGACCGGTTTCCAGCCGGTGGTGGGCGTGGTCTCGGCGCCCGCGCTCGGCCGCCGCTGGTGGGCGGCGAAGGGGCTCGGCGCGTACACCGGCCGCAGCCTGGCGTCGGCGAGCAGGATCGAGGTGTCGAAGGTCGGCCGCCTGGAGGACGCCTCGTTCGCGTACTCCAGCCTGAGCGGCTGGGAGGAGCGCGGCCGGCTGGACGGCTTCCTCGACCTCACGCGCGCGTGCTGGCGGACCCGGGCGTACGGCGACTTCTGGCCGTACATGATGGTGGCCGAGGGCTCGGTGGACATCTGCGCGGAGCCGGAGCTGTCGCTGTGGGACATGGCGGCCACGGCGATCGTGGTGCAGGAGGCCGGCGGCACCTTCACCGGGCTCGACGGGCGGCACGGTCCGCACAGCGGGAACGCGGCCGCGTCGAACGGCCTGCTCCACGGCGAGCTGCTCGCCTACCTCAACCAGCAGCCCTCCACGGAGAGCTGACCGCCCCTCAGCGCTCCGGACGCGCTACGCGCGCCCCCTTGTCGACCTCCCGGTCCGGTGCCACTCTGACAATCCCCCCTTTGTGAACTTGTGAAAGAGTTCTCGAAGTCACCGATTCGGAGGTGGTTCCCTCCATGCTCGTCCGTGACGCCATGAGCACCGTGTCCCTCACCATCGGCCCTGCCCACACCCTCCGCCAGGCGGCGCGTCTGATGTCGGCGCGCCGCGTCGGCGCGGCCGTCGTCCAGGACGGCGACTCCGGAGGATTCGGCATCCTCACCGAGCGCGACATCCTCGACGCGATCGGCGCCGACCGGAATCCCGACCTGGAGACCGCCGACGCCCACACCACCCGGGACGTCGTCTTCGCCGCCCCGACGTGGACCCTGGAGGAGGCCGCGGAGGCGATGACCCGCGGCGGCTTCCGTCATCTGGTCGTCCTGGACGACCGGGGGCCGGTCGGCATCGTGTCCGTGCGCGACATCATCCGCTGCTGGCTCCCGGTGTACAGCGCCACCGCCGCCTGACCTCGTACGACGAGCGCGGACGGCAGAGGGCCGGACTCCCGTACGAACACGGGAAGTCCGGCCCTCCTCTCCCTACGGCAGGCGGCCGTCAGCCACGCAGGGCCTGGACCGCGGCGTCCAGCCGCTTGCCGAAGTCTTCGTCCGCCTTGCGGAAGTTGCCGATGGCGCGCTCGGCGATGTCGTCGCGCGAGACCTTGGCGATGAAGCCGGCCAGGTTGCCGATCAGCCGGCCCTTCTCGTCCTCGGACATCAGCCGGTAGAGGTCGCCGGCCTGCACGAAGTCGTCGTCCTCGGCGTGCACGGGGGCGGCGTGGTCGCCGGTGACACCGGAGACCGGGAGGGGCTGCCACAGCGGGCGGTCGGTCTGCCGCGGGCCGCCGAAGCTGTTCGGCTCGTAGTTCTTGGCGCCGCCGTGCCGGCCGTCGTAGAGGAGGCCGTCCCGGGAGTGGGTGCGGGCCTCGGTGGCGTGCGGGCGGTTCACCGGCAGGTGGTCGGCGTTGATGCCGACGCGGTAGCGGTGGGCGTCGCCGTAGGCGAAGAGACGGCCCTGGAGCATCTTGTCCGGGGACGGGCCGATGCCGGGCACGAAGTGCGCCGGGGAGAAGATCGACTGCTCGACCTCGGCGAAGATGTTCCGCGGGTTGCGGTTGAGCTCCAGCCTGCCGATCTCGATCGGCGGGTAGTCCGCGTGCGGCCACACCTTGGTGAGGTCGAACGGGTTGAAGCGGTACGTGGCGGCGTCGGCGGCCGGCATGATCTGGACCTGCACGGTCCAGCTCGGGAAGTCGCCGCGCTCGATCGCCTCGCGCAGGTCGCGCTGGTGGGAGTCCGGGTCCCGGCCGGCGAGCAGGTCGGCCTCGTCCTGGGTGAGGTTCCTGATGCCCTGGTCGGTCTTGAAGTGGTACTTGACCCAGAAGACCTCGCCGGCCTCGTTGTTCCACTGGTAGGTGTGCGAGCCGTAGCCGTTCATGTGGCGGTACGAGGCGGGGATGCCGCGGTCGCCGAACAGCCAGGTCACCTGGTGCGTGGACTCCGGGCTCAGGCCCCAGAAGTCCCAGACGTTGTCCGCCTCCTGCGAGCCGGTGTACGGGTCGCGCTTCTGGGTGTGGATGAAGTCGGGGAACTTGATGGCGTCCCGGATGAAGAAGACGGGGGTGTTGTTGCCGACGAGGTCGTAGTTGCCCTCCTCGGTGTAGAACTTCAGCGCCCAGCCGCGCGGGTCGCGCACGGCGTCGGCGGCGCCCAGGCTGCCGGCGACGGTGGAGAAGCGCAGGAAGGTCTCGGTCTGCTTGCCGACCTCGGAGAGGAAGGCGGCCCTGGTGTACGCGGTGACGTCGGCGGTCACCGTGAAGGTGCCGTAGGCGCCGGCGCCGCGGGCGTGCACCACGCGCTCCGGGATGCGCTCGCGGTTGAAGTGGGCGAGCTTCTCCAGGAGGAGCTGGTCCTGGACCAGGACCGGCCCGCCGACGCCCGCCGTCTCGCTGTTCTGGTTGTCCGCGACCGGTGCCCCGGCCTCGGTGGTGAGCGGTCCCTGCGTCACGTGCGCCTCCTGCTGCGTGGGTTCTGCCGCAAGCCTGTCCTGCCTGCCCGGCCTGTGCCGTACACGATCCTACAATAGACATTGTCTAAGGCAAGCCCCCATCCAAACTCACACCAGTTCGGGATTTGAGCCCCGGCTGTTAGGCTGACCCCCATGAGTGACCTGTTGGAACGACTGCGCGGCCGTGGCTGGCGGATGACCGCGCAGCGACGCGTCGTGGCCGAAGTGCTCGACGGGGAACACGTGCATCTGACCGCCGACGAGGTCCACGCGCGCGCCGTCGAGCGCCTGCCGGAGATCTCGCGCGCCACCGTCTACAACACGCTGGGCGAGATGGTCACGCTGGGCGAGGTGATGGAGGTCGCGACGGACGGCCGCGCCAAGCGGTACGACCCGAACGCCCACCGCCCGCACCAGCACCTGGTCTGCGGCCGCTGCGGCGCGATCCGGGACGTCCACCCGGCGGGCAACCCACTGGCCGACCTCCCCGACTCGGAGCGCTTCGGCTTCACGATCTCGGACGTCGAGGTCACCTACCGGGGTCTGTGCCCCAGCTGCGCGACCTCCGCCTGACGGCGCCCCGTCACGACGAAGAAGCCCCTGCCCTGACGGCGGGGGCTTCTTCGTACGGTGGGCCGTCGGCCTCGCACGATCGACGAACGACGACGAACGACGAAGGCCCGGATCCGTCTGACGGATCCGGGCCTTCGCTGCTACTGAGTAGCGGGGACAGGATTTGAACCTGCGACCTCTGGGTTATGAGCCCAGCGAGCTACCGAGCTGCTCCACCCCGCGTCGGTGAACCCAACCTTACGGGACCGTTCGGAGCAGAGCAAATCGATATGTCGAGCGAACGATGTGACCCGCGTTACGCGTGAGTCCCGCGTTACGCGGTGAGCTCCTGGTGCAGCGCCTCGCTCAGCCGCGCCGCGCGCTCGGCCACCTCCGCGGGACCGAGCTCGACCGCGCGGGCGCACCAGCGGCGCCCCTCGGTCAGCTCCCCGCGGCGGGCCGCGAGCAGCGCGAGCCGCAGCGCGGCGCGGCCGTGGCCGGCGTGCGCGGCGCGCGTCCACCACAGGGCCGCCTCCCGCTCGCCGCCCTCGCGCGCGAGGAGCAGCCCCAGGTTGAAGGCCCCGTTGCGGGACCCGGCCTCGGCCGCCTCCCGGTACCAGCGGGCGGCCTCCGCCACGTCACCGCGGGCGGCGGCCAGCATGCCGACCCGGACCTGGGCCCGGCGGTGGCCCTGCTCGGCGGCGCGCTCGTACCACTCCTCGCACTCGCTCTTCTCCTCGCGGGAGGCACCGAGGGCGGGCGGGCCCGGGGCCGGGCGGCGGGCGTCGAGGACCGAGGCGAGCCGGAAGGCCGCCTCGGCGCTGCCACCGCCCGCCGCGCACCGCAGATAGCGCTCGGCGGCCTGCTCGTCGCCGTCGCGCAGACAGGCGATGCCGACCTGGAGGGCGGCCTCGGTGTGCCCGGCGGCGGCCGCGCGCTCGTACCAGACCAGCGCGGTGCGGTCGTCGTCACGGCCGGCGTGGAGGATGCCGAGATTGAAGGCGGCGTCGACGCTGCCGGCCTCGGCGGCCTTGGAGAACCAGGGCTCGGCACCACCCGCGTCACCGGCCTGGAGCAGCAGGACGGCCAGCGCGTTGGCGGCCTCCCGGTGTCCCGCGTAGGCGGCGCGGCGGTACCACTGCTCGGCCTGCGCGGTCCGCTCCTGGGCGGCGCACAGCAGCCCGAGGTTGTAGGCGCCGTTGACGTCACCGGCGTCCATGGCGGCGCGGTACCAGCGCTCGGCGGTCTGGTGCTCGCCCCGGGCGGCGTGCAGCGCGCCGAGCGCGTTGGCGGCGTTGCCGTCGCCGTCCTGCGCGGCCCGCAGCCACCACACGGCCGCGCTCTCCTCGTCGCCCGCGTCGCGCAGCAGGAAGCCCAGCGCGCAGGCGGCCTTGGCCTCGCCGTCCTTGGCGGAGGACAGATACCAGCGGCCGGCCTCCTTGAGCTCGCCGCGCTTCTCCAGGATCGCGCCCAGGTGCAGGGCGGCCCGCCGGTGGCCGCGCGCGGCGGCCTGCCGGAACCACTGCTCGGCCTCGGCCAGCGAGTCCCCGGGGACCGTCGGCGCCTCGGCCCTGCCCCTGCCCTCGCCCTTGCCGGTGGCGGCGTCGGGCGCGGCCGAGGTGCGCAGGCCCGTGCCGGTGTCGTACGTGTGCGGGCCGCGGGCGGGCGGCGCCGTCGCCCGCCGCTCCAGGGCGAGGGCGAGCCGGTAGGCGGCCTCGCGGTGACCCTGCTCGGCGGCGGCGCGCAGCCAGCGCTCGGCGCCGACGTCGCTGCGGTGCTCCAGGAGGTCGGCGAGGGCGTACGCGCCGAGGGCGTGGCCCTGCTCGGCGGACTGGCGCAGCCAGTACTCGGCGGCCGGCTCGTCGCCGCGCTCGCGGTGGTGGCGGCCGAGGGCGTGCGCGGCCGGCGCGGAACCGGCGACGGCGGCGATCCGCCACCAGCCGGCGGCCTCGTCCGGGTAACCCCGCTGGTGCAGCAGGACACCCAGGTTGTTGGCGGCGGCGCGGTCACCCTGGGCGGCGGCCCCGCGCAGATACGGCTCGGCGCCGTCCAGGTCGCCACGGCGCAGCAGCAGGGCACCCAGGGCGCTCATCGCGGCGGCGTCACCGCGCTCGGCGGCGCGCCGGTGGCGGGCTTCGGTCTCGGCTTCGGTCTCGGTCTCGGTGGTGGTGGTGTCGACGGCCGCATCGACGGCGGCTCCCGCGGCCTCGATGATCTCGTCTGCGGCGTTTCCGGCATGCCGCTGCACAAACCGCCCTGTCTCCAACAGAGTTGCCCTGTCCCCCATAAATACCATCGTCGCACCACCTGCAACCCGCGTACACCTGGTATACCGCAGCCAGTGAGGTCACTTCAGCGTTTTGTCGACATGCCCACAGAGAGACAAGTCAAACACGTCTCACCCCAACTCACCCCCTCCGCAACGCCGTTGGGGACATGACGAGGGCCCGGATCCTGATGGATCCGGGCCCTCGTCTTCAGTAGCGGGGACAGGATTTGAACCTGCGACCTCTGGGTTATGAGCCCAGCGAGCTACCGAGCTGCTCCACCCCGCGTCGTTGTGTTCACACGCTATCACGACGCGGAGGGGAGCTCTTACCGCTTATCCGCCGCTCATCCGCCGCCGGGACCGGCGCTCGGACTCGGGGAGGCCGAGGTGCTCGGGGAGGCCGCGGTGCCGGGGCTCGCCGACGGGCTCGGCGTCGCCTGCGGTGCCGGCTTGGCGCCGCCGGCGCCGCTCTGGAGCTTCGCTCCGGCGGCAGCGGCCCGCTGGAGCGCGTCCTGCAGGGCCTCCTGGGCCTTGCCGTACGCCGCCCAGTCCTGCTTCTGCAGCGCCGCCTCGCCGTCGTCGTACGCCTTCTGGGCGTCCGCGATGGCCTGCTTCAGCGCGGCGTCGTTCGTGACCGGAGCCGGGGGCTTGGTGGTGCCCGGCGGCTGCGTGGCCGGCGGGGCGGTGCCCTCGGCCCCGAACACCGCGTTCAGCGCCGCCGTCAGGTTGTCCTCGAACACCGTGGTGTCCTTGGTGGTGTCCCCGTCCGGCTGGTCCGCGTCCACGTACGACACCGCGACCTTCTTGAGCAGCGGGTACTGCGCGTTGCGGCCCTGGGCGTAGACCGGCTCGACGTACAGGAAGCCGCCGTCCAGCGGCACCGTGAGCAGGTTGCCGTAGAGGATGTCGGAGTCGGCGCCCTTCATGTCACGGACGAACGTCGCCACCGACGGAAGGCTGTTGAGCTTGTTCTGCACCTGCTGGGGGCCCGGCACGTCCTCGCCCACCCTCAGCAGCCTTATGCGGCCGTAGTCCTTGCTCGTGGCGTCGGCGTCCACCGTCATGAAGCCGCCCAGGTTGGGCCGCCCGTTCGGGGTGAACGTCGTCGTCAGGGAGAACTTCTGCGCCTGGTCCCCGGGCATCTTGATGCTCAGGTAGTACGGCGGGACCGCGTTGCCGTCCTTGGTGGTCGGGTCGTCCGGCACCTGCCAGGCGTCCGAGCCGCTGTAGAACTGCGCCGGGTCCTGCACGTGGTAGCGGGTCAGCAGCTCGCGCTGGACCTTGAACATGTCCTGCGGGTAGCGCAGGTGCTGCATGAGGTCCGGGTCGATCTGCTCACGGGCCTTGACCGTGCCCGGGAACGCCTTCATCCACGTCTTGAGGACCGGGTCCTGCTTGTCCCACTGGTAGAGGTTGACCGTGCCGTCGTACGCGTCGACGGTGGCCTTCACCGAGTTGCGGATGTAGTTGACCTGGTTCTGCGGGGCGACGACCGCGCGCTGCTGGTTGCCGACCGTCAGGGCGTCGGCCGTGGTCTCGCCGAGCGTGGTGCGCGAGGCGTACGGGTAGCCGTTGGTGGTGGTGTACGCGTCGACGATCCACTGGATGCGGCCGTCGACGACCGCCGGGTAGGCGTCGCCGTCGATGGTCAGCCAGGGCGCGACCGCCTCGACCCGCTCCTTGGGGGTGCGGTTGTAGAGGATCCGCGAGCCGTCGCCGATGGCCCCCGAGTACAGGATCTGCGGCTCGCTGAACGCGACCGCGTAGGCGGCCCTGTTGAAGGTGTTGGAGAGGCTGATCCCGCTCTTGCCCTGGTAGCTGGTGGTCTTCTCGCCGTTCTCCTCGTAGTCGAGCTCCTTCTGGGGCCCGCCCACGATCGAGTACTGGTCGGTCTTCTCGCCGTAGTAGATGCGCTGCTCGTACGGGCCGAGCTGACCGGTGGTCGGAAGCCCCTGCTCGGTGAAGATCGGGGAGCCGTTGGCGTCCGTCTGCGTACCCGTGGCCATGATCGCGCCGTAGCCGTGGGTGTAGGTGAAGTGGTCGTTGATCCAGTTCCGCTTCGGGATGCCCCGGATGTTCAGCTCGCGCAGACCGACCACGGTGTCCTTGCCCTGGTAGCGGTCGACGTCGAGGGTCAGCGGGAACTGGTAGTACTTCCGCTTCTGCTCCAGCTGCTGGAACGTCGGCGACACGATGTTGGGGTCGATCAGCCGGTAGCTCGCCGCCGTGTCGGCGTCGGCCCGCAGCCGGTCCTTGTCCTTGACCGTCGACTTGCCCGAGTACTCCTCGGGCTTGGTGGTGTCGATGGCGTAGGCCTTGCGGGTCGCGTCGATGTTCTTCTTGATGTACGGCGCTTCCTTGGCCTGCTCGTTCGGCTGGACCTGGAACTTCTGCACGATGGCCGGGTAGAGGCCGCCGATCAGGATCGCCGAGAGCACCATCAGGCCGAAGCCGATGACCGGCAGCTGCCAGGTGCGCCGCCACAGCGTCGCGAAGAACAGCACGGCGCAGATCACGGCGATGCAGAACAGGATCGTCTTCGCCGGCAGATAGGCGTTGGCGTCCACGTACCGCAGGCCGGTCCAGTTGCCGGTGGCCTTGAAGTCACTGGACTTCACGGCGAGGCCGTACCGGTCGAGCCAGTACGCCACGGCCTTCAGCGACACGAAGACGCCGAGCAGCACCGACAGGTGGCCCGTGGCGGCGGCCGTCGCGCGGGCACCCGGGCTGGTGATCCGCAGACCGCCGTACAGGTAGTGCGTGAGGGCGGCGGCGATCAGCGACAGGACCGTGGCCGCGAAGCCGAAGGCCAGCAGGAAGCGGTACCAGGGCAGGTCGAAGGCGTAGAAGGCCACGTCGAGCCGGAACTGCGGGTCCTTCTCGCCGAACGGGACCCCGTTCACCCACATGAGCCAGGTCCGCCACTGACCGGAGGCGGAGGCGCCGGCGATCAGGCCGACCAGGGCCATGACGGCGAGCAGCACCCACTTCTTGAAGGGCGCGACCCCCATCCGGTACCGGTCGAGGCTCTGCTGCTCCATCGACATCGCGCTCAGCGGCGGCCGCAGCCGGTGCGCCAGCCAGATGTTCAGGCCGACGGCCAGGGCCATGAGCAGGCCGAAGACGAGGAAGAGACCGACCTTGGTCCACAGGGTGGTGGTGAAGACGGACTGGTAGCGGACCGAGCGGTACCAGAGCCAGTCCGTCCAGAATCCGGCGAACATCACGAACGCCATGGCGAGGACCGCCAGGACGCCCAGTGTCATCAGCAGCGTACGGGCGCGCCGGGACGGGCGGCCGACTCTGATCCTTGGCCCGGAAGGACCTGTGCCGCCTCCGCGGTCCGGCATCTGGAAAGCCAACGTGCGCCCCTCGAGGTTGATGCGTCGAATGCGTCGATAAGCAGGCTCCGCGATCGTAGAGCCCACTGGTGCAACTTACTGAGGCTTTACCTAGTTCCCGTGTTCCGGGGTGGAGGAGGCAGGATATTCCTCATGTCCAACCTTTCCCCCTCCGGTCCCCCGATGGCCGCGAGTCCCCTCACCCGAGCCGTCCTGGAGATCGACGAGTACGCGTCCGGCCTCGGCTGGGACCGGCCGGCCCGGCTCTTCGCCCTGGTCGACACCGCCCGGCTGCGCGCCCAGGAGCCCTCGCTCGCCTCTCAGCTGGGCCTCGGCGCGGACGCCGCCGCCACCGGCTACACCCCCATCGAGCAGGAGGAGCTGCCGGCCGGCAAGCCCCTCGACGAGTTCCTCGGCACCATCGCCTGGCCCGACGCGGTGGCCGGCTGCGCGCTCACGGTCGAGCGGCTGATGCTGCCGCCGTCGGCCGAGGCGTCCGTGCCGAAGGACCTCGACGAGGCCGGACTGTCCGCGTGGGTGGCCCGTCACCCGGAGCGCCAGGAGGTCCGGATGACCGTCGCCGTGCTGCGGGACGGGGCGCGGGAGGCCGCGATCCGGCTGCGCGAGAAGGACTCGCCGAGCGAGGTGCTGACCGGGCCCGACCTGGTGC
Source organism: Streptomyces sp. NPDC126499 (assembly GCF_040302485.1). Lineage (NCBI taxonomy): Bacteria > Bacillati > Actinomycetota > Actinomycetes > Kitasatosporales > Streptomycetaceae > Streptomyces > Streptomyces sp. NPDC126499. The sequence continues at coordinate 26,026 of NZ_JBEOUO010000004.1, read as the reverse complement.
CGGGCCTGGCGGACGCGCTGGCGGCGACCTTCGCGTCGTAGCGGACCGCTCGCGGCGGGGTCGCTCACCGCGGGCCGCTCGCCGCGGGCCGGTCGCGGCCCCGGGCGGGGCGGGGGCGGCGGGCGGGGTGGCCCGGGATCGGGCCGCTCGCCGCGGCTCAGCTCGCGGAGCAGCGGGGCAGGGAGGCCGTGTCGCCCTTGCGCAGCTTCTCCAGCGACTTCGTCGCGTCGTCGATCGTGTTCACCTTGATCAGGGTGAGCCCGGCCGGCGTGTCGGAGGCGGCCGCGGCGCAGTTGTCGGCCGGCGTGAGGAAGTACTCGGCGCCCGCCTTGCGCGCACCGACCAGCTTCATCTCGATGCCGCCGATGGGGCCGACCTTGCCCTTGTCGTCGATGGTGCCGGTGCCGGCGACGAACCGGCCGTCGGTGAGCGAGCCGGGCGTGAGCTTGTCGAGGATGCCGAGCGCGAACATCAGTCCGGCGCTGGGGCCGCCGACGTCGGCGAGCTTGATGTCGATGGTGAACGGGAAGACGTGGTCGGTGCCGGCCTGGATGCCGACGATCGCCCGGTCGCCCTCCTTCGAGGTGGCCGTCCTGAGGACCACCTTCTCGGTCGTGGTGGCGTCCTTGTGGGCCTTCTCGGCGGCGGCCGCCTCCTTGGCCGGGACGATGGTGAAGGTGACGTCCTGGCCGGGCTTGTGCTTGGTGACGAGCTTGGCCACGTCGCCCGGCGCCTTGACGGCGACGCCGTCCACGGCCCGGATGACGTCCCCCGCGTGGAGCTTCCCCTCGGCGGGGGTGCCCTTGACGACGGTGGCGACGACGACCCGGGTGGTCACCGGGATGCCGAGCTCCTGGAGGGCGGCGACCTTGGCGCTCTCCTGCGACTGGGAGAACTCCTCGGCGTTCTCCTGGCTCGACTGCTCCTCGGTCTTGCCGTCCGGGTAGAGCGTGTCGTGGGGCACCACGACGCTGTCGTGGGCCAGCCAGCCGTAGACGGCCTCGACGGCGTTCATCTTGTAGTCCGCGCTGGTGACACGGACGGTCGTCATGTTGAGGTGCCCCGACGTCGGGTACGTCTGACGTCCCGAGATCTGCAGGACCGGCTCCCCGCGCGCCTCACCGAGGGTGTTCACCGTGGGGCCGGGGCTCATCTCCGCGTACGGCACCGGGATGAGGACGCCGACGCAGAGCAGCGTGATCAGGACCAGGGTGGAGGCGAGCATCGTCGCAGTGCGGCGTGGCATGGAACGACAGTACGGGACCGGCCTGTGCGTGCACTCCTGGGGCGGTCCGTACGGGGCTCAGCCGGTGGTCGTGGCCGGGGATCCCTCGCGCTCGGACAACGCCGGGGCGGGAGTCGAAACGGAGGAAGCGGAGGGGGTCGGGTCGGCGGCGACGGTCGCGGCGGGGGCGGCGTGGGAGCGCTCCATGGCGTCCCGGAAGCGCGCGTAACCCGCGAGCTCGGCGACGTCGCCTATCGTCTTGTTCCTCTGGGCCCAGCTTCCCCATATCGCCGCGCCGACGACGGCGAAAAGCGGAATCAGCAACCAGGCGAGCGCAGCCATCCCGACCTCCCATCCCCAGTGGTCACCAGTGAGTCGATCAGCAGATTATTCATCCGCGGGATCAACGCTCACGCGTGGGGGGCGGTTACGCAAATCGGACCTTCGACTACGCCTGGTCGGCGTGGCGCCTTGCCGACCACACCCCACTCTCGGGGCCGAGGTCTCAACAGGCGCCCACCCTCCCCCAGCCTTCGGCCGGGGGGACCCCCACTCTCGGGGCGGAGGTCTCAGCAGGCGCCGACCCACTCCTCGGTGCCGTCCGAGAACGTCTGGTGCTTCCAGATCGGGACCTCGTGCTTGAGGTCGTCGATCAGCTGTCGGCACGCCTGGAAGGCCTCCGCGCGGTGCGGGCAGGAGACGGCGACGACCACGGCGATGTCACCCACACGGAGGTCACCCACTCGGTGGACGGCGGCCAGGGCGCGGACCGGGTGGTTCGCGACGACCTTCTCCGCGACGCGGCGCAGTTCCGCCTCGGCGGTGGGGTGGCAGGAGTAGCCGAGGGCGTCGACGTCGGCGCCGCCGTCGTGGTTGCGGACCGTGCCCACGAACAGGGTCGTGCCGCCCGCGGCGTCGTCGCCGGCCGCGCGGAAGACCTCGTCGACGGACAGCGGGGTGTCACGGATCGCGAGCAGCTTGATCGGGTCGTCCGCGGCCCGCTCGCCGGGGTGGTCATGCGTGTCTGCCATGGGTCCATCGTGCCGTACGGCACTGACGACGCGGAATGGCGTTTTCGACCGGCAAGGGCGGACCCTCCGTAGGAGGGTCCTACAGGCCGCGCCGCTTGCGCATCTGCCGGACCAGCGCCGCCGTGCCCAGCAGGGCCACCGTGGCACCGGCCGCGCCCGCCGCCGTCGCGTCCTTGCGGCCGAGCCGACGGCCCGCGACGGTGTGCCGGCCCTCCACCTCCTCCAGGAGCGCGGCGAGCACCTCCTCGTTGGTCCACCGGGGCCGCCAGCCGGCGTCGTGCAGCCGGCCCACGCTCACCACCCAGGGGTGCATCGTGTAGGCGAGGTCGCCCGCCGGGGACGGGGTGAGGCCGATCCGGTGCAGCCGGGCCGCCGCGCCGAGGGCGACCGCGGAGGGCAGCTCCATGCGCCGGATGCCGGACAGCTCCTCGACCTCCTCCTGTTCCAGCCAGCCCTCGCAGCCGACCGCGAACTCGCCGTCGACCTTCTCCAGGGCCGCGTACTCCAGGGCGCTGACCAGGTCCTCGACATGGCAGAACTGCCAGGTGGGGCGCGATCCGGCGACGACGAGCAGCCGGGGCGACTCGAAGTAGCGGGTGAGCGCGGTGTCCGTGCCGCCCACCAGGACGGCCGGCCGGACCACCGTCACGTTGAGCCCGGGGTGGGCGCGGGGCGCGCGGCGGGCCAGGCGCTCGATCTCCAGGAGGTCGCCGACGCCGGTGGCCTCGGCGGTGGCGCGCAGCTCGGCGTCCTCGGAGAGCGGGATGTCGTTGTCGGGCAGCGCCCCGTAGACCATGGCGGAGGTGCACAGGACCACCCGGTGCACCCCGGCCGCCGCGGCGGCCGTCAGAACCGTCTGGGTGCCGCGCACGTTGTAGGCGGTGCGGGCGGCGGGGTCGGTCTCCAGGTCGAGGTCGACGGCGAGGTGCACGACGACGTCCGCGCCGCGCAGCTTCTCCGCGATGGCGGGGTCGCGCACGTCGAGGATGTGCCACCGGGCCTCGGGCACGTCGCCTCTGCGCTCGTCGATGGCGACGACCTGCCTGACCTCCTCGGACGCGGCCAGGCGCCGGGTCAGCAGGTCTCCGACGCCGGACGCGGCACCGGTGACCGCGACGACGGGGCCGCGCGCGGCGGACCGGGTTGAGGGGTTTCGCGCTGCGCGAACCTGAGGATCTGGGGAACTCACCGGGCGTCTCCAGCGGTTGTCTTCAGTACGTACCCGAATGACGCGTACGTACCAGGTGGCGTCCATCCTGCCGCAGGGCACGGCCCGGCGGAGCACCGAGCCCGTATCCGGTGCGGATGTCGAGGTTGGCGGCCGCCGTGGGCCCGGCATGACCGGCGAGGCACCACCTACGCTGGTGGTGTGGAGTCGGGGAGGCGAGCCGAGCCGAGAGCCCGCCGCCGGCAGGAAGCCGGCGGCCTGACGAGCCGAGGAAACCTGTGAGTGACACCCCATTCGGATTCGGCCTTCCGCCGGAGGAGCCGGAGAACGGCGACGAGGGCAAGAAGAAGGACCCCGCCGGAGGTGGCCAGGGGTCCGGTGGCCAGGGCGGCGGCCCGTTCGGTTTCGGCTTCCCGGGCATGAACATGGGCATGGGCGGGCCGGGCGGCGCGGACAATCCGTTCGCCGCGATGTTCGGTTCGATGAACCCCCAGGACCTGGGCGCCGCCTTCCAGCAGCTCGGCCAGATGCTCAGCTACGAGGGCGGGCCGGTCAACTGGGACATGGCCAAGCAGATCGCCCGCCAGGTCGTCGCGCAGGGCACTGCGGACGGCGTCAAGGACGAGAGCGTCGGCCCGGCCGAGAAGGCGGCGGTCGAGGAGGCGGTGCGGCTCGCCGACCTGTGGCTGGACCAGGTGACCTCGCTGCCCTCGGGCGCGGGCACGGCGGTGGCGTGGAGCCGCGCCGAGTGGGTCGAGGCGACGCTGCCGGCGTGGCGGCAGCTGGTCGACCCGGTCGCCGAGCGCGTCGGCGCGGCGATGGGCGATGTGCTGCCGGAGGAGATGCAGGCCATGGCGGGCCCGCTGATCGGCATGATGCGCTCCATGGGCGGCGCGATGTTCGGCCAGCAGATCGGTCAGGCCGTGGGGGTGCTGGCGGGCGAGGTCGTCGGCTCGACGGACGTCGGCCTGCCGCTGGGACCGGCCGGCAAGGCGGCGCTGCTTCCGCTGAACGTGGCGGCCTTCGGCAAGGACCTGGGGGTGCCGTCGGACGAGGTCCGGCTGTATCTGGCGCTGCGCGAGGCCGCCCACCAGCGGCTCTTCGCGCACGTGCCGTGGCTGCGCTCGCATCTGTTCGGCGCGGTGGAGGGCTATGCCCGGGGCATCAAGGTCGACACCTCCAAGCTGGAGGAGGCGGTGGGCCGACTGGACCCGACGCAGCCCGAGCAGCTCCAGGAGGCGCTCCAGCAGGGCATGTTCCAGCCGGAGGACACGGCGGAGCAGAAGGCGGCCCTGGCCCGCCTGGAGACGGCGCTCGCGCTGGTCGAGGGCTGGGTGGACGCGGTGGTGCACGAGGCCGCGAAGTCCCGGCTGACGTCGGCGGACGCGCTGCGCGAGACGCTGCGCCGGCGCCGGGCGACCGGCGGCCCCGCCGAGCAGACCTTCGCGACGCTGATCGGTCTCCAGCTGCGTCCGCGCCGGCTGCGGGACGCCGCCCGGCTGTGGGCCTCGCTCACGGACGCGCGCGGTGTGGACGGCCGGGACGGTCTGTGGGAGCACCCGGACATGCTGCCGACGGCGACGGACCTGGACGACCCGGACGGGTTCGTCCACCGTGAGCACCTGGACTTCTCCGAGCTCGACAAGATGCTGGGCGAGGCGGCCGAGGGGCGCTCCGAGGGCGACGGCGACCGCGGTGACGACGGCAAGGACGACACGCAGAAGTGAGCCTGTACGACGACGCGGTCCTGGTGCTGAAGGAGTACGAGGACCAGCCGGAGCTCCGTGACGTCTATCTGGAGCACCTGGCGGCCCATCCGGACGGGATGTACAAGCCCTGCGAGGCCGGTCACCTCACCAGCAGCGCGCTGGTGATCGACCCCTCGCGGGGGCAGGTGCTGCTGACCCTGCACAAGAAGCTGGGCATGTGGCTGCAGATGGGCGGGCACTGCGAGCCGGGTGACCCGACGCTGGAGGCGGCGGCCCTGCGCGAGGCCCGGGAGGAGTCGGGGATCGCGACGGGTCTGACGCTGCTGCCGGGCGGTCCGGTGCGGCTCGACCGGCATCCCATCCCGGCGCCGTGCCACTGGCACCTGGACGTGCAGTACGCGGCACTGGCCCCGGCCGGCGCGGCGGCGGAGATCAGCGACGAGTCGCTGGACCTGCGCTGGTTCGGCTACGACGAGGTGGCGGGCGTGGCGGACACGTCGGTGGTCCGGCTGCTCGAAGGGACACTGGCCCGGCTGGGCTGAGCGCTCCACGCGTATGCCGGACACCCACGATGCGTAAGGGGCGGTCTCCATGGAGACCGCCCCTTACGCATGGCCGTCGTGTGCCGAGGGGCGCTCAGTTCCAGGCGTTGTTCTGGTTCTGGGAGCGCGAGCCGTGCTGGCCGACGCCGAACTGGGCCGCGACGCCCTGCCCGAGGGCCGCGTTCTGCGGCGGCATGACCTCGCTCGGCTGGACCAGGGCGAAGCCCTGGCCGAGGAAGCTGAGCTCCCAGCCCTCGCCGGTGTTGCCGCGGCGGCGCATGACGCTGCTGTTGACCGTCTGGGCCTGCATCTGCACCCGCAGGCCGGTGGACCAGGCGACGATCGCGTCCGCGTCCACGCTGACGTACTTCTCGGGGGTGACCTGCATCATCAGCGGCTGGCCCGAGGTCATCAGGGCGACCTTGCCGCGTCCGGAGATGTTCAGCTGGTACTTGCCTGTGCCGGAGATGCCGTACTGGCTGTCCACGGCGATGACCTCGGTGTGCAGCGTGGAGTCGAGCGCCAGGACGTAGGAGCTGTCGACGGTCAGGCCCTCCTGCTCGACGTCCACCACGTGGATGTACTGGGCGAGGTTGGCGAAGTAGACCGTGCCCTGACCGGAGCAGCGCATCAGGTCGAGGCCCTCACCGGTGCGGGCCTGGGCCCGGCGCTGGTTCGGCGTCTGGTATTCGCCGTCGAAGTCGACGAGGCCCTGGTAGGCGACCATCGCGCCCTTGCGGGCCAGGATGTCGTCGGAGCCTCCCAGGGTGACCCGCAGCAGCTGCGGGTTCTGGATGACGTAGCGCTCCTGGCTCTGCTGTTCCGCGTGGTTGAAAAGCGGGCTCTGCATGGTGTGTTCCCCCTCAGCCCCGGATCCGCAGGCGGTCGGTGCTGTCCTCGCTCGGCTGTACGACGACGATGCCCTGGCCCGAGAAGGCCATCTGGTAGGCCTCGCCGCTGCCCCGCCCGATGAGGGAGGAGGCCTTGAAGCTGCGCTTGCCCTTGACCTTCAGGTTCGGCGACCAGGCGACGAGCGCGTCCGGGTCGACGTACGTCTCGTCCTCGCCCCGGCCGCAGTCGACGACGATCGGCGTGCCGCGGGAGGTGAGGGCGACCCAGCCGGTGCCGGCGATCTCGACGTTGAACAGGCCCTGGCCGGCGAACTTGGCGAGGCCCTTGACCCGCTCGACGCCCCACTGGAGGTGGGCGTCGAAGGCGAGCACATTGGTGCCGTTGACGGAAATCGAGTCGTTCTGGAGGTTGATCACGACGACGTCGGCGCCGTAGTCGGCGAGATAGAGCAGCCCGTCGCCGGTGCACTTCATGACGGGCGCGCCTTCGCCGGTGGCCCACGCCTGGGCGACCTGGCGGACGGCGGGCGGGTTGGGCTCGTACGTGATGAAGCCCTCGTAGGCGACCATCGAGCCGGTGCGCGCGTACAGGTCCTGGCCGGTGGCCATGGCGACCTTCAGCATGGAGCGGCCGTGGTTCTCCATCCGGGCCGTGATCGGGGTCGGGGCGTAGCCCGCGAGTTGCTGGTTCATGTTCCGGGCTCCCTCTAGACCTCGTAGGGCTGGACGACGATGAAGTTGCCGGGGGCGCCCCGGAACTGGAGGTTGACGGTCTCCCCGCTGTGGCCCGGGTAGGCGTTGCGGCGCAGCCTGACCTGGCTGGAGAGGATGACCTGGGAGGCGGCCGACCAGGCGACGACGGCGTTGCAGTCGGCGAAGGTGGTCGGCGTGACGGGCAGCACGACCGGGATGCCGTGGGTCTTCACGACGACGGTGCCGGTGCCCTGGAACTGCATGGTGAACAGGGCGCCGCCGGGGATGCCGTGGCCCTCGATGCGCCGGACCTCGTACTGCAGCGACTCGTCGAAGGCGAGCACGTTCTCGGCGGAGACGCAGATGGCGTCGCCCTGGAGCTCGATCGGGTGCAGATGGGCGCCGCCCTCGGCGAGGAACACCTGGCCGCGGCCGGTGCAGCGCATCAGCTCCATCTCCTGGCCGGTGGCGTTGCCGACGATCCGGCCGGTGAACCCGGCTCCCTTGTGGGCGAATTCGACCTTGCCCTGGTACATGACCATGGAGCCCTGCCGGGCGAGGACGGGCACGCCGCCCATGGCCAGGTCGACCCGCATGAGCTGCTGGTTCTGCGGGGTCCAGCGGGTGCCGGTCGGCGTCTCCTTGTACGGCGCGAGCGCGGCGGCGAGCCCGGCCCCGGTGGCGGGCACACCCTGGGGCACACCCTGCGGCATGCCCGGCTGCTGCTGCGGGACCTGGCCGAACTGCGGCTGCTGCCCGTACGGGCCGGGGGCCGGCTGGCCGTAGGGCGCGGGGGCGCCGGGCGGGGCCTGGCCCGGCATCTGGCCGGGGACCTGGCCGAACTGCGGGGGCTGCGGCTGTCCGTACGGCGCAGGGGCGGGAGCGGCCGGAGCGGGGGCCGGGGGCGCGAAGGGCGCGGCCATCGTCGGGGCCGCGTGCACCGGGGCGGGCGCCGGGGCGGGTGCGGGCGCCGGGGCCTGGGGCGCGGCGGGTGCGCCGAACGCCGGGGGCGCCGCGGACTGCGGCGGCGGGGCGAAGCCGGGGGCGGCGGCCGGCGGCGCTTGCGCGGCGGGCTGCTCCTCGGCGACCTCGCCGCCGAAGTTCTTCAGCAGCGCCTCCAGGCCGCCGTCGAAGCCCTGGCCGACGGCGGCGAACCGCCACACGTCCTTCAGGTAGAAGTCGCCCAGCATCACGGCGCGTTCGGTCGAGAACTCCGCGCCGGTGAACGCGTACCGGGCGACCTCCTCGCCGCCCGCGACGATCCTGATCCAGCCCGGACCGACCTGCGACATCTGGCCGGCGCCGTCGATCGTCGCCGTGAACGACAGCTTGTGGATGTGCGCGGGGATGCGGTCCAGGGTGACGCGGAACGACTCGGTGTCGCCGGCCTGCGCGCCGAGCAGCTGGATGGACTCCTCCGGCGACTTGGGCTGGTTGAAGAAGACGAAGTAGCGGTCGTCGGAGAGCCGCTCGTTCGCGTCCAGGCCGAAGCAGCTGATGTCGAAGGTCAGCCCGGGCCCCGAGATCTGCACGCCCACGTACAGATCCGTCCCCGGCGTGAGATCACTGATCTTGGCCTTGTGGCCGCGTTGGAATTCCCTGGCCATATGTGACGACCGTCCCCCATCCCGAAATACGACTGCGTCGCGCCAGGCTAACGGCTGCTCGTGACATCGGGGCAAGTCCGTACGCGTTCGGTACAGAACCGCAGCAGTGCGGCGTCACTCTCCGCGAGCGTTCGGCAGGTGCGGCAGCCGCGCTGCGGCGACCACGCCCTCCAGATAGCCGCGGGCCCGCTCGGTGCGCGGATAGGCCTCCAGGAGCCGCCAGAAGCCGGGCCCGTGGCCGGGCACGAGCAGGTGGGCGAGCTCGTGGCACAGGACGTAGTCGACGACGTACTCGGGCATGCCCTGGAGCCGGTGGGAGAGTCTGATGCTGCCCTCGGACGGGGTGCAGGAGCCCCAGCGGGTGTTCTGGTTGGTGACCCAGCGCACGGAGGCGGGGCGGGCCCGGCCGCCGAAGTACTGCTCGGACAGGCGCTCCGCCCGCTCGGTCAGCTCCCGGTCGCCGAGGACGCTTCGGCTCTCCTGGGCCGCCAGCTTGTCCAGCATGACGCCGACCCAGCGCTGTTCCTCCGCCTCCGACATCCGGGCCGGGATGAGGACGATCGTCCGGTCGCCCTCGCGGTAGGCGGAGACCGTTCGGCTCCGGCGGGAGCTCCTGCGGACCTCGACCGCGCTCGTCCCCGAGCCGCGGGGCGGTCTGCTTGTCACGCTGCGCTGTGGGTCGGCCGGCACGGCCCCGACGTTACCCGCTGTCAGCGGGGGAAGTCCCGCACCATTCGAATGATTAATCCCTCGCCCTGTGGACAACTTTCCGCGGCGCTCGCGCCGCCCGGGCAATCTGAGCTGCGGAAGGACCGGAAGAAAGATCGTTTACGGGGGTGGGGTCATGCATCCGATGGTGAAACCGGCGCTGCGGCGTGCCTGGCGGAATCTGCAATACGTGCAGTTCGGGGTCACGCCCGCGCACGCGGTGCCTGCTCGACGGGACCCGCGGGATGGAGCTGCTGCGGGCGGAGGCGGCGGCCCTCGGCCTCGCCGAGGGCCGGCTCGAAGCGCTGATCGACCGGCTCGCCGACGCCGGGCTGATCGCCGACGCCTCGGTGCGGCCGCCCGGCGGACCGCCGGGCGGACCGCCGGACCGAGCGGAGGCGGAGCTCGACCCGGTGCGCGCCGACCTGGCCTCGCTCTCTGTCGTCCACCGGGCGCCGGACGGGGCGGCGAGGACCCTGGCCGCGCGCCGCGCCCTGCGGGTCCAGGTGCGCGGCGCGGGGCGGGTGGGCGCGGCGGTCGCGGCGCTCCTCGCAGCGGCGGGCGTCGGGCGGGTGGAGGTCCTGGACTCCGGCACCGTCGCCCCGTGGGAGGTCTCGCCCGCCGGGCTGCCGGCCGAGGCGGTCGGCGAGCGCCGGGCGGCCGCGGCGCGGCGGCTGGTGCGGCGTTCGGCACCGGGCGGACGGCCGCTCGCCGAGGCCCGGGACGCGCCGGGTGACGGCGGTGAGCCGGGGCTCTCACTCGTCGTGGTGACTCCGCGGGACGGCCTGGGCGCCTATGTCCCCGATCCGCTGCCCGCCGAGGCCTGGCTCGCCGCCGGCACGCCCCACCTGTACGCGGGCGTGCTCGAAGCCACCGGTGTGGTGGGCCCGTTGGTGCTGCCGGGCGGGACGGCGTGCGCGGGGTGCATGCAGCGGGAGCGGGTCGACCGGGAGCCGGTCTGGCCGCGCCTTCCGGCACAGTGGCGCTCCGGTGCGGCGCATCCGCTGCCCGCCTGCGACGTGGGGCTCGCGACGGCGGTCGCGGGGCTCGCCGCCGCGCACGCCCTGGCGTTCCTGGACGGGGATCTGCCGTCGAGCGTGGGGGCGCGGTGGGAGGTCTCGCTGCCGCTCCTCGAGTGGCGGACGGAGCCGGTGCGGGCCCACCCGGCGTGTCCGTGCGGGGCGCGCCTCGGACTGGAGGGGGAGCGCGCCTCGGCGGTCCGCAGCGCGCAGGACACAATGGCGGGGTAACGACTCCGCGCGACACGGCAGTCTGGGACCTGGAGGGCGCATGTCTGATCTTCCCCGGAAGGCGGTCACCCGGACCGCCAAACTGGCCGCGTTGCCACTCGGCTTCGCCGGACGGGCCACCTGGGGCCTGGGAAAGCGGATCGGGGGCAAGTCCGCGGAGATCGTCGCGCGGGAGCTCCAGCAGCGCACGGCGGAGCAGTTGTTCCGTGTGCTCGGGGAGTTGAAGGGCGGGGCGATGAAGTTCGGGCAGGCCCTGTCCGTCTTCGAGTCGGCGCTGCCCGAGGAGGTCGCCGGCCCCTACCGGGCGGCGCTCACCAAGCTCCAGGAGGCCGCGCCGCCGATGCCGACGCGGACCGTGCACGCGGTCCTGACCGAGCGGCTGGGCGAGGAATGGCGGGAGCTGTTCGAGGAGTTCGAGGACAAGCCGGCCGCGGCCGCCTCGATCGGGCAGGTGCACCGGGCGGTGTGGCACGACGGCCGTGAGGTCGCGGTGAAGGTGCAGTATCCGGGGGCGGGGGACGCCCTGCTGTCGGACCTGACGCAGCTGAGCCGGTTCGCCCGGCTGCTCGGTCCGCTGATCCCCGGCATGGACATCAAGCCGCTGATCACGGAGCTGCGCGACCGGGTCTCGGAGGAGCTGGACTACGGCCTGGAGGCGGCGGCCCAGCGGGCGCACGCGGAGGAGTTCGCGGACGACCCGGACGTGGTGGTGCCGGCGGTGGTGCACGAGTCCGACCAGGTCCTCGTGACGGAGTGGATGGACGGTGTGCCGCTGTCGGAGGTGATCGCCGACGGCACGCCGGAGCAGCGGGACCGGGCCGGGCAGCTGCTCGCCCGCTTCCTGTTCTCCGGGCCCGCGCGCACCGGCCTGCTGCACGCGGATCCGCACCCGGGCAACTTCCGGCTGCTGCCCGGGCCCGAGGGCGAGGACGGCGGCACGGCTTCCTCCTGGCGCCTCGGGGTGCTGGACTTCGGCACGGTGGACCGGCTGCCGGGCGGCCTTCCGGAGACGATCGGCATCTGTCTGCGCATGACGCTGGCCGGGCGGGCGGAGCGGGTCTACGAGCTGTTGTGCGCGGAGGGCTTCGTGAAGGAGTCCGTCGCGCTCGACCCGGACGAGGTCCTTGAGTACCTGCTGCCGATCATCGAACCGGCCGAGGTGGACGCGTTCGAGTTCACCCGCGGCTGGTTGCGCGCCCAGGCCGCCCGGCTCGCCGATATCCGCTCCCCCGCCCACCAGTTGGGCCGGCAGCTCAATCTGCCGCCCTCGTATCTGCTGATCCACCGTGTGACGTTGAGCACGATCGGGGTGCTGTGCCAGCTGGGGGCGACGGTCCGGCTGCGGGAGGAGCTGGAGGAGTGGCTGCCCGGCTTCGTGGAGGAGTCCCCGGCCTGAGCGGGGCCGGTCACCACCAGGACGAGTCGAGGCGGCCCTCGATGGCCCTGAGGTTGGCGCGGGCGCAGTCCTCGCAGAAGTAGTGACGGGTTCCGTTCTCCACCGAGCAGGTCCAGGTCACGGGCAGTTCCGGGGCGGTCCGGCCGCAGCGGGCGCACACGTAGCGGGGCTCGGGGGTGGAGGCGTCGTTCACCTTGGTGACGATAACCCGCCGAGCCTCCGGCGGGCGGGCAACGCACCGCGGGGGCCGGTCCGTTCGGACCGGCCCCCGGGTCAAGAGGTCTGCCTGGCTCAGTGCATGACGGCCATGGCGAGCGCGCGGCGGGCGCGCATCGACACGCGCTCGGCGCGTCGCTGCATCCGCCGGGCGGCGACCAGGCGCACGGCCTGGCGTTCCGCGTCGGCTTCCCGCATGCGGTCGCGCATATGGGCACGGGCCAGGGCTTCTGGGATGAGTTGCATCTCTCGGGTCCTGTTCTGGCGCGAGCGGTTCGCGCCGCTGATCGAAACGTCTGGGGTAGCGGAGCCGGAGGGCTCGTGGGCGGACGAGGTCATCGGGGCCTGCTTCTGGGGGTCGAGCGTGAGGGGGCGGTCAATGGTTCCGGTGCGCGTGGTCTGGGAGGTGGCCCCCCAGGTGATGGCGGTCATGCGGCGACCGGGTTCTTGCGCGGGCGGCCACGGGGCCGCTTGCGGGCCACGACCACGCCCTGGACGAAGAGCTCTCCACCCCAGACGCCCCAGGGCTCGCGGCGCTCCTTGGCGCCGGCGAGGCAGGCCTCCATGAGCGGGCAGGTCCGGCAGAGCGACTTGGCGTACTCGACGTCGGCCGGGGACTCGGCGAAGAAGACCTCGGGGTCGTACGAGCGGCAGGGGACGGGTACGCCGAGGTTCTCGATGGCGTCGTCGAGCGCGGTGAGCGCGGTGAGGGGGGTCAAGGCGGAGTCCTCCGTGAGGCCGGGCGGGGGGATCGTTTCGGAAGGCGGTACGGACGGGGCGTGCGCTTCGAGTTGCACGGGTTTTCTTCCTCGTCTGGTCGTTCCGGCCTGTTGGCCGGGGTTTCGGCTGGTACCGGGTTCTGCTGGTCCCGAGGCCCCCTCGCTCCGTCAGCCCCGTTCGGGGACAAACAGAAGGGCCGCGGATCCCTGATGGGGTTCCGCGGCCCTGAAGGCGCCGGCCTGATCGTCGATCAGGCTGGATCACTCCAGGGTTCGAGCCCACGGAAGGCCCACATCGTGTGGTGCTGCGTCGTCTGCTGAATGCCGGCACCGGTCGCCGCAAAGCCATAGGCCGGGGCCTGGGCCTTGCCCATTACTCCTGCTTCCAGTGCCTTGGTCGGTCGCTCATTGCGCTCCGGGCGATCCGTCAGGAGAGCGGGCATGCCGAGGACGGGCAGGCCGGCGCCGGACAGACCACTGCCAAGGAGCACGGAGGAAGCGACGACGGAGGCGCCGAGCGAGCAGGCGGAGACGACCGAGCGATCGGTCATTTTGGCGGTGCTGGTCTTGACGTTCTTGACGGTGCTGATCACTTCAATCGCCTCCTCTCGGCGTCTCGGAGGGCTCGGGGTGAGCCGGACCCTCATCTTCATTTGGACAAGTACAGCACGAAGACAGGGCTTCGTAGAAGCCGCTGTTTCCGTGGTTAAGAACCTATGGGGCTTGACGGGGCGGGCGCAAACTATTTTTCCGACGAGTTTTCCTCACACCTCGTCGTCGCTTCCTCCGGGCACCTCACCTGCGCAGATGGCGAGAACGTCGGCGCCGAAGCGGTCCAGCTTGCGGGCGCCCACGCCGGAGATGGCGGCGAGCTCGCCGTCGGAGCCCGGCACGCGCTCGGCGATCGCCATGAGCGTCTTGTCGGTGAACACGCAATAGGCGGGCTGGCCGAGCTCCCGGGCCTGCTCCGAGCGCCACTCGCGCAGCCGCTCGTACAGCCCCTCGTCCATGTCGGAGGGGCAGCCCTCGCAACGCATCAGCTTCATCTCGCCGGCCTCGGTCAGCGTGGCGCCGCAGACGCGGCACTGCACCGGTCCGCGCCGCTTGCGGCGCCCGGAGCCGCTGCCGCGCTCGATGCCTCCGCCGCCGCCCGCCCCGGCCGCGCCGAGGGAGCCCGAGCCGGGCCGCAGCCCCTTGAGGAAGCGGGTGGGGCGGCGGGAGGCCCGGCCGCCGGGGGAACGGGAGAGCGCCCAGGACAGGCCGAGGTGGAACCGGGCCCGCGTCACGCCCACGTACAGCAGGCGGCGCTCCTCCTCGACCTGCTCGTCGGTCTTGGCGTAGGTGATCGGCATCATGCCCTCGGTGAGGCCGACCAGGAAGACGGCGTCCCACTCCAGGCCCTTGGCGGCGTGCAGCGAGGCGAGGGTGACGCCCTGGACGGTGGGGGCGTGCTGGGCGGCGGCCCGCTCGTCGAGCTCGGTCACCAGGTCGGCGAGGGTGGCGCCGGGCTTGGCGCGGGCGAAGTCCTCGGCGAGCCGGACGAGGGCGGCCAGTGACTCCCAGCGGTCCCGGACGGCACCGGAGCCGGCCGGGGGCTCGCTGGTCCAGCCCTTGGTGGAGAGCACGGCCCGGACCTGGGCGGGCAGGTCCTCGGCGTCGTCGAGCAGCGCGTCGTTCCCCCCGGCGCGGGCGGCGCCGCGCAGGGCCACGCCCGCCTCGCGGACCTCCTGGCGCTCGAAGAAGCGCTCGGCGCCGCGCAGCTGGTAGGGCACGCCGGCGTCGGCGAGGGCCTGCTCGTAGACCTCCGACTGGGCGTTGACCCGGTAGAGTACCGCGATCTCGCCGGCCGGGACTCCGGCGGCGATCAGGTCGCGGATGCGGCGGGCGGTGCCCTCGGCCTCGGCGGGCTCGTCCGCGTACTCGGTGTAGACGGGCTCGGGGCCGGGGTCGCGCTGGGAGATCAGCTCCAGGCGGTGCTCGGCGGCCCGGCCGCGGGCCTGGCTGAGCAGCCCGTTGGCCAGGTGGACGACCTGGGGGGTGGAGCGGTAGTCCCGGACCAGCTTGACCACGGTCGCGTTCGGGTGGCGGGTGCGGAAGTTCAGCAGGTGGTCGGGGGTGGCGCCGGTGAAGGAGTAGATGGTCTGGCTGGCGTCGCCGACCACGCACAGGCTGTCGCGGTCCCCCAGCCACAGGTCGAGCAGCCGCTGCTGGAGCGGGGAGACGTCCTGGTACTCGTCGACCACGAAGTGCTGGTACTGCCGGCGGATCTGGTCGGCGATGTCGTGGCGGTCCTGGAGGATGCCGACGGTGAGCAGCAGCACGTCCTCGAAGTCGATCACGTCGCGGTCGCGCTTGAGCTGCTCGTACATCGCGTAGATCTGACCGATCTCGGCGGGATCGCGAGGGGCGTCGCGGACGGACTTGGCGACGGCGGCCGGATAGTCGGCGGGGACGGTCTGGGTGACCTTGGCCCACTCGATCTCGCTGGTGACGTCGCGCAGCTCGTTCCGGTCCAGGCGGACGCGGCAGCGGGCGGCGGCCTCGGCGACCAGCTGGACCTTCCGCTCCAGGAGCCGGGGCAGCTCGCCACCGACTGCTTTCGGCCAGAAGTACTGGAGCTGGCGGAGGGCGGCGGAGTGGAACGTGCGCGCCTGGACCCCGCCCGCGCCGAGCTGCCGCAGCCGGCCGCGCATCTCGCCGGCGGCCCGGTTGGTGAACGTGACGGCCAGCACACTGCCGGGCGCGAGTATGCCCGCCCGCACCCCGTAGGCGATGCGGTGGGTGATGGCCCGCGTCTTGCCCGTGCCGGCTCCGGCGAGGACGCACACCGGGCCGTGCAGGGCCAGGGCGACCTCGCGCTGCTCGGGGTCGAGCCCGTCGAGCACCGCGTCGGCCGACTCGGGGACCTGCGGGAAGAGAGGGGAGTGCGTTGCTGCTGTCACCCCGCCATGCTGCCAGGTTCCGCGGGGTCGGTGCGGCGGGTTGTCCACAGGCACGTGGCGCCGGTCATACGAACGCGGTTCCGGGAATGGCCGGCCGGGGGCGTACGTTCTTCTCCTCGGCATCACCCGCGAACATGAGGAGCGCCTGGCCATGCAGGGCACTGTGACGATGTACAGCACGACGTGGTGCGGCTATTGCCGCCGGCTGAAGAGCCAGCTGGACCGTGAGGGCATCGCGTACACCGAGATCAACATCGAGCAGGACCCGGAGTCGGCGAAGTTCGTCGAGCAGGCCAACGGCGGCAACCAGACCGTCCCGACCGTCCGCGTCGTCCCGACGGCCGGCGGCGGCGAGGTCGTCATGACCAACCCGAGCCTGGCCCAGGTCAAGCAGGCCCTCGCCGCCTGATCCGCTTCTTCGCGGACGCCCTTCGCGACACGCTCACAGACCCCGGTCGGCCCACGGCCCGGCCGGGGTCTCCGCGTCCCCGCGTTTCTGCGTTGCGGCGTTCCGGCGGGCGTCCGCGCGGCCTCGCGCCGGTCACGCCGCTCGCGCGCCGCTCGCCCCCCGGTGGCCGAAAACAGACCGTCCCGGCGCCGGGCACCGGGACGGTCTCGCGTTCCGCTTACGGGTCGGGCGCCCGTCCGGGAGCCGGCTCAGGCCAGCTCGCCCGGCTTCGGCAGCGGCTTGCCGTACCAGAGCTCGATCAGACGGGAGGCGATCGAGATGCCGTACGGCGGCAGGACCTCGCCCGACTCGAAGCCCGCGGCCAGGTCCTCGCGGGAGAACCAGCGGGCCTCGTGGATCTCCTCGCCGTCCACGGTGATCTCCGAGGAGGTCGCGCGGGCGAAGAAGCCCAGCATGAGGCTGGACGGGAACGGCCACGGCTGGCTGGCCACGTACTCCACCTCGCCGACCGTGACGCCCGCCTCCTCGAAGACCTCGCGCACCACCGACTGCTCGATGGACTCGCCCGGCTCGACGAAGCCCGCGAGGGTGGAGAAGCGGCCCTCGGGCCAGTGCACCTGGCGGCCGAGCAGCGCCCGATCCTGGTCGTCGGTGACCAGCATGATCACGGCGGGGTCGGTGCGCGGGTAGTGCTCGGCGCCGCAGGCCTGGCAGCGGCGGACGTGTCCGGCGGCCGCGACCACCGTGCGCTCGCCGCAGCGGGAGCAGAAGCGGTGCAGCCGCTGCCAGTTCTCCAGCGCGACGGCGTGCACCATCAGCCCGGCGTCGCGCGGCGACAGCAGCAGGCCCGCCTCGCGCAGCCCGGCCGGCCGCGCCGACTGGTCC
This sequence comes from Streptomyces sp. NPDC126499, assembly GCF_040302485.1. Lineage (NCBI taxonomy): Bacteria > Bacillati > Actinomycetota > Actinomycetes > Kitasatosporales > Streptomycetaceae > Streptomyces > Streptomyces sp. NPDC126499. Next base: position 8,675 of record NZ_JBEOUO010000004.1, on the reverse strand, counting down.
ATGCGCCCCGGCAGGCTGTCCTTCTGGAGCGCGAAGTAGGACACGCCCTCGGCGTCCGTGCCCAGGAAGTAGCGGTGGGTCTCGGTGACCGGGGCCTCGAAGGCCGGCGTCATGACCAGCTCGGTCCGGCCGTCCGGGGTGTCGTCGATCAGCACCTGGCCGCCCGACACCACGAAGACCCGGGTGTTCGGGTGGCTCCAGGCGGCCGCGAGCCATGCCTCGTCGAGGCGGTGGTGGGCGGCGCGGTCGATCCCGCTCGGGGCGGTGAGCGAGATCGGGCGGTCCGCGGACGCGTTGTTCAGGGTGCTCACAGGTGCTTCCAACTCCCCCGGATCGGTGTGTGGGACAGGGCCTTTCGCCGGTTCATGGCCGGACAGCAGGCCCTTGGCGCTCGGCGTCGTGGAGGGCGGTCGGCAGGTCGCCCCACAGGTGAGCGGTCGTCTCGACGCCCTTCATGAGCAGAGCGAGCTCGATCTTCTCGTTCGGGGCGTGCCAGCCGTCGGACGGGACCGAGATGCCCAGGAAGAGCACCGGCGCGCCCAGGACGTCCTGGAGGTCGGCGGCCGGCCCCGAGCCGCCCTCGCGGGTGTAGCGGACCTTGGCGCCGTCGAAGGCGCGGCTCATCGCGCCGGCCACCGCCTTCAGGGCCGGGTGGTCGAGCGGGGTGAGGCACGGCCGGGTCGGGGCGCCGAACACGATCTCGTACCGGATGCCCGCCGGGACCAGCCCGGCCAGCCAGTCACCGACGGCGCGCTCGATCCGGTCCGGGTCCTGGCCGGCGACGAGCCGGAAGGAGAGCTTCAGGTGGGCGGAGGCGGGGACGATGGTCTTGCCGCCGGGGCCCTGGTAGCCGCCGCCGATGCCGTTGACCTCGGCCGTCGGGCGGGCCCAGACCCGCTCCAGGGTGGAGAAGCCGCTCTCGCCCAGGGTGCCGTGGGAGCGGGCGGTGGCCAGCCAGGCGTCCTCGTCGAAGGGCAGCTCGGCGATGAGTGCCCGCTCCGTCGCGGACAGCTCGGTGACGCCCTCGTAGAAGCCGGGTATCGCGACCCGCTCGTCGGCGTCGTGGAGGGCGGCGACGATCCGGCCGGCGATGGTGGCCGGGTTCGGCACGGCGCCGCCGAAGGAACCGGAGTGGATGTCCTGGTCCGGCCCGAACAGGTCGATCTCGCAGTCGGCGACCCCGCGCATGCCGGTGCACACGGTCGGGGTGGTCTCGGACCACATGCCGGTGTCGGAGACGATCACCACATCGGCGGCGAGCCGGGCGGCCTGCTGCTCCACCAGGGCGCGGAAGTGCGTCGAGCCCGACTCCTCCTCGCCCTCGACCAGCAGCTTCAGGTTCACGGCGGGCGCGGTGCGGCCCGTGGCGGCGAGGTGAGCGCGGACCCCGAGGGTGTGGAAGAACACCTGGCCCTTGTCGTCGGCCGCGCCCCGGGCGTACATCCGGCCGTCGACGACCACCGGCTCGAACGGGTCGGTGTGCCAGCCGTCCTCGCGGGCGGCGGGCTGCACGTCGTGGTGACCGTAGACGAGCACGGTGGGCGCGTCCGGCTCGCCGGACGGCCACTCCGCGAACACGGCCGGCGCCCCGTCGGTCTCCCACACCTCGGCGGTCGGGAAACCGGTCTCCTTCAGGGCGCCGACGAGCCACTCGGCGCTGCGCCGCACGTCCCCGGCCCGCTCCGGCTGCCCCGAGACGGACGGGATCCGCAGCCACGCGGCGAGGTCGTCGAGGAAGGCGGACCGGTGCCGCTCGATGTACGCGCGGATGGTCGCGGTGCTGGTCTCGATGCCGGTGCCGGCCTCGGTGCCTGCGGGGTGGACGGCGCTGTCCGGGGTCTCGCTCATGCCACCGAGCCTATCCGGCACCGGAACCCGCTCCGTCGTCGGCCGGTGCCCCGAGCAGCAGGGCTTCCAGCTCGGCCCGGCCGGGCAGCCGCGACGGCCGTACGACCTCCCCCGTCCGCACGTAGACGAAGGCCGCGGCGACCTCCTCCGGGTCGAGTCCGTGCTGCTCGGCCCAGGCGAGGCGGTAGATCGCCAGCTGGAGCGGATCGGCGTTGCGCAGGTGGCTGGTCTTCCAGTCGACGATCTCGTACGCGCCGGTGTCCGGGTCCCGGTAGACGGCGTCGATCCGGCCCCGTACCACCCGGCCCGCGAGGGAGAGGTGGACGGGGACCTCGACGCGGTACGGGGTGCGGCGGGCGTACGGCGTGCGGTCGAAGGCCTCCTTGAGGGCGTCCAGGTCCCGCTCGTCGACGATCTCCGGCTCGCCCGCGAACTCCTCGCCGCCGGGCAGCTCGTCGGGGCCGAGCATGGGAAGCGGCAGCTCCTCGAACCGGGACTCCACCCACGCGTGGAAGCGGGTGCCGCGCCGGGCGGCCGGCTGCGGCGGCTTCGGCATCGGCCGGGCCAGCTCCTTGGCGAAACCGTCGGGGTCGGCGGCCAACCGCAGCACCTGGGAGGCCGACAGGTAGGCGGGCAGGACGACGTCGCGGGTGGTGGCGCGGGAGCGGTGGAGCTCGGCGGTGAGGGCGGTGAGGTCGCGGTCCCAGGAGGCGATGGTGCGGGCGTCCTCGGGCGTGAGGGACGGGACCTCCGCGCGGGGTGCGGGGACATGGGGCCCGGCGTGGGACCGGGCCTGCGGCTGCGCGTGCGGCTCGTGGTGCGGCTCCCTCTGGGGCCGCGCGTGCGGCTCGCCGTGGGGCTCGTCCCGCTCCGGATCCAGGTCCAGGTCCGGGTCCAGGTCCGGGTCCGGCTCGAACGGAGGCTCCTCCAGCTCCTCCGGAAGGTCCTCCAGGTCCTCCGGGAGCCAGAGGTCGTCGGGGTCGGGGCCCTGGTGACCGCGTACCGGGGCGCCCCCGTCGCCCTGTGGGGCCAGTGTCCACAGGCGGGTCAGCACCGCGTCCGCCGCCTCCCGCCGCCGCGCCAGGGACTCCTTGTCCAGCGGCAGCGGCCACGCCTGGTCCGCGAGCTCGGCCGCCAGCAGCGGGTTCTGCTCGCCCTCCTCCGGAGGGTCGGCCCAGGCCTCGATCTCGCCGTGGCCCGCCGCGCAGTGCTCGTACAGGGCCGTCAGGAAGTCGGAGGGACCGCGCGGCTTCTTCTGGGACGGGCCCCACCAGTGGGCGGAACCGAGCAGCAGGGAACGGGGACGGGTGAAGGTCACATAGCCGAGGCGGAGCTCCTCGGTGTGCTGGTGCTCGCGCAGGTCCTCCTTGAAGGACTTCATGGCCGCCGGGGTCCACTCCTCCAGGGCGGGCAGGGTCGCCGCGTCGCCGCGCAGGGCGTGCGGGAGGACCTGCGGCTGGGCGGCCCAGGACTCGCGGGCGCGGGTGGAGGGGAACTGGCCGGTGACCAGACCCGGCACCGCCACCACGTCCCACTCCAGGCCCTTGGACTTGTGGGCGGTCATCACCTTGACCGTGTTCTCGCCGCCCGGCAGCGCGTTGTCCAGGCCCTTCTCGTACTGCGCGGAGGTGCGCAGGAAGCCGAGGAAGGCGAGCAGGGTGGCCTCGCCGTCGAGGGAGGCGAAGCCGGCGGCGATGTCCAGGAAGTTGCCGAGGGTCTCGCGGCGGCGGGCGGCCAGGGCGTGCGGGGAGGCGGAGAGCTCGACCTCCAGGCCGGTGGTGGCGAGCACCCGGTGCAGCACGTCCATCAGCGGGTCGGCGAGCGAGGTGCGCAGCGAGCGCAGCTCGGCGGCGAGGCGGGCGAAGCGGACCCGCGCCTCCGGAGAGAACGGAAGCCCGTCGTCCTCGCCGCCGCCGGAGTCGAGGAAGGTGTCGAGCGCGTCGGCGAGGGAGATCACCTCGGCGGGGTCGACGCCCTCGACGGCGGCGGCGAGCCGCTGGTCGGCGTCGGCGGCCTCCTCGCCGGGCCGGTGCACGAGGAGCCGGGCGCGGCGGCCGAGGAGGGCCAGGTCGCGGGGGCCGATCCGCCAGCGCGGGCCGGTGAGGAGCCGTACGAGGGAGGCGTTGGCGCCCGGGTCCTGGAGGACTTCGCAGACCGCGACCAGGTCGGCGATCTCGGGCAGGTGGAGCAGGCCGGAGAGGCCGACGACCTCGACCGGGACGTCGCGGGCGACGAGGGCGGCCTGGATGGCGGGGAAGTCGCCGGCCGTGCGGCACAGCACGGCGATCTCGCCGGGCGGGGTGCCGGTGCGGACGAGGTGGGCGAGGGAGTCGGCGAGCCAGTCGATCTCCTCGGTGTGGGTGGGGAGGAGGGCGATCCGCACGCTGCCGTCGCGCTCGGCGCCGGGCGCGGGCCGCAGCGCCTCCACGCCCGCGTGCATGGCGCGCAGGGGCGCGGCGAGGCCGTTGGCGAGGTCGAGGAGGCGGCCGCCGCTGCGCCGGTTCTCGGAGAGGGCGTGGCGGGTGGCGGGCCGGCCGTCGGCGTGCGGGAAGTGCTCGGGGAAGTCGTCCAGGTTGGCGACGGAGGCGCCGCGCCAGCCGTAGATGGCCTGGCAGGGGTCGCCGACGGCGGTCACGGCGTGCCCGGTGCCCTGCCCGAAGAGGCCGGCGAGCAGCAGCCGCTGGGCGACGGAGGTGTCCTGGTACTCGTCGAGGAGGACGACCCGGAACTCGTCGCGGAGGATCGCGCCGACCTCGGGCCGGGTGGTGGCGAGCTCGGCGGACAGCGCGATCTGGTCGCCGAAGTCGAGGAGGTCGCGGGAGCGTTTGGCGGCGCGATAGCGCACGACGAGGTCGAGGAGTTCACGGCGTGCGGCGGCGGCCTCGGGCAGTTTGCGCAGGTCGGCGTTGGTGAGCTTGGCACCGGCGAGCTCGGCGAGGAGCTGGGAGTCGTGGGCGAGGAGGCGCTCGGGCCGTACGAGGTGTTCGCTGAGCTCGGCGTCGAGGGCGAGGAGGTCGCCGACGAGGGTGGGGAAGGAGCGGGTGAGCGCGGGATACGGGCCGGGGGCCTCGCGCAGGACGCGGGCGGCGAGCTGGTAGCGGGTGGCGTCGGCGAGGAGCCGGGAGGTGGGCTCCAGGCCGATGCGCAGGCCGTGGTCGGTGAGGAGCTGTCCGGCGAAGGCGTGGTAGGTGGAGATGCGGGGTTCGCCCGGCGGGTTGTCGGGGTCGAGGGCCTCGGGGTCCGTCACGCCGGCGCGGACGAGGGCGGTGCGGACGCGCTCGGCGAGCTCGCCGGCCGCCTTGTTGGTGAAGGTCAGGCCGAGGACCTGCTCGGGGGCGACCTGGCCCGTGCCGACCAGCCAGACCACCCGGGCGGCCATCACCGTCGTCTTGCCGGAGCCGGCTCCGGCCACGATGACCTGCGGGGCGGGCGGCGCGATGATGCAGGCCGTCTGCTCCGGGGTGAACGGGATGCCGAGCAGCTCCTTGAGCTGCTCGGGGTCGGTGATGCGTGCGGTCACTCCAAAGAGGCTAACGGGACCCACCGACAATCCCGACCGCTCAGGCGCTGGTGCTCGGGCGGGTGCTCAGGCCGGGGTGCCGCGATCCAGCTTGGAGAGGTCGACGGTCTCGTCGGCGGGCGGGACGACGACCTTCACGGGCTTGTCGTACTCGGAGAGCGTCACCGAGCCGGGTTCGTCGCCGCCCGTCTTCACGACCTTGAGGATGTACGGCTTGCCCTCTTCGGACACGGAGACGGTGGTGGTCTCGGGGGTGTCCCGACCGGTGTCGGGGCCGGTGTCGGTGTCGGTGTCGGTCCGGGTGTCGGCCTTCTTCTTGACCAGGGTGGCGACGGAGGTGCCGTCGACCTCGGCGTCGGGTCCGCGGGTCAGGCCGGTGCGCCGCTCCTTGTCCTTGCCGAGGTCGTCCAGGAGCGCCTTCAGGTCGCAGACGTCGCTCAGGTCCTCGGTGCCGGGCTGTCCCTGGGGGATTTTCAGCCAGCGGCCCTTGAGCAGTTCGATCGTGGCGTCGATCTGCGACGGGGGCATCCGCTGGGCGGACATCGAGGCCCGCCAGAACGCCTCGTCGCCCTTCATGTACGTCACCCTGCCGGTCTGGCGGAGTTCGGCGGCGCCGCCCTTGAGCTTGATGGCGCCGGTGCACTCGTTCTTGTCGTTGAGGGAGAAGTCGACGTCCAGCGGCTGGTCGTCGGAGACGACCCGGCCGGCCATCCGCAGCGAGGTCGCGGACTGGGTGGCGGTGACGGCCCTGTCGGCGATCTGGTCGGCGCTGAGGCCCTTGAAGGGGTCGGGCGAGGGGCTGGGGGCCTGCCGCACGGCGGCCGGCGGGGACTGGGCCACGGCGACCGGGGCGGCACCCAGGACGAGGGCGGTGGTGACGGCGGTGGTCGTGGCGGTGGCGATGGTCCTGGCGCGGAGCCTGCTGGTGTGGGTCGTCATGCGAGCCTCCTCGCGACTTTCCCGAGACACCCGGTCCTTACAGGGTGCCGGAGTGGACCCGTCGCCGCGACTTCGCGGCGGGGGCCCGCGGGCGGTGTCACTCCACGATGTGGCGGCCCTCCGGGCGGGCGCTGCACGAGGCGCGGAAGGCGCAGGTGGTGCAGTGCTGGCCCGTGGTCGGGGTGAAGCGCTCGTCGAGGACGCGGCCGGCGGCGGTGGCGAGGAGATCGCCGACCCACTCGCCGTCCAACGGCTCCTGGGCCTGCACCTTCGGGAGCGCGTCGCCGCCCTCCTTCTTCGGGGCGGCCTGGCGGAGGTGGACGAGTTCGGCCCCGCCCGGCTGCGGGGTGCGGCCGCCGAAGACCTCGTCGACGGCGCCCTCGCGGACGGCGAGCTGGTAGACGGCGAGCTGCGGGTGGTGGGCGACCTCGTCCTTGGTCGGCGCGGACTTGCCGGTCTTGAAGTCGACGACGTAGGCGCGGCCCTGTTCGTCGGTCTCGACGCGGTCCATGGAGCCGCGGATGCGGACCTCGTACTCGCCGGCCCCGAGGGTGACGTCGAAGTCGTGCTCGGTGGCGGCGGGGGTGCGGCCGCCGCGGTCCATGACGTGCCAGTGCAGGAAGCGCTCCAGGGCGATCCGGGCGTTCTCCTTCTCCTGGGCGGACTTCCAGGGCGCGTCGAAGGCGAGGGCGTCCCATACGGAGTCGAGGCGGGCCATGAGGACGTCGAGGTCGGCGGGCGTACGGCCGGAGGCGACCTCGTCGGCGAGGACGTGCACGACGTTGCCGAAGCCCTGGGCGGCGGTGGCGGGGGCGTCGGCCTTGACCTCGCGGCCCAGGAACCACTGGAGGGCGCAGGTGCGGGCGAGCTGGTCGAGTGCGGAGCCGGACAGGGCGACCGGGCGGTCGCGGTCGCGCAGCGGCACGGCGCTGCGGGTCGGCTCGGCGAGGCCCCACCAGCGGTCGGGGTGGGCGGCCGGGACGAGCGGGTTGCCGTCCTCGTCGGCGAGGGCGGCGAGGCGGGCGAGGCGTTCGGCGGCGGCGGCGCGCAGCGCCGGCGAGGCGCCGGGGTCGACGGTGGTGGCGCGCAGTTCGGCGACGAGCGCGGAGACGGCGAGGGGGCGGCGGGGGCGGCCGGTGATCTCCTTCGGCTCGGTGCCGAGCTCGGTGAGGAAACGGGAGGGCTGGTCGCCGTCCTCGGCGGGGGCCTTGACGGCGGTGACGACGAGCCGGTCGCGGGCGCGGGTGGCGGCGACGTAGAAGAGGCGGCGCTCTTCGGCGAGGAGGGCGCCGGGCGTGAGGGGTTCGGCGAGGCCGTCGCGGCCGATGCGGTCGGCCTCCAGGAGGGAGCCGCGGCGGCGCAGGTCGGGCCAGAGGCCCTCCTGGACGCCGGCGACGACGACGAGGCTCCATTCGAGGCCCTTGGAACGGTGGGCGGTCATGAGGCGGACGGCGTCGGGGCGGAGGTGGCGGCGGGTGAGGGTGTCGGCGGCGATGTCCTGGGCGTCGAGCTCTTCGAGGAAGTTGAGCGCGCCACGGCCGCCGACCCGGTCCTCGGCGCGGGCGGCGGTCTCGAACAGGGCGCAGACGGCGTCGAGGTCGCGGTCGGCGTTGCGGCCGGCGGGGCCGCCGCGGAGGGAGGCGCGTTCGAGCCGGGTGGGCCAGGGCGTGCCGTTCCAGAGCAGCCAGAGGGCCTCCTCGGCGGTGCCGCCCGCGGCCAGCCTGTTCCGCGCGGTACGCAGCAGCTCCCCGAGCCGCTTCGCCCCGCGCGCGTACGTCTGGTCGTGCGCGACCAGCCGCTCGGGCTCGGCGAGCGCCCGCGCGAGCAACACGTCCGACGGCGCCGGCACCGCGTTCCCCCCGGCCCGCTCCTCGTCCCTGAGCGCCCGCCCGAGCCGCCGCAGATCAGCGGGATCCATCCCGGCGAGCGGCGACGCGAGCAGAGCGACGGCGGTCTCGGTGTCGAGCCAGACGCCGGTGTCGGTGTGCGACTGGTCACCGTCGGCGCCGGGGGACGAGTCGCCGTCACCGCCGCCTGCGGCACCGGCCGGGCCCGCCGCCTCGGCACCGGGGGCGGAGGCGGGGGCGTCGGATGCGGGGACCTCGGCGGACGGACGGTCGTCACCGCCGACTACGGCACCGGCCAAGCCCACCGCCTCGGCACTGGGGGCCAGGGTCCCTACGGAGGCAGAGGCGTCGGACGCGGGGGCCTCGGCGGACGGACTGCCGCCACCGCCGCCTGCGGCAACGGCCGGACCCGCCGCCTCGGCGCCAGGCACAGAGCCGGGCACGCCGGCCCCGGGGGCGTCGGCGGACGAGCGGTCGTCACCGCCCGCGGCGCCCGGCGCCGCGGGCGCGCCGGTGGCCGC